>NZ_JBDGJV010000014.1:0-163857 GCF_057656715.1 Neobacillus sp. Soil_C_43
ACAGATATGATAAGACCATATAAAAAAAGGTCAACCAGTAAAATCTGGCTAACCTTATATTACGAACGGGTGCTTTTGTTTAGGATGATGACCGCTGCGGTGGTCATTTTTTTGTTGAACTAACGGTGCAGTTTAATTGACGAAGGATAATTAAAGACAACTATAGAATTATTTAGGTATAAAAATATACTGGGTGTGATTTTTGATGAAGCTGGATGTTGCAGAAATGACGAGGAGTAAAAAAGAAATATTAGAAGAGATAAAAAAACCTTATCAGATTAAACCTCTAACTGCTGTAATAATTTTAATTTTAACTGCATTCACTTTTATCATAATTATTAGTGCGATTAACGGTTTCGGTAGACAACTATATTCGGATTTTATTGGTGCTTTAATCAGTTTGTTATTCGCGTGGAATGTTGGATTTGGGCTCTACAAAGGAATTTGGCAATTTTTTACCTCTCGAAAGATAAACAAAGTGCTCTTTCCCAAACTTGAGCAGTTTATTAATGATAGCCAAGAGAATAGTTATGATGATACGGAAGCAGAAGTTTATGAAAAGGTTAAAGCAGCATATTCGAAATACACGGAGAAATATAATAAACTTAATAAAATTTATTGGATTAGCTTCAAAATTAGTTTTGCCATCCCATTTATTGCAATCATCATGTGGTTTATTTACTCTCAGCTTTAGTAGATATTTCACAAAGCAAAAATATTATGCTTTTCAGTTATTGGGTGTGATGCTTCAGTAACGGAGGATCGTCTTATCTTCTGTAAAGTAACAGTGCAGGATAGAATGGTTATAGCAACGAAACAAGTTACTATAGAAGGATTATTTGTTTATGAAATTTTTTTGGCGGAGGATAATTTGAAAAGAATATATAGGTTTTTCCGGCAATTTTGCCTTCTCTTTATAACCAGTTTAATTTTTAATGCTATTTTTAAGGACAATTTAAACGTCCTTACAGCCTTTTCTGTGGCATTAGGAGTTTCTTTAGGTATGGTATTGTGGAATAAGAAAGCACAAGTAAAGTAAATTCAAATTTGACTAACGGGTCAATTTCTCAAAAATGTAGTAGACTCAGACTAAATACAGGGGTGTTTATAAGAAACTTACTTAGTTGCAATAAATTCTTGCGACAATTTTTCTAATTATTGTAATTGTTAACATCTTACTATAGAGAGATTATCCTTTGATATCTCCCTTTTTTCGTTCAATTACATCTTTTTTATTTATATTTAATGGTTGGGATATTATAAAAGATGGTGGACAACCCAAACCCTTTGGATATTTATGTTTAAGTTTAGGTTGCTTTATGATATTAACACTGATACTTTAATGAAGAATTTTGTGGAAAAATTCACTTAAACAAACGGGGGCTTGAGTTTAATAAGAGTTGTAACAGCAGCTCTTTTTTCTTGTTCTACTATCGGAACAGGTTATTTTAATAAAGTAAAACATCTACCTAGAATATCAACTTGAATGTTATAATAAGTGTAAAATTACACTTGGTGGTGGGGTTGTGTTACTAAATTATTTTTCACCTTGGTCTGTTAATTCCTTAATAATATCAATTTTTGGATTCATATGTAGTTTTATCATGCTGCTTCTACACTGGGGCGATATATGGCTTTTGACAAGTTTAATATTTTCACTCATGTTCATCGTAATTTCGGTCTATATAATTTCAACTAACACCTTTAATAAAAGTATTAGTAAAATAGAAACCTTATTAGTCGTGATAAGCATTATTTTAATAATACTAACAATAGCTATTACATCGTTTTTAATTTCCTTTGCTTTAAATTTTAACTAAGTTAATACATAAGTAAATCATCCTTCTTCAACTAACGGTGCATTTAGTGCAAGAAGGAATCCAACAAATGGGTAGCGAATATCCAATAGATCCAAGGTGATGGTAATATAGGGAAATTGGTTCCATTTAAATGTATAAAGGAGGGAACGATTATTAAAAAACTTAAAGCTAGTCTAGCGTGTTTAACTGTTTTTCTATTGGTAGCTTGTAATGTAACAACTTCTAAATCAAAGGACAAAATAGAACATTTCTCTTCTAAAGAAAAGGCATTTCAACATTATATTAAAATTGAAAATGTTTCAGGCAGTATTGATTTAATTACTACTTTACAAGGAGACAAGTTATTAGTGACCCAAGAGAGTACCAATATCTATTTTGTTGGAGAATTAAAAAAGGATGACAACGGGTTTTATGCTGAGAAAATTACACCAGGTTTTCAGTTAACCACAGAAACAGGTTTTGAACTAAACACAATGAATGGCAATAAATACACAATTCATTTTAAAAAGACTAATGAGGAACCTAATTACGTTTCGGTATCTAACGGTGAATATTTTGTCTCTATTCTAGAAGGGCATACATTAAGTGAAGACAAATTGACTGCAAAAAATGCTATAAATGATGTTGAAGATGTAAAAAAGTAAATTGGATAAAACGTGTAAAAGAAGTTGAATTAGCTGCATTAAGGCAGCTTTTTTTGCACTAACGAGTGCAGGATAGTTCAAGAAGGATTAAAGATTCAGATGTTGAATTTATAAAAGAATCAAAGGCTGATTAAGGATGTGGAGGTAAGGTTGAGAAAAAATCTTGAAGAAAAAATATTTACACAAGGTTATCCTGATGCAAAAACAGCACCAATCGTTACACTAGAAGATTTCTTTGAAGGAAATACAGATGAAGGCTCCATTGGCTCTAATCTGTTAAAACACCCTGGGATTAGTACTTTTTATGAAACATTGCTTAATATTAGAAAAAGGGAAAATGTTCAGGGTGTTTTTGTAGAAATAATGGAACTTGAAGATGATGAAGAGTATTGGGCTTTTTCAGAAAGAGTTTATATATTAACAAACGCAGAAAAATCAACGGTAGAACAATGGGTTAATATATTGGAACCTTCTGAAGTAGATGAAGGGTACGCTTTTGGTGTTCCTCCGATAGCACCCAAGTTAATCGCTGATTATAAAGTTTTTTCAATATGGTGGGACTAGAATAAGTTGTTCTTCAACTATTGGAGGCGATGAACCAAGAAGGATTGTCTCCTTTTTTTTAAAAGTCTTATCGAACAAACGTAAGCAGGTTACTTGAAGAAGGATAAACAGTAAAACAAGAAGAATATGTTAATATAAAGGTGATTCAGTAAGGTGTTCAAGAAGGGATAATGAATCAAAAATGAAATCAAAAAAAACAGATATTATTTGGAATATAATTTTGCTTGTCCTAATTTGGGGATATGGGTTGTATCGTTTGATTGTGAAAAATGACGAAATAATGGTTATATTAATGCCGTTATTCACCTATTTGTTATTTAGAAAGACAAAGCAGAAATCATAGTAAAATTATTACTTCCCATTAAGATAACTGAGTCAAGAGTTGAAGTAGCAGTTTTAACATGTAGAGGAAATTTCCATATCTCAGATGAACATTGTTCAGCTTATCTGAAAGAATGGATACCCCTGTCGCCTTTATCGTGACAAAGTTTGTGAAATAATGTACTTAAGCTAATGGGTGCGTTAGTGGAAGTAAGATGGAAATAAATACACTTTGCGGCAGCCTAGGCAGGCTGTCCTTTTGCATTTGATGGAACAGCCCGTGCACAAAATATAAGTGGGATGAAAACTCATTCCAACTTTTAATAATGTCAGGAGGCTGGTTATGATGTTAGTTAATTTTAAGGATTTAAAAGATGAGGCAATCTTCTTCCGAAAAGAGTATACAGACGTATCGCCTATTTTATCAATGGTAGAGGCACGTGCTCCTGTCTGTATTTTTTTAGACCCAAACGGTGTGGAGCGGGTCACTGGTCGATTCCATAATTATGAATTTACAATTGAAGTTAGTAAAAGCGGGGTAAAAGAAAGTTTGTTGGTTAGTATTGCCTCGGATGAAAATACGGTGAATTATTTATAGGTATAAACAAAAGAGGGAGTTGGGCTTATCACCAAGCCCCTCCTACGGCGGCAGCTCATTTTGTTATTCAACTAACGAGCAGGATTATTTAATAAGAAAGATGAATTAAGTAATAAAAAAATGAATTTTTTGCTAGGGTGAAAAGTGTATGGAAAATAATGATAGGAAGAAAAGGCTGGAATTTCTTTTAGAACGCCAAAAACAAAAACAAGACAAATTAAAAAGTATCAATCATTATAGAGTTTTATTTGATGAATGCATTGAAGCTCTAGGGAGTGGAGTGACTATATTTTTCAAATGAGAAGAGTAATGAACTTCAAATTTCGTTTCAAAATCAGGTACCATTTTCACGATTTGGCTTAATCGATTGGAACAAAATTGAAAACCATCATCTGATTTCTAATTTATCTGAGGTTGCTGACCTACTCAATCAAGAGTATGTTGAAGTGTACTGGAGATACTCTGATTTTCCAGTAATAAAAGCCAAATTTCAAAATGTTATAAATGTATTTGATGAACTAATTGCAGTTGATTCAGATATTTTTCTTTATATACCAATGAAATACGTTATTGAGGTTTATCACGAAGGAGAAATAACAATAGGTTATTTATAAAACTTCTAGTTAAAGTAACGGGTGAGAGAGTTAAAGATACCAGATCGCTGCAGCGGTCTTTTTTCTTGTTGTGCTAACCCAGCTAATAGTTTGTCAATATTTTTCATTAAAAACTTAAAATATATCATGCTATACTAAAAATAAGCATGCCAAATAACCTTCCGTTTGTTTTGATCTGGAAGGTTTTGTGTTATTTAGTTAGATATAGGTTTTAATCTATATCTTGGAAAGCCGTTCTGTTCTTTAAAAGGGCAAATATCCAATGTAAGAGTTTATTTACACAGGCAATAACAGCTACTTTAAAAGGCTTACCTTCATCACGTTTCTTATCGTAAAATTCTCGCATTCTTTTATTGCGGGGTATGATTTCATCCGTTGTTTTCTTTTTACGACAATCACGAATGGCACAACGAACAGCCATATACAAGGCATGTCTAAGTCTACTAGATCCTCTTTTAGTAATTCGGTTCTTGGTGGCAGAAAACTTACCAGATTCAAAGACACTAGGATCAACTCCAGCGAATGCTACAAGCTTTTTAGGGTCATTAAATCAATCTATCTCCCCAATCTCTGAAATAATCGTTGCAGCGATTTTTTCTCCAATACCAGGAATAGATTTGATGATATTATATTCTTCAATACCTTTAGCGAGGGCATCTATCTCTGACTCTAACTTTGCTAGATGCTCTTTGTATTGAAGAATCATTTTAATATACATACCAAGGCTTAAAATATGACTCTGATAGACTGTCTTTTCAAAAGGATTACGTGAAGCCGCAGCTTTAAGTTCAATCGCTTTTTCCTTTGCCCACCTGCTTGATCGACTCTTACAAAGAACATTTATCTTGTCTGTGATTACTTCTTCGCTTGCATTCAAAATATCCTCAGAAGAAGGGAACTCTGAAAGAGTTAAAAGTGACACCACCGAATATAAATCTCCAAAAACCCCTTTATATTCAGGAAACACTTGTTCAAGCACTGCCTGAAATTGAAGCTTTGTTTGAATCATCACACCAGTAATATTTTCATGTTGCCTAGTAAGGTTGCGAAGGTTTAATAACTGGACTCCACGCTTTTTATAAGGCTCTAATTCCTCCTTATAAAACAACTCACAGAGAAGATAAGCATCAATGGCATCTGTCTTTACTTTTCTTAAGCTTGATGATCTAGCCTTATAGGAAATCAATGGATTGATGATAATTAATAAATAACCTCGTTCTTCCAAGTAATGAACTACTGGTGTTTGATAATGCCCCATAGCTTCTAAAATTATTGAAGGCTTCTTGCCAGATTCTTTTTTTACATCCTCCAGAAATGTTACTAGATAACTAAGCCCCTCAACAGTATGAGACACTTTAAAACTCTTACGATATGGTTTGCCTTTATCTAAAAATGCTTGAACCTGACTTTCCCCTTTTGAAATATCCAGACCAACGACTGGATTCATTCTAAATCCTCCTCCTAAACTAGTGATTTGCCAGTACCCCTAAATCCTCCATGCAGTGTCACAGCTTCGCTTGTTATACGAGATCTAAGTCCCAACCAGCCTCAATCATGTTTCTACAAGTAGGGGGCGAACCGTTTAGCTGACGGGGTCGAAGCCCCACGGGCAGTTACGTTCTACCCTGGCTACTGTTATAATAAGACCATATAAAAAATGGTCAACCAGAAATATTTACTAATCTGGTTAACCTTATAATACGAACGCGGCAGGTTTGTTTAATAAGGAAATGATAAGCTATTAGAGGTTAGCGTTTAAATCAGAATAAGGTGTGGTTTTAATTGGACATCGAAATGAAAATAAAAGATATAGTTCAACAAGTGGATGGATTGCCAAAAAACGACCAAGTTATTGTATTAGAATATTTAGAACACCGTGAGTGGGGAGTTGCATTGGAACACCTTTGTGCAGCCGTATATGAAGAGAAAATCCACCTAAAAGAGTCAGTCCTTCAACAGATTAAGGACGTATCAATTCAAATGGGGATTTGGAAAGAGATTAGAGAACAATTGATTGATTTATTCCAATAAGTCTTCTTCAACTATAGAGCAGTTTACTTCAAGAGGAATTGTTTGGTAAATGTAGAAATATGATTAGGTGAAAAATGGTACTTATTAATTAGTATGGTTAGGTGGAGTCAGAATGGATATTTGGGATAAAAGTGATAATGTAAGAACCAAAAAAGACTTAATAATGTTTATAAAATCCTTAAGAACAGACTTGAAAACAAACGAAGAGGAATGGGAAAATATAACACTTGAAGATTATTTAGAGTCTATTTGAAGCTTGGATGACTGATACAAATATGTTATCAGAAAAACCAAATTGGAAAAATTTCGCGGAGATACTCTTATCGGGAAGATTTTATGAATAACATATCTTGTTTAACTAAAGGGGGCGTTAGTTGAATAAGAAAATAATTAAAGGACCTAACATATTAGACAGATCTAAAATGTGTGTTCCTTTTATTATCAACCCTTTTGACTCCTAACCTAAATATAATCATGGCTCTATAAATATATGGACGATCGAGATGGTGATGGACTAGTAGGTGAGTAAACAAATCGGATATTATACACATGTAACACAAAAATGAAACAAGATAGGCAAAAATAGTTGCTCTCGGTGTCTTAATGCTTGATCAAATAATCGATTTTCTAGGATTACATGAAAAAAGGCATATTGAATAAATAAAAAATATCATTAAAGCTTTTAGGTAAACAGAAGGGATAAGCCTTCTGTTTTTTATTAACAAATCACAAGAAGAGCTGTAAGAGACATTGGCAAGAGCGCAGAAGCATAAACAGAAAATAGAAAAAACTACAAAAGCGTTTTGTTTATGAAGAAAGATAACAAATGTATTAACAGTCTTCCATTCAGGTCTATCGCTTTAGGAGTAATTGTAGAGCATAGAAATTCCTATTTTTGTTAATTACCAACCAAGAAGGAAATTGTATGTAGGTGATTATGGTAAATCCTACATTTCAATAAACCATATGATAGAATTATGAAGAAATTTGTACAAAATCCCTAACATATTTTTTTCATAAATAATTCGAAAATAAGGTGAATATATGAAATTTACAAAAAATGGTATAGAAGTAATCATTTATAAAGACAATGAGCTACTTGCACAATTTCCTACGATTCAAAAGGCAGCCCATTTTATGAAAGCTGAGCTAGGACGAGAACGTATTCCCTGGTCAATTATCAATGAGGCAATCCATGAAAACATCAGTTATACACACACAAATGGCGTCGTTTATAGTATTAATCAAATGATTGAACAAGATGATAGTAGTAGACCTAAAAAAGAGCATCCACAGGTAGAGGGTCATCTAACACCTAAAAAAATTGAATTTACAAGATTAGAGTTTATTGAATTTATAAGCCGACATTTAGACGAAATCATTCATTTAAAGCTTCAAATAAGCGATCTACGTTTGAAGCAACACCATTTAAGTCCCAAAGGGTTAGGGGATGATTTGTATTTTCTAACAGAGAGCTATTATCGTCAGAAGGGCTTGTATAATGGCAAATACAGTATGACTGACTTTATAACCCCCAAAGCCTTACTCATACTGCAACAAAAAGAAAAGGTAAAACTAATTTTTGAACATATGATACCGAAAAATCTTTATTTAAATACTCTAGTAAATAAAGCAAAACAAGGAATTTTGACTTACGATGAAATCTATAATGTGCTTATGACATATTACTATACTTGTACTGTGACAGAGGATGAAGATAACTCTTTACCTTCAATAAATATGCAGGATGGTTGGGATGGCCGAAACGCTTTCTATCGCTATCAATTAGCTGGAATTGAATTTATAAATAATCCGAAAACGTTTAAATAAGATTTTCAAAATTAACTGATGGCAAAAACCAATGTGGAGAGTAAATGGTTGTCACGCAATAGAGGGCTTGTTTATTAATAATTTATTCTACTTGTCTTTTTAACATGAATTTGTATACTGAAATCTAGTAATATTAGGGAATTTTGTCAACTTTGATAGTTAGTCTTAAACGAAAAGAGGAGTTTTTGTTGTGAGTTTTATTATTTCTTATACTCACTATGAGTCTATTACTGTGTGGATGTAGTTCTAACGAGTCAAAAATAAAGGAACTTGAAAAAGAAGTTGATCAGCTTTCTTCGGAAGGAAAATATTTAGAGGCAGCTGAAGCACAGAAAGAAATAAATGCGTTACTGGAAGGAAAAACATATAAGCGTGACCCTAACCCGTAAGCAACAGCTGAACAAGAATATGATGATAATTTTAAGCATCTTAAGATTTCCAATACAAATATCAACTATTCTGGTAATACTGGTTCTCTAACAGGAGAGATCACTAACACTGGATATGTACCGTTAGATGGATATTTTAGTGTTTACTTTCTAGATGTGGATGGAAAAATAATTAAAGACTATATGACTTCTATACCAGGTGGAGTCATTGATCCTAACGAAACTAAAAGATTTAGTATACCAATCAATACATTTGATTATGATCATTATGAGTTCCAAGGGGAAACCATAGTAGAAAAATAATTTAACTTGTTACCCGATTTTGAAATTTTTCCATTTAACTCTTGACCACATAATTTAATTCTATTAATTTAAAGTCATACAAATAATAACTAACGGAATGCCCCCGAGGAAACTGAAAGCTTCGTATTTATTTACGTTATCTTTTGGTTTCCCCGGGGGCTTTTTGTTTTGTTACCAAACAAAGGGATTGCCTAGTTGTTCCCTTTAAAGGAGGTGAATACATGAAGAAGCAAACCTTTAAAAAGATTCTTCCATTCCTAGATATAGCGGCTGTATTTGAATTTGCATTCTTTGTTTATTCTGATCCAGTAGAAGCGGCATGAAAACAGGCGGGTATCACACCAAGAGGTGATGTCAAAAACAGTTCAAATTATGCTGATTAAAATAAAATCGTTTATCTAGTTATGTCGGCTGGGGGCTTTTTACTATTTGCAGGTATGAGACTTTCTGCTGCACAAGGTAACCCAAAAGCTCTTACTCATTTGAAGGGGAATTTTGGTCTAGGTTTTTAAAATAAGAAAGGCCAAACAAATATTCGAAAGAGGTAGGAAGAAGCTTAGATCTCTCCTCTTCAGGTTGTTTATGATCTTGGTCGCAAAGAACACTACCTTAATGCGATGCATGTCTAGTACACGTATTTTGAGAGATTCTTTCTACAGAGGAGCACTTATAGCTATTCGCCACTATATGTGTTCTCTACGTTCACTGTGTGAGATTCCTTTTTGGAACATCTTTCTATTTTTATATTGAAGTTGTCATGAAGTGTTCGTATATTTTCGTGATCATTCCTTTATGAAAAATTTTTCAAAACTTCCGAAGGAGCTCATTGTTATAAATAAGAGATATCGTAGTGAATAGTTTAACTTCAACCAAGGATAATTATGGAATCTTAAATACGCGTTTCTACCTTCTGTTAATCATTGAAAAAGATCAATCAATTGATGAATATAGAGCAGTAACAGTTGCCATCAATATTTGAGTTGTCATGGGTATAAGTACAGAAACTTTACACGAAAAAATTAAAATTTAGTCTTTTTACTGACCACTGGCTACATAATTGTAAAAACAAATCTGATTGGGTTTGCTATGCCTAAATTTTCTTAGTTAATTACCGATAATAGAATGATGAGGATTGGGAGGCAGATAATGTGAATAAGAAGATTATAATTATTTTATTATTAATAGGAGCTATGATATCTGGTTGTAGTAATTCATCTTCACCATCTTCCGAGTCACTTACAGAAGATGATTTAGCAGATGGTCTAGTGGAAGGTGCATATGCATATGTAACCTATGAACTTAGTGGAATGGGCACTACAAAAGAAAATTTAGACAGTTTTATAAGGTTTTCAGAAGATGATAATCGAGTTAGAGAAATGTTGTTAAATGGAGAAATAATAGGTGTTGAAAAAGGAACAAAAGTAAAAGTCCTAGAAAGAAATTTACTAGAAGGATGGGTTAAAGTTCAAATCGAATCAGGCGATTATCAAGGAGTGACAGCTTACTCTGTATACGAACATATTGGTGCAAATTCAAATGACTAATTAACATCTATTTAGATGACTATGGCATATTGCCTATGTAGTTAAGTTTGAAAAAAAAGACCGCTAAACCAACCCTAATAGTAGGGTTGGTTTAGCGGTCATCGCTTTAAATATTTATATATATGATATCAATTTTTATAATGATTTGCTAGAAAATTATATTTTTTTAAGGAGTACTATTTCTATCTAAGTCCAATATCAAAATTGTGTTAAATCTTGCGGAATTCCAATGTTCTTATCAATTGTAAAATCAGTGTTTAGAGATGGTCTTTGTAATAAACTGACTTGAGATCTTTTAGTAATCTATGAATTCTAACCAGCGAATCATCATGAAATTGTAATAATTCCTTCAAACTTTTCTCGGTAAGCTGGTTGTTTATTCGTACTAGGATATCAACTTTATTCAATAGCAAGTCGTGTTTCTTATTTAGTTCTGCTTTTCTTGCTGCATTAATCTCTCTTTGGCTTTTAAATATGATTAACCCTTCTTTCATAAAGAATACCTCCAATAGAAATTTTATTTACTAAATCCTAGAGTATATATGTATTTATATCTATATAAAGAGGATTCTGAATAAATAATAAAAAAATCTCCCCATTGAACAAACTAGGTTTGGAACTATTAATATGGTAAATAGGATTGGAAATAATTTTTCGACAACAACTTTATTTTTTATGAACACTAAAAATAATGTCGATGAAATGCTCCCTAGTATTCCTGAAATTATACCATTTCCAACCATAAGCCATGCTTTGAGTCCGTCATGTCCTTCTGCTATCCCGTGGTGGTAATCCCACAAGGAAGGATAAAAATAGTAAGTACACATCTTTAAAGAGACTCTAAGAAAGGAGCTATTTACCACCTCTTCCACTGAATGGAAAATCATATAGGTAAAAGCAAAGAAGATAAAGATGCCAAATATGCTACTACTTCCGCCACTAATCAATCTTCTGCCAAGTATAAAGCCTGCAAAAAAGTTTATCATTTATACTCCTCCTAGAAATGTCTCGATTCTTAATTTGGATTTTTTAAATTATCATTATTAGGGATAGTTAGAGTAGAAATCTTTCCAATTATAAGTAAAACATATCGTCCATATCCTTCTTCATCAATATACCAAGCTACCATTGAAGCTAGGGGTAATGGATAATTATGGTTATGTAGAGGAAAAGGAGATTTATAGACTTTATTATTCCAACCCATCTCAGGCTTTTTGGAATTCGGAATAACTATATATTTTCTTTTTGCATGATTAATGATCCAGCAACCATAGGTTTTACAGGGCGATACATACCAAATAGCATCATTTCTATTGGAAGGTTTATCTGGATTACAAGGATATGAAAAATCTGATAAGCCAATTGCTCCTGTGATTTCAAAATTATTATAATCATCCTCTGAATTTAGTTTTTCACACTTAGATTCTGCAAAGGTATCCTTACAAATAAAATAGGAGCATCTTTTTAGGATGAAAGGGTTATCAACATTTATATTATGTTTTATTGAACATTGCGCTGTAATATCATCAAATAAATCACAATTTTCTCTACAGGTTGACCTACTATTAACAAATTTTATCATTAGATAACTTCCTTTCGAGGGGTGAGTGTAAACGAGATTTTCTATTTAAGTAAATACATATTAATAGCTCATAAAACTTCGTTGCTACTTAAAGATTTAAAATGAAATATTGTCCTTTCTTATAGTATAATAATATTTTTAATAAATGTCAAAATTTACCATATCGTATTTTGATAGTCTTTTCGTTCTTTTCATTCAAAATGCTTAGATACTGCTTTTTGAGGTGCATTCAAAAAGTAGAAAAAATAAATATAAAATATTTATAAATAATGTAATGACGGCTATGACGACTATGACGGCATTTTTTAGAGGTGCTATTCAATTATTGTACTGGAATAAGGACATATCTTTTAAAGAAAGTCCAAAAGAACAGGGTATTCTTCATACATGAAAGGGAAATCTTTTGATAATACCTTAAGTGAAAAACTATCATAACGTCATAAGTAGAAATACCAGAAGCAACAGAGAACAATGATGGTCAACTATTAATTTTTGCTATATTAGTAGAAGAAGAACTAGGGATTTTTGTTATAATATGGATAAGAAGGGGGGAAGCAAAGTATGGATAATTATTTTTTTACGATAGAAGGAGATAAAGAATTAGGAATCTACGTGGCATTGAATGGAAAAATGAAATTTCAAAAAAATATTTGATAATAGCGGGAAATACTAAGGTGGATTGAAAGAAGCTAGACAAGCGATTGGATAATACTTAAGAAATAATGGATACTCACTTAATCAAGTGATTATGCACAAATGTATTAAGCCATATAGAAAGAGGAGCCCCTTTTCACGAGTGGACAGTTGATGAATATTTATTGGGAGTTCCAATTAAAAAAGATAATTGGTGGTATTCGTTTAAAAGAAATAAGATTGAAAGGAAGTAAATAAGCAATTGGGAGATGTAATTCAATTAGCGGTTAAAAGTTTTGAAACATTAGGTCTTACACCGCTATCAATTCTAATGTTAATAGTTATGGTTTTGTTATTCACATGGCTTTTCAAACAAGTGGCACTTAGTCAAGAAAAGCTTCTAGAGGAAGAGAAGTTAAAAACTCAAGAAATCAAGGACTTCATTTTTATTTGCTGTAGGTGAATAACCAATTTCCCAAGTTTTTAATGTCCCATTAATAAAAATGTTAAGAGATTAGAAGGTTTCTAAAATGTAAATATTTTAATTACACTACTTATCTAATTAACTTTTTATTTAATTTTCAAGCAGCTGGCGATTCAGCTGTTTTTTCTTTTTTCAGCAGGAAGGAAATGTAAATATAGTTGCACCAAAAGAGGTTACGTAGAGGGCAGAGTTCAGGATTTTTTAGTTTGATAAAGTGTTGAAGTTTTGGTGTTTCCGCTGTAAAAGGTGGGCATATTCTGACTTTGTTACGATTCCATCAGCTTCTTAACCATCTTCAAAACTTTTAAGTTATGACACTTTAAGAAATGTTCGCTATTGGAAATATTCGTTGTGTCTATCACAGCTAGGATAGAAGGGTGGAAAAGGACCTAATAGTATTTAAAGTCCATGCTCATTAATCCGGAGGAGAGAAAGTGAGGTTTCTATATTAAAACCAATAATTGCAGTTTGCACAAATTCGTACCGCAGAAATGGAAGTTGGATAGAAAGATTGATGAAATCTAATGATAAAGATCCAGTAGGAGAGGAAGAGGCATAAGGGATTTATATATTTGGAAGTAATACATAAAAATGGAATTTCAGAACGTTTACTGGTAGAATATACCCGGGAATTAAACGAGAGGATGTTTTTCATATGATACAAGCCATAAATATATCAAGTGATAGTAGTCATATCCATGATTGTGAACTAAGCAATCTTAGTAAAATAAATATTTTTTGTGGAAAGAATAATTCTGGTAAAACAACTATATTAAATACTATATCTAGTGGAAGAGATAAAATCTACTTTGGAAAAAAGTTTATATATGAAGAATTATGGAGGTTTTTTGAAGATATTATTCGTGAAATATATTCTGAAAATAATGAAAAAGATTTCTGGGTGGAGGAATTACCGGAGAATTTTTTCTCAGCTTTGGATCAAGTCCTTAAAGCATATAACAAAGACTACTATTTTATTAGCGACTTGTTTTTATTAGAATCCCAGATATATCAAAAAGAAGTCAATGGTTTATACGATTTCGTTGATAGTCAGATTAGGCAGATGATTTCCGAAAAAGCAGCTTCAATCTTTTTATATTTGGATAAGGATGAAATCTTATTTATTCCTGCAAGTAGAATGTTAGAGACACGACCAAATTATGATATTCAAAATAGGCAGGTTGAGCCAAATGGAACGGGATTGGTAAACCAACTATTATTTATGAAAACTCAATTAGACGGTTCAAATGAAAAAGAAACATTCATAAGTATGAAAGAACAGTTTAAATACATTACTGACGGGTGTGATTTTGATATTGTAATTAACGGAGACGGCACACTAAAATTGATGTTTACAAACCCTTCAGGTCAGTGGCTTGAAGCGGAAAAATGTGGCTTAGGATTACGTGACCTATTAATACTACTGTTCTTTGCAAACAATATTGATTCTAGAAAATTAATTCTTGTTGACGAGGTTGAAACACACATACATCCAGATATGCAAAGAAAACTATTATTTATTTTAAAAGAAAAGAGTAAAAAACAGTTTTTTATTACAACTCACTCTAATATTTTTCTAGATAGTACTTTTGTAAATAAGATTTTTCATGTTACTTTTGACGAAAAAGTAAATATTGTAGATGCAACTAGTAGAAGCATGATACTTAATGATTTAGGATTTTCCGTTTCTGATAATCTTACCTCTGATATAATTATATTGTGCGAAGGGCCGTCCGATAAGCCGGTTCTTGAGGAATTTTTATATAAGTTTGGTGTGGTGCAAAATTATAATATTAAGATTTGGCCTTTAGGTGGGGATATAATGGACAAACATGATCTTACTGTTTTTAGCGAGTCCTACAATATTATTGGTCTTATTGATATGGATCCAGGCAGTAAGAAAATAAGGGACCGTTTTGTTGAAAACTGTAATAAAAATAATATCCCTGTACATAAATTAGAGAGATATGCAATTGAAAACTATTTTACTGTTGAAGCTCTAAGAGCGGTTTTTAAAGGACAAATAAGTGAGGGTATTACATCTATTAATCCTAATGAAAAGCTGGAGGAGCAAATAGGACTGAATCCCAAAAACAATAATAGAAAGATTGCAAAAATAATGGGGATTTCAGACATAGAGGGTACTGATTTATATGACTTTTTTGTAAAGATTAAAGAGAAAGTAAAAGCATTGTAAAAAAGGTTGAAAAGAGCTTGGATGTGCTAAGCTCTTTTATCTTTATCAATTTCTAACCTAACAGTTTCTAGTTAGCTTTAGCATAGATCGTCTAACGTGGAATGCCTGTCATTTTAACAATATCATCAACACTCAAACCGTTTGTTTCTCTTCCTGTAGAAGGTTTTAAAGCCTTCCTATCTCCTTCTCAGACTCCCCAATTCGTCCCATATACTTCCCTTGTACTTTTTGTTTTGACCTAACTTCTAGACAATAGCAACGGCAACAAATGAAGCAAATTTTGATGTTTTTATCTCCGTACAAAACATATAACTTTAAGACGAAAAATACTAATAAAGAAATGATTAAGTAGGCCAGTAGATGATAAGGAGGGTATATTGTTCTTTTATTTAAAGTCAAAAAATTAAAATACATCATTTTAGACTTCGTGTTTTGCGGGTGTGGTTTCACTTATTATTAAAGTTTTCGATTTAGAGTTTCATGTTGTTGAGCACTATTTGGTATTTGGGGCAGCAGCATTAATTAGATCATTTATGCATATTTTTAGTTCTATTTAGTCTTTTTTTACCATGATAATATTAACACCATTTCCCATCTATTCAGGTGTTTTTAATTTGGAGTGAAATACGTTTATTGCATTTCAAGTTTGTTGATTTAAGGTTTCACTCATTTCTTCTTTTGCAATTATTTTTCGAAAAGTTCAATTAAAGTTACAACTCTTGTAAATTATGTTAAACGTTTTTCTAAAATACTCTCAACTTTTTATAGCTTTCATTTAAAAACAATTTCAATATATGTAAAAAGTGGTAAAATATATGTGGAATTCATATTATGAGTGGAGATTAGATAATGAAAGAATTTAAAATTAGCAAAGATTTAATTAATGCTATTCAAAATGATAATTTAATAATATTTGTAGGAGCAGGGCTATCTAAAAACTTCGGATTTCCTTCATGGAAAGAATTGGTTGTGAACGTACTCAATGAACTTTCACTTGATGATAAAAAGTATGAGGGATTAAAAAATGTCTTAGAAGATAATCTTTTTACTGAAATAGAAATACTTGATAGGTTATTAGTAATGAATCCTATAAATCGAGGTAAGGTCTATGAAGTTCTAGAATTAAGTATTAATCGTAAAATAACTGATTTTGATCTTAGTATACCTAAAAAAATAGGTAAGGTGTCTTCAAAAATAATAACAACAAATTATGATTTGGTTTTAGAAACAGCATTACCTAGTTTTAAAAAAATTGTACATGACGATGATTTTCATATAGCAAAATTACCAGAGTATAAGGAATATATTTATAAGATTCATGGATGCATTCAAAAACCACAAGACTGCATCCTCTTTAGAGACAATTATGAAGATTTGTATTTTTCGAAAACTGCTGCTATAGAACGGTTAAAGTCAATTGTATCTGATAAAACAATTTTATTTATAGGATTTAGTTTTAATGATGAATACGTAAAAGAAACATTTAAATATATCTGTGAGGTATACAAAAATTATAATAAAACTCATTATATCCTAACTACAGATAAAGTTGATTATATGGAATATGGTTTATTGCCTATTTCTTTAGAATCTTGGTTAAATTTACCAGAGTTTCTAGATTATTTAATAGCAATAAAAGAAAATTCATCTTTTCCTATAGTTACTGGTGAAATTGAGGAGAAGGAGAATGTTCAATTAGGTTTAAAAGAAGAAAATGTGTTCAAAATCGCAATACTTTATTGCAATCCGATAGATGCAGAGCTATTTTATAATTTAGAAAATATATTAAAATATTTTATTAAATTTAATGTTGAGATAGATTGTTATCATTTGACTGAAGAAAACCTAAATGAACTGGAATGCTACAATTATGTTTTTATATTTACAAAAGTGGCTCAAAAAAAGATCATTATTGAGGATGAATATTTTAGAAAAAAGATTATTTCAATAAAACGGTTAGAAGATCAACTCGCAATACTTAGACCAGACGGGATATTTTTGTTTTTAGATAAAATAACTGACCTGGTTGAAATTGATAATCTTGGATATCCAATTGCAGTTTTTGAATATGAAGATAACCTGAACAATTTGTTATTTAAATTATTTAAGAAAACAGATTTGGATAACCTAAACACCAATATTTATAACCGTTCAAATTTTTTGCTTTCACCTGTAGAAAAAGGAAAAGGACTTATCAAAAATAAGAATAATGGTCATCTTTCTAGCAATATAGAAAAAAAGAATCTTATTAATTTTGTAGGTAGAAAAATTGATATTACTGATTTAATAAGAAAAATTCTTGAAGGTCAGGATAAAATAATTACGATAAAAGGTTCAGGTGGGATAGGAAAAACCACAATTGTAAAAAAAATTGCAGTAGAGTTTCACGAACGTGGACTATTCAAGGATGGAATTGATTTTATTGACTGTGAATTTGTAAAGGATTATAAAACTTTTGAAAGGAATATTGCTAGGACCTTTAACCTTGAAAACTCTATTAATTTTGTGGAACATATGAGTAATAACGGAAATAAATCTGATTCATTAATGATTTTAGATAATTTCGAACCACTTCTATATTTAGAAGAGGTTGAAAAAATGAAAAGCTTAATCACCTTTATTAGTGACTTTAAAACTGTAATAATTACGTCCAGAGAATGGATTGGTTTTGAATTTGAAGAAAAGCATGAGTTAAGAAGTTTTACTTCCGAAGAAGCTGTAGCTCTATTTGAAAGACTTTATCCATCAAAAATAAGTAAAGAAAACGGCAAAATATTAAAAGAGGACATTCTTGGAAAATTATTAAATAATAATCCTTTGGCAATAAAAATTGTTACACAAAATATCCCGAAGTCAATTAGTATGGAGGCTCTAAAAGTTGAACTTAAAGAGGACTTTTTTAGAGCTACTAACACTGGCTACATAGATATTTATGATAACGAAGTGGATGGAAATATTGAAAGGTCTGTATCTTTATATCAGTCTATTTACTATTCCTATATAAGGCTATCACCTAGGGAACAATTAGTTTTTGAAATATTATCCTTATTTCCTAATGGTATACCAATGGAGTCGTTTAAGAATTTTTTTAATACAAATGAATTCAAGACTGATATCTACAGGATTACAAATAAAGAAATAAGAAGTTTGGAAAATAAGTCATTAATAGAAATAAATGGCGGGTTCATTTCCCTTCAGTCAATAATTGGTAGATTTGCTGATTTTCATTTGAATAAAAGGTCTGAAGAAGAAAAGTATAAATATTTTAAAAGAGCATTTGCCTTCAATGTGTATTTGCTTGAACTATTAGATGAAATACATTCAGAGGATAGTGTAGAAAGCTTACGTATATTTGATAAAAATGAAGATAATTTCATCAAAAGTTTAGAATACATCGGTCAACTCAATTATGATAACATTCAAAATATAAAATATATTAATCAGCTTTTAAGATATTTCCAAGGAATAGGTCAATTAAAAAAATTTCGTAATCAGTTAATAAAATGTGACAAGATTTATAGTAATGTAATAAATGGGGACTTACTAAGAGACATAAAGATTGCATATTTAAAATATTATGAGGGTGACTTTGAAGAAGCTATCGATTTTTTAATTACAGAAATGACGTTCGATAGATTGGAGAATCTTGAACCAGACACAGATCCTAGTATTAAGAAATTAATTACTGGTTACGCTCTTAATTTATATTCACATGAAGGATATGAATATAAAGTATTAAAATTTTGTATAGAGAATAATCTGTACGATATGAATCAACTTTATAGTTGTTTATTTAAACTAGGTGCTTATAAGGCATTGGAAGAATTCAAAAAAAAGGATGAGTTTTTCCTTTTTGAAATTAAACTTAATTCTGGAATAATCAATATTGAAGAACTCGATTCATATATTGAATCTGGCATTTATAATAAAGAATATATAGAACTAATGCAGACCAACTATATTAAAACCAAGATGGGAATATATAACAAAGAATTGATAGAAAAGTTAGTTGTAACAAACCCATATACAATGGGGATAAAAGATTTAATGTTGGCATTAAGTGAGGATGATGAAAGCCATAAAATTGTGCTTTTTGAGCAAGCGATTGAAAAGCTATCTCATATAAAATATTACTATTTAGAAGCAGTCTATTACTATAGTGAATTCTTAAAAGAGAAGGATTTAGAACAATTCACTTTTTGGTGCAATTTAGGGAAAAAACTATCTGAACAATATCACTATTACTACCATGTGCATCGGTTTGACATATTATTAAGTGGAATAGATTTTATTATGTATGATGAAGATAATTATCTATCTCCAATTAAGAATGAACTAAGTAAATTTGTTGAAGAATATAATAAAGATAAAAAACTAATTAATAGCATGGGAAATAAATAATTTAGGCAGATGTAATACTTATATTTAATCCCAGTACTTAATATCATTAAAAGATAGTAGGGTGTTCCTATGTTTAAGTAGGAGTCACCCTTTTTTAATTTACTTTCAAGTGCTATTATATGGATAATTGAATGCAATATTTACTTAAAATATCAACGGAATACATAGAAATAGCTGTTTAAAAGCCCTTCCAAACTGTCTACTAAATAAGTAAATATGCTCCCCACTTCAACTAACTTCAAACTGCTTTTTAGCAAAAAGTAAAATCTGTGAAGAAATGCTACAATCATTTTTTATTAAGTTTAACCTTGCTAAAGTCAGTAATTAGATATGAGGAATTAAATAAAAAATTGTGGTTAGTTATTATGTCATAAATCAATTCATAGCTAACATTAAATGAAGTTCCTATAATATTTAGGTATATTCACGAGCTAACCTAATTTGTTTAAATCAATTTTTTCAAACATATGTAAACGAAACATGATATACAGCCTGAACAGCTTCTGATGTTCTAAATACATAGAAATAATTATTTAATAATGAAAATACTAGAGAGACAATAATTCATAGGGGGAAGGCATCAAGTGAGATTTACGCAGTAAAAGACCAAAATGTAATATATTTTTTCTTTTTTTATTAGTGGGCATAAAGGTGCCATGCTTGGTGCCCAAATTTTTAAAATTACTAATTACTAGAAAACATTAGGAAGCAAAAAAGCTTGATTTATCAATATTTGAAGGTATTTCAAGGTATTTTAAATATAGATGCTAGCAAACTTCAAAACTGCTTGAGACCTGCGTGCCAGGTCTGGTGGGTTCGATTCCCACGCAGTCCCGCCAAAAAATATTGATACACTAACGTTTTCTTCGAATGAAAAATGGATTGGAAAAACACTTTTATCTATAGACCGTTTAGAATTCTATTGAAAAATTATAGACCCTTTTTAAAAAATAACTAGTGAGTAAATGGCTTGGAGTGACACCTCCAAGCCATTTTTATTTTACTGAAATATTTGATGTCTAAATTGAGAAGGCGAATACCCTATACTTTTTTTGAAAACTTTATAGAAATATTTCTCATCATTATAACCAACCATTTTGCAAATGTCCGAAACTCTTAAATCAGGGTCGGACAATAGTGCCTTGGCTTTTTCCATCCTAACGTCAATGACGAAATCAAGTAAATTTGTACCAAATTCCTGCTTAAATTTCCTTGAAATATGTTCACGGCTTAAATAGAAATGATCTGAAAAATATTGCAGGCTTAAATCTTCATGATAATTCTTCCTGATATAATTAGCTATTTCATGAAAAACATTTACTCTTTCCGTATTATTTTTGGATATGATTTGATGGAGAAGAATAAAAGACTGCTTGAGCTCCTTTAACCATTCCTCAATTAGCAATTGACCACTGTCATTCATTAGGATACAGGAAATTTGAGGGTCAAATCGCTTTAAATGATCGGAGAATTCTTTAAAATATTTTAACTTTAAAATATTGAGCTCGTTTTGCCAAATCTCTATATGATTGAGTGTAATTGCTTGTAAGGTGCGCAATTCGTTAGTAAAGTTGTCTGTTATTGATTTGATGATAGTATCTTCTGTACACTTCATGGCAAAAAGGAGTTTTTTTTCATAATTATTGATATAAATAGATTCATTTTCTATGACGCTTGGGTGTGAATCATCAAAAATAAAGCTGGCAGGTTTTTTTAGATTTAATTTACTCTTTAATACCTTTCTAGCGTCATCATAGGAAAGAGAGATTCCTAATGGAAGAGGCTGTGGCTTGCCAACAGAAAAGAAAAAATGTGAACCAAGAGTTTGATCAATCTTCTGATTTATACCCTCCAGAATTTGTTTTGTAAGGTCAAACTGATTCCAAAATAGTATGACAATCTCATTCTCATTATTCCAATCCTGAAAAGCATAACCACAGCCATAATGACTTAAATATTCATTACATAGATTTTTAATTGAAAAAAGCAGCAAGTCTTTGTTTGTCGAAAACTTTTGATGAATGCTCCTATGAATCAGCTGAAGGCTCAATAAGGCAATTCGAATTAGACCATTGTTTACGTCGATATCCCTGTTAATCTCTTGTAGAATAGTATAATGCTTTGCAGGTTCTTTAAGATATTCCGATAGAGCTTTGTCCAAGTAAATGGGTTCAAAGTGTTGCATTCTTAAGTTTTTCGATTGATTCTCTAATCTTTTTACCTCATCTTGTTTCCACGCATCAATCGCTTTTTCTAAGGCATTTAAAATTTCACCCTGATCGATTGGTTTTAATATATAATCGACTCCGTTGTATCTCATGGTATTTCTGACAAGGTGAAAATCATTGTGTCCGCTTACTACAATAACTTTCGAAGGGATGCCGCATTCATGAATCCAGCTTAATAGCTCAATACCTGTTTGATTTGCCAGCATCATATCCAGAAAGATAATATCTGGCTTTTCTACCTCAATGACTTTTTTAGCAGCTTCTACATTCTGTGATTCGAAAACCTTTGAAATTTTATATTCTTCCCATGGAATTAAAAGCAAAATGGCCTCTCGTACATGTTTTTCATCATCAACGATTAACACCTTCATTTTTTTCTGGATCACCGCCTTTATGTAAAGGGATTTTTGTCGTTATTTTTAAACCATGTGGGACTACATGATTCAAAATCATTTTTACTTCTGCGCAAAAGTAAACGCGTAACCTAGTTAATACATTTAATAGGCCAATATGGTCCGATGATTTCCATTCAAAATCGTTTTTTTCTCGTAATAACTTCGTCAATTCTTTCATTTTCGAGTCATTGATTCCTTGTCCGTTGTCTTCGACTATTAAAATCAGTTCTTCATTATTTTCTAGTTTAGTAGTTAGTTTCAGGACACCCCGGTTACCTTGATCCATTCTGCCATGTACAAAATAATTTTCAATAATGGGCTGCAGAATCATCTTCGGAACCTGAATAGGTAAAGTTGCCTCGTCGATATCCATAAACACCTGGAAATCATCCTCAAATCTTTGTTGCTGAAGTTCCAAATAGGATTTAATATAATCTATTTCTTTCCCAAGTGGAATAATGGACTCATCAATTTTCATATTAAAATGCATCATTCTTCCTAACGCCGATGTTAATGAGTAGATTTTAAGATTCTTATCCTTTAACGCTAAGGTGCCAATCGACTGCAGTACATTATTGAAAAAGTGTGGATTAATCTGTGCTTGAAGTGCTTTCAATTGGTTCGTCTTATTGGCTATTTCTAACTTATATTCACTTAGAATAAGTGAGTTAATTCGATCAACCATTTGATGAAAGCGTCTAGCTAATACCCCAAATTCATCTTTACGGTTGATGTTTGGGAATTGAACATTAAATTCACCTCTTTCCACAATGTTCATCTCATAAATAAGCTTGCGGATGGGTCTTACAACAGTTTGGATAACTATTATCAATGAGGCGCTAATCGCCAGAATTAAGAAACAGATGACTACAAAAGTATTAATCTTAGTTAAAAGGTTGGCATCATGATATAACCAGCTATAGGGTATTCTCTTAACCAATTTCCAGTTTGCATAAGGAAGGTTAATAGTATCATATAGAATTAATTCTTTAGAACCATGATCGGTTACTTCAAAATGAGAGGACGTTTTTTTAATCCTAAACAGTTTACCGACCCAATCTTCCTGTACTTTTGTACCTATTAATTTTTCTTGAGAAGAATAAATGACATCCCCGTCTGGATCCAGTATAAAAATATCTTCTTCTTTATTTGTGTATAGCATATCGCTAATAAAACTCAGATAATCAAGTCGTACGTCAATAGAAAGGACGCCTAGACGGTCCTTTAACGGAACGTCTTCAATGATGCGATAAAAGGAAAATACTTGTTTGCGTTCATATCGAGATAGTAAATTCCTTTGATTGAAACCATAGATATCACTTAAATGGGTTGGTTCTGTGAAAGCCCTTTCATTATGTTCCGTTTTAAAATTTGACATAGTTTGTTTACTTACATAGTCAGAGTAAAGATAGCTTTGTTTTTGTCTGTCCAAGAATAAGAACACTTGGTGAAATTCTTTTTTTGAATCCCCCAGCTGAGTGATAGACAAATTGATATCATTTTTTTCTTGATCCTTAGGAGTACGGGTTCTCATTAAGTCAAATAATCGATAGGAGGTTCTAGAAAATAAAGCGCTTTGTGTGGTGTTATCAATGGATTGCAGGTAGTTCTCCAAATTTGTTTTCCCTTGAAATAATAATTTTGAGTTCTCCTCTATCACCTTTTCAGTGATAGAAGATTTGGTCAGATTATGGGTGATCAAAATGGAAGTTACAATGGGAAGTAATATGGCAGCCAACAACAGTAGGGTTAGTTTATAACGAATGCTAAACATCATTCCTCCTATGTCAATATATTACACTTCATATATCAAATATTTAGAATTTACCGATAATTTAGTTAATTGTAAACTTTTAGATAAGGGAGGAGGTATAATAATGAAATATAGCAAAAAAAGCGACAATCTGCAACTCGTGATATTTTTGGGACCTGCACTGGTTTTATTCCTCATAATGAAAATTATCCCGTTTTTATTGGGAATGTATTATTCCTTTACCGATTGGAATGGAATTTCAACAGCAAAAAATTGGATAGGCATTGATAACTTCCTTCGTATCTTTAAAGATGAATACTTTCTTAACTCATTTTTATTTACCGCTAAGTATTCCGTTGTCGTTGTTATTTTGAACAATGTATTAGCGTTTTTATTAGCGTTCTTATTAACTAGAAAACTCCGTATCAGAAATCCAGTTCGTGCCATCGCTTTTTTGCCTAATGTTATTGGAGGAATCTTACTTGGATTTATTTGGCTATTCATTTTCACTAGAGGCCTCCCGACAGTCGGTAAATTAACGGGAATTGACCTGTTTAACCTTCCGTGGCTTGGAACAGAAAACACCGCGTTTTGGGGGATTGTGATCGTAAGTGTTTGGCATTTTGCAGGCTATTTAATGGTTATATATATTGCAGGCATTGCCAGTGTCCCGCATGAATTGTTGGAATCAGCTGAAATGGATGGTGCGACTACTCTTCATAAAATCAGGCATATCATTCTTCCATTAATTATGCCGGTTGTTACCGTCTGTGTATTCCTCAGTTTATCGACATCCTTTAAGGTTTTTGATGTTATTTTCTCATTAACGAAGGGGGGGCCTTTCCGTTCCACTGAGCCTGTGGCTTTAGATATTTATGTGGAAGCCTTTACTCGTAATAATATGGGGGTTGGTTCAGCTAAAGCTTTCATATTCTTTATTGTTGTCGCGTTAATTACCTTATTGCAAGTCTGGTTTACAAAAAGAAGGGAGGTACAATAATTGGCAATCTTCAAGGGAAGGTGGATTTTGGAGCTATTTGCAATCATAATCGCCATTCTATTTTTAATTCCTTTCTATTTCGTTTTTATTAATTCGGTTAAGAGTTTCGCAGATATTCTGATTAATGGGGCTAGCTGGCCTAAAGAATTTCTTTGGTCTAACTACCTAAAAGTATGGGAGAGAATTGATTATCCTAAGGCTTTTTGGAACTCATTAATTGTAACCGTTTTCAGTGTTGCCGGGATGACATTGATCAGTGCAATGGCAGCCTACCGTATTGCTCGTAGGCCCACTTTATTTAGTAAACTGGTCTTTACTTTGTTCGTAGCTGCTATGGTTATTCCCTTTCAATCTATTATGATTCCCCTTGTACAGGTGGCTAATGGTTTGAATATCATGAACAGTCATCTAGGACTTATTTTTATCTACTGGGGTCTTGGAGTACCGCTATGTGTCTTTCTATTTCAAGGATTTATTAAGTCGATTCCTCTTGAATTGGAAGAAGCAGCGGTTATGGACGGTTGTTCTCCTTATGGGGTCTTTTGGAGGGTGGTTTTCCCCCTATTAAAACCCATGACTGTAACGGTCATTATTCTCCAAAGCTTGTGGGTTTGGAATGATTTCCTGCTCCCCTCATTGATTTTACAAAACATAGAATTGAGAACCATTCCGCTGGCGAATTTCACTTTCTTTACGGAATATGCGAAGCAGTGGGATATGGGACTGGCAAGCCTGGTAATGAGCATTACACCAATTATTATTTTCTTTCTGATTTTGCAAAAACATGTGATAGAAGGAGTTACGGCTGGATCAGTAAAAGGTTAGTAAATGAAAACATATAAAAATATTTGGGGAGGCTATCAAATGAAAAAGGTATTTAGCTTGTGTGTATCTCTAATGCTTTTACTTGCAATGCTGAGCGCTTGCTCCGATAAGACGGAGACATCGAGTTCAAACAATGCGTCGGGAGGAGGGGGGAAATCCCAAGAGAAGAAGGTTATTACGGTTCTTCAATTAAAGCGGGAAATCGTCGACCAATTAAAAGAGATGGCCACAGAATACCAAAAAACACACCCAAACATAGAATTTCAGTTTTTGGGTGGTCAGGATGATTATAACACGGCTTTGAAGTCAGCCTTTGCATCTGGGAATGCTCCTGACGTATTTACCAATAATGGTGATGCGGATGCGGTATTGTGGAAGGATCGGATGGTTGACCTCTCGAATGAGCCTTGGGTGAAAGACATGGTAGAAATCGCTAAACCACCTATTACAGTGGATGGGAAAATCTATGGAATGCCTTACAACATAGAAGGTTTCGGCTACATTTACAATAAGGATTTATTCGAAAAAGCAGGTATTAAGGAAACTCCGAAAACATTAAGCGAGCTTGAAGAAGTATCTAAAAAACTGAAAGCTGCCGGTATTACGGCCTTCGTTAATGCATGGCAGGAAAATTTCACCATGGGTAAGCAAGGGTTTAATGCTGTTTTTGCCAGACAAGAAGATCCGAGAAAATGGATGGAAGATTTAAATAATGGAAAAGTAACTTTCAAAGGAAACGCTCAGACCGAAGATTACATGAAACTGCTTGATTTGAATAAAAAGTATGGCAATAAAGATGCGATGACGACTGATTACAACACTTCTATGGCAAAGTTTGTGGCCGGTGAGGGGGCCATTATTCAACAAGGTTCCTGGACACAGCCAGTGCTGGATCAGATGGGTTCTAAATTAAACTTGGGAATGTTCCCGATTCCAATTAATGATGATGTAAAAGCCAACGAAGAAATGTTTGCATTTGCAGGAAACTATTGGTCTATCAATAAGGATTCAAAGGTTATTCCTGAAGTAAAAGAATGGTTAAATTGGCTGGTAACCGATCCAGCAGGTCAAAAGTATATTGTGGAAAAATTTAAGTTTATCCCTGCTTTCACCAATATTAAATTTACCAATGAGCAGCTTGGTCCACTGGCTACGGCGCTAACTGCATACACCGATAAAGGTTTAAGTGATGGACGTTATTACAATATGCTGCCTTCTGGTTATGAGAAAGAATTCGGTTCAATTTTCCAAGCATATGTGGCGAATAAATTGACCAAAGAGCAGACCCTTGAAAAATTAGATGAAGCGATGAACACCTTAAGGAAACAATAAAAACATCATTATGATTGGGAGACGGAACAACGTCTCCCTTTCTTTAAAGCCATCCCTTGAAAATAATAGTGAGGAAGTGTTTTTGAGATGTATTCACCTAAGCTGGCCATACAAACAAGAATGTGGGGCGTAGAACGGATCGAAACTGATTTTCCTATCATCTTCAATGATGTTTTGCAGGCAGGTTTTTATGGTGTTGAATGCCGATTTAATCTTGTTAACGATGAGGAAAACCTGAACACCTATTTAAAGCAAAATCCAAATCTAAAAATCGTTGCATTACATATTCTTGCTGAATCCTTTCACCCCGATCACCCCGAGGAGGATTTAACTGCCTTACTTGAAAGAATGAATCGTTTCGGTATTCAAAGGCTAATCGTTACATTATTAAAAAAAGACAGTCTAGAAGAATATTTAGAATGGATGGAAGCAATTTCTTCTATTGCAAAAAGCTGTGCAAATAGAAAGATACAGCTCTTGTACCACAACCATGATTGGGAATTTGACTACGGTTATCAACTGTTCGATGTGATTAGTAAAGACCCGAATATGCAGCTGGCTGCTGATTTTGCATGGATTTTCCGTGCTAAATATAGTTTCAAAGAATTTATTGATCGGTATAGAGAAACGATTAAATATGTGCACGTGAAAGACACCGCAAACGGTCAATGGAAAGAACTTGGAAACGGTGATATGGATTTGATCGCCCTTGTCGACGAATTAAAAACGTTACATTTGGAATGGTGGACCGTTGAACAAGATGAAACCGATAAAGTGCCAGTTGAGAGCGCCATTATAAGCAGGAAATTCCTTCAAAACTTGGGGATGTAGAGTGCTTACCCTTTAAAACTTGAATAATGGTAAAATAGCAATTTTTATAATGGGGGTAGAAACAATGAGTAAAAAGTATAGGGTTGCAGTTCTTGGTGCAGGGGACATGGCGAATCATCATGTCCATGGATGGCAGCTAGCCGGGCATGAGGTAGTTTCGGTTACCGATGTGGATCTTGAAAGAGCGAATACTTTGGCTGAAAAAGCAGGTGTAAAGCAGGTATTTTCGGATTTTAATCAATCAATTATCCAGCCTGATGTAGATATCATTTCTATTGCATTACCATTAATTTATCATGGACCTGCAACCATTTTGGCCGCAAACAATGGCAAACATGTATTTTGCGAGAAGCCTTTAGCAAGTTCACTTGAAGAGGTTGAAAGGATGCAAGCTGCTGTAGAAGAAGCCGGTGTTAAATTTGGGCTGGGTTTTCAACGTAATTTTGCACATGGTGTGGAACTGACAAGCGACTGGGTGAAGAAGGGGTTGTTTGGTTCTCCAATGGTGTTTAATTCGGATCTTCTTCAGGAGGTACGGCCGAAAATCACCATGCATAATAAAAATGGCAACCAGGGTCCTGTTGTGGATACTTGTTGTCACTTTTTCCTGATGTGGCAAACCGTGTTTGGCTCGAAGCCTAAAAAAGTGTATGCAAGAGGCGGAATTTTAGGAAAGGACCGTCAGGAAATCGCCCATTTTGAGGAATTGGCAATAGATACCGCCATCATCACGATTGAATTTGAATCAGGTGATATCGGAAACATGACCATCTCCTGGGGATTGGCGAAACATACAAAGATGCGGGGAAGAGCAGATAGGATCATTGGACCTAAAGGAGGAGCAGAGGGTTATTTCAACACGTGGGGTACTGACAGCGGAACAGAAGTTCATCTATTTATTGGTGATCAAGTTGAAACCGTTCCACTGGAAAGAAGGGTACTTCACCAAGTAGAATTCGAAGCTTTTATTGAAGCTCTTGATCAAGGTCATCCAGTATCTTATGGATTTGAGCAGGGGAAAGAGATGCTAAAGCTATCTTACGCTGTGTTGGAATCAATTGAAACTGGCAAAGTCATTTTTGTATAAATCAAAGAGTATCAGGAAGGAAGGGATAGATGATGAGAGTCGGATTCTACCAATCTTGCTTTATGAATTGGGAACTCGAAAAAACGTTTAATTGGGCCAAGGAGAATGATTTCTACGGTATCGAACTTCATGGCGGCCCAAGGTATAAACATATCAATTGGAAAGAGCTTGCGGAAGGGAAAAATACTTCAGAAATCATGAATCTACAAGAAAAATATGAGATGCCAGTTATTGATATTATGTTTGGTGCCCTTCCATTTTTGTCCCCGGATCAGGAGAAAAGAGGGGAAGCGCTGGAGTATATCGATATGTTATTACGAGCAGCAAAAAACATTGGCGTACAAGTAGTTTCTACGTTTACAGGTAGAGATCCGATGAAGACTATCGAAGAAAACCTAGATACATTTGAGCAAGTCTTTCCTGCAGTTGCCGAAAAAGCTGAAAAATACGGTGTAAGGCTTGCCTTTGAAAATTGTCCGATGTATGAGTTCTGGCCGCCTGTTTATAACATTGCTGTTTCACCATTTCTATGGAAAGAGTTATTTACTAGAGTGCCGTCTAACGCCCTAGGCTTAAATATCGATCCATCCCATCTAGTGTGGCAGAAAATTGATTATGTGCAGGCAGTACATGAATTTAAGGAACATATCGTATTGGCCCAAGCGAAAGATACCGAAGTTCTCCCAAACATCCTTCGGACCGAAGGGATGCTGACCATGAATTGGTGGAGACACCGGATTCCGGGTCAAGGGGATGTTGATTGGAATAAATTCATTACGGCGCTTCATGAAGTGGGGTATAACCATGTTCTTAGTATTGAGCATGAAGATCCTATTTGGGAAGGGACAGATGAAAAGGTTCAAAAGGGTCTTCTTCACGCGAAAAAACACTTAGAACAATTTATCTAAAGAATACATTAAACGTTAATCTCTTCACTCCCATAAGATATTTGGCTAGTCCAAATATTTTATGGGTTCTTTCGATACATTTACCATTAATGAATTATAGTTTGCCAGGAAAGGGGTGTGGTGTATGAGTGGAATGGCAATTGGGCAAGCAGGAGGACCTACTGCTGTTATTAATTTGAGTGTAATAGGATTCTTAGAAAACCTTTCATCCATAAGACCTATATATGCCGTAATGAACGGATATGAGGGGCTGGCTCGCGATTATATCGTTCCCCTTCAAAGTGAGTTGTTAAAACGGGTTCACCGAAGCAGAGACTTGCCGGGTGCGTGTCTCGGGGCAGGAAGATTCCTTATGGATGAAGAGAAAATAGAAACCGCTGTTAGAAATTTAGAAAAAAAGAACATTACTACTCTCGTTTTTATCGGGGGAAATGGAACAATGGCAGCACTGCATCGCATTAGTGAAATGGCCCAGAAATTAAACATCCCCTTACAAGTCATAGGAATACCCAAGACTGTAGATAATGACTTGGCTGAAACCGATCATGCCCCAGGCTTTGCGAGTGCAGCAAAATACGTGGCGTATGCAACCAGGGATATCAGTTATGATCTAGCAGCCATGTCTAATTTTGAACAGGTCAGAGTCATTGAAACGATGGGGCGGAATGCTGGCTGGCTGGCATTGGCTGCAGGTTATTTAAAAAGACAGGAACAGGATGGTCCGCACCTAATATATGTTCCTGAGGTTCCTATCAAAATTAATCGATTTCTCGAAGACGTACGGAATGCAGTGAAGGAATATGGTACTGCCACAGTAGTAGTCAGCGAGGGATCGGTAATTGAAGGTCAGGGCCAAGTGGAACAGGCGGAGGTAAAGGGGCGAAGTGTCCTGGGGGGCATCTCTTTTCAATTGAAAGAGATGGTGAATGAAAATCTCGGATATTTTACTAGGGTTGAAATGCTCGGAATGAATCAGAGGAGTTCTTCTTTATCTGTATCTGCACAGGATCGACATGAAGCATATGAAATAGGGCAAATGGCTGCTGATTTTATAAAAGAGGGAAAAACCAGTGTCATGGTCAGCATTCAAAGAAAACCTGGCCCTTTTTATCAATATGAATATTGTGCTGTACCTCTCCATACGGTTGCAAATACGAGCGAAAGATTGCTGCCGTATGAATATTTGCATCAAACGAACAAGTATTACGAGTGGCTCTCACCACTAATCAGTACCGACTATTCTCAGGTAGATTCAATAGATGTAAAAAAAGATTTTTTTAGTTTTGGAGGAATAGTATGACGTATATTGCCGGAAAAGATTTATTATCTCATGCCTATAAAAATAAATACGCTATTGGGGCGTTTAGTGTCCACAATGCAGAAACCATTCAGTCCATCCTTTGGGCAGCCGAAGAGGAACAAGCACCGGTCATGATTATGATAGGACAAAAGGTGATTCAGTATATGGGACTTGAGAATATGAAAAGGATGATCGATCTTTTCTCAAAAAATACCACCGTTCCCATATCCATTCACCTAGATCACAGCCGTGACTATGCTCAAACGAAACAAGCCATTCAACTCGGGTTTCAGTCCGTCATGTTTGATGGGTCTGCTCGTTCTTTTCAGGAGAACGCAGCAATAACTTCAAAAGTGGTGAACGAAGCACGTCCACTCGGAATTGGTACCGAAGGGGAGATTGGGAAAATTGGCGGTACAGAGGATGATATTACAGTAGCAGAAGAGGATGCGATGATCACTAGTACGGAAGAAGCAATGGCCTTTGTGGAAGCAACTGATGTGGATTACTTGGCTGTTTCAATCGGTACTGCACATGGAATTTATAAAAAACCACCAAAGCTGGCTTTGGAAAGACTGAAAGAAATTTCTGCTGCTGTAAATCGACCGATTGTTCTTCATGGGGGTTCAGATGTTCCTGATGACCAAATATCAGCTGCGATTTCACTTGGAGTAGCGAAAATAAATGTCGATACGGAATTACGCCAGGCATTTACTTATGGAATGCTTGAAATACTCAAGGATAATCCTCACGAATATCACCTCGCAAAGTCCCTTGGTAATGGACGTGAATTGATGAAAGAAAAAGTGAAAGAAAAAATAAGATTATTCGGTAGTAGTAACAAGGCCCACCATTTTTTGAATTTGCCGGTATAGGAAGTGAATGACAATGTCAGATTTTAATAGGTTAAAAGAAATAAATACACATGTCCCTTTTTTCCATATAGTGGATCAGAAATTCAAAGCCTATGGCAAAATTATTAAGAATTATAATTTTAAAGAATTACACCCGTTTATGGAACAAACAGTGGTTCCTGTTGACGGAAATGTGTATATAGCATCCGTCCCGGAAATGGAAAATACCAAATTGAAAGATGAGATTCAATGCACTTTTTATGGGGGGATGCCTATTCAAATCGGCTACTGTAATGGACCCAATTCTACCTTAAATGGACTTGAATATCATAAAAGCAGCGAAATTAACATTGCGATTACTGATCTGGTACTTCTTTTGGGACGTGTACAGGATATTAATCAAAATCGCTATGATTCTAAAATCGTTGAAGCATTCTATATTCCTAAAGGCACAGCAATAGAAATTTATGCAACTACCTTGCATTTTGGACCTTGTAAAGTAAATCAAGATGGTTTCAAGGCGGTTGTTATTTTACCAGCAGGTACGAACGAACCTTTAGAGCAAGAGGTCGATAAACGGACTGAAGAAGATAAATTGCTATTTATGAAAAATAAATGGCTTCTTGTACATCCTGAAAGAGAAGTGTTAGTGAATCGTGGTGCGTATCCGGGAATTATGGGTGAAAATATTCAAATATTTATATGATTCTTCATCAGTAGGAATGTAAGAACACATTTTGTAACCAAAGAGATAATGAAGGAATGATAATGATATTTTGATCAAAAAGGAGAACTGTTTAATGATAAATTCAGCAGTTTTATACCTGCCAATTGGCAGAAAAACATTTGATATGGAAGTGGCCGAACGGTATCGTGATCAAAGCCTGAAATGGTTGGAAGAAAGCTGCCAAACTGTTCTTGCACCAAAACAGATCATTTCATCAATTGAAGAACTCGAGGATTTTTTAGCGCCCATTAAAACTATTGAAATTGATACCATTTTATATCAAAGTGTTACATTTGCTGATGGGGAATTTATGGTGAAGGCATTAGAGTATTTTAAAGAACCAGTCATTGTATGGTCCGTTCGGGAACCAAGTATTGGCGGTCGGCTGCGTCTAAATTCTTTAACTGGTGGGAATAGCACCAGTAATGTGCTAAGAAACCAGCAACATCCTTTTTCCTTCGTATTCGGAAATCCAGATGAAGAAGAACTTCAACAAAGGTTACGTCGCCAATTTGATGTGATGCGTGTACTGAAGAAGATGCGAAATCTAAAAATTGGTGTGGTTGGGGACTATCCACCGGGATTCTTTTTCTCGGATGCCAACGCGGAAGAACTTCAAAGGGCACTTGGCGTTACCCTTCATAAGATTGACCTTCAGGAAGCTTTCAAGAAATGCGTGGAGCTTCCAGAGGAAGAGTGGGTTAGGGAAATTGACCGGGCAGCAAAGCAAGTGATTGGTTTAAAGCGCGATGATGAAACCGTAAAAAAATTCGCTCAGTTCTCCACCTACATTAAAAAACATATCAAAAAGGAAGAGCTGAAATCTTTAGCGATGCGCTGCTGGCCGGACTTTTTCAATGAATTAGGCGCAGCACCATGTTCGACATTGTCGCAATTCACAGAGGATGGCATGGTTACTTCATGTGAATCCGATATTCATGGATCCATTTCGATGTTTGTGTTACGCGAACTTACAGGTGGGAATGCTCCTTACCTAGGGGATTTAGTTCATGTGAATGAAGAAAAAAACTCGGTGGTATTTTGGCACTGTGGGGCTGGGGCTTATTCCCTTGCACATCCTTCAACTGGAGCAACAGCAGGTGTACATCCAAATCGAAAGATAGGCTTGGCAATGGACTTTGGCTTAAAACCAGGAGAAGTGACTATATTTAGAGTCAGTCATTATCCAGACGGATACCGGCTTCTAGTCATGAAAGGGTCGGCTCTTGATGTTGAGCAGCCATTCAGCGGAACATCGGTAGAAGTTGAATTAGCGACCGAAGTTACATCAACCGTATATGAGCTTATGCATGAAGGCTTTGAGCCGCATTATGCATTGGTCTACGGTGATGTAACGAAGCAGCTAATCGAACTCGGCCGGATTCTTGCGCTAGAGACAAAAGTCTTTTTATAACTAATGGTTTTCCCCGTAGAAATAAATTGGTAAATGAAAACATTCCCAATATTAAGGAGTGGATAATAGATGTCGGTTGTAACTTTATCCAATCAATATGGACTTTATATAAATGGACAGTTTGAAAAGACAGAAAAGACTGCGGCGGTTTTAAATAAATACAGCCAAGAGGTGGCAGCGCACATCTCCATTGCCAAAAAAGAGCATGTTGATACGGCAGTGAGAGGGGCAAAGGCCGCGCTTAAACAGCCGTTTCCACCTTACGAGCGTTATAAAGTGTTAATGAAAGCATCACAGCTGTTATTGGAGCGTAAGGAAGAATTTGCGAACATTCTTGCGATAGAAGTGGGTAAACCCATTCGGGAGTCCCGTGGTGAGGTTGAACGTGCAGTTCAAACTTTACAAATATCAGCAGAAGAAGCGAAACGAATTCAAGGGGAAGGCATTCCGGTCGAAGCTGCTCCAGGTTCTGAAAATCGGATCGCCTTCACGGTCCGTGTACCTGTAGGAGTCGTGGCTGCTATCACTCCGTTTAATGTACCTATTAATCTTGTTTGTCACAAAATAGGCCCTGCCATTGCAGCAGGAAACAGTGTGGTATTAAAACCAGCAGAAGTAACATCCATTTGTGCGTTATTGTTAGCTGAAATAATGGAGGAAGCAGGGCTTCCAAGCGGACGACTGCAAGTATTAACGGGTTCGGGTTCAAAGATTGGAGAGTGGCTGCTTGAAAATAAAGACATTAATATGTTTACCTTTACAGGAAGTCCACGTGTGGGAGAAATCCTTCGCACAAAGGCAGGGCTAAGGAAAGTGGCTTTAGAACTAGGTAATAACTCTGCAACGATTGTTCATAAGGATGCTGACTTAGAGCTGGCAGCATCAATGATTGTTCAAAAAGGTTTTAGCAATGCTGGTCAGGTTTGTATCTCTGTTCAGAGGGTATATGTTCACCAGGATATTTATGAACCATTCTTAGCGCTATTAAAGGATCAAACAAGTTCCTTTGTCCTCGGAGATCCAATGGATGAAAAAACGGATGTTGGCCCAATGATAAGCTTACTAGAGGCTGAGAGGGTAGAAGCCTGGGTAAACGAAGCTGTCGATCAAGGAGCCGTTATTGAGATGGGTGGAAAGCGCAATGGGGCACTCTATTATCCTACAATTCTTACTAATGTAAATGATGATATGAAGGTTTGCCGGCAAGAAATATTTGGACCGGTTGTTTCTGTTGCCACCTATAAAGAGGTTGATGAGGTCATTGAAAAAGTAAATGATTCTGAATACGGGTTGCAAGCTGGTTTATTCACGAATGACCTTCAATTTGCGATGAAAGCTGCTCTAGAAATAGAAGTGGGGGGACTCATTGTCAATGATGCCTCTGCCTATCGTGTGGATCATATGCCATATGGAGGGGTAAAGAATAGTGGCAATGGGAAGGAAGGTCCAAAATACGCCATCGAAGAAATGACGGAGGAACGTATTATTGTATTTAACCTGTAAATTCTTGAGGGGATTAATATGCCATTCACTAATCTAAGCAGAAAAGAAATAATAAAAAACCTCGTAACTGGGGAATACGATGTCCTTATAATTGGTGGCGGGATTACAGGGGCAGGAATTGCTCTTGATGCCACAACAAGAGGTATGAAAACAGCACTAGTTGAAATGCAGGATTTTGCGGCTGGTACATCCAGCCGTTCTACCAAGCTTGTTCACGGAGGATTGAGATATTTAAAGCAGTTAGAAGTGAAAATGGTAGCAGAGGTAGGAAAAGAACGGGCAATTGTTTATGAAAATGGTCCTCATGTAACGAAATCGGAATGGATGCTTCTACCAATCCACCAAGGTGGTACTTTTGGTAAATGGAGTACTTCCATTGGTCTGCGGGTCTATGATTTTCTCGCTGGGGTTAAGAAGAGAGAAAGAAGACGTATGCTGAGTAAACGTGAAACTCTTGACCTTGAACCTCTTATAAAAAAGGAAGGCTTAAAGGGAGGAGGCTGCTATGTAGAGTACAGAACGGATGATGCTAGACTTACCATAGAAGTTATGAAAAAAGCCGTTGAAAATGGGGTAAATGCTATAAATTATGCTAAGGCTGAAGGATTCCATTATGAAAATGGTCAAGTAAGTGGAATCGTTTTTACAGACCTGTTGGGTAATGAGACCTTCAACATAAGGGCAAAAAAGGTTGTTAACGCAACAGGTCCTTGGGTAGATGATTTCCGTGAGAAGGATAACTCAAATAAAGGTAAAAAGCTTAGGCTTTCAAAAGGAGTACACCTTGTAATTGATCAATCAAGATTCCCGCTTAAGCAGGCGGTATATTTTGATACACAGGATCAAAGGATGGTATTTGCCATTCCACGTAATGGGAAAACTTATGTTGGTACAACAGATACTTTTTATAACGGTGATAAAGCACACCCTAAGATGACAGAAAGTGATAGAAACTATATTATCAATGCTATTAATTATATGTTTCCCACGGTACAGATTAATCCAGATGACATTGAATCTAGTTGGGCGGGTGTAAGGCCATTAATATTTGAAGAAGGAAAGAATCCGTCTGAGATATCACGTAAAGATGAAATATGGGTTTCTGGGTCCGGTTTAATTACAATTGCCGGAGGAAAATTGACTGGATATAGAAAAATGGCAGAAACAGTAGTCGATTTACTTTCCGAAAAATTTACTGAGGAAACCGGCAGAAAGTTTACGGAATCTCACACTAGAAATACTCCAATATCTGGAGGTGAATTTGGTGGTTCTCAGAAATTTAGCAGTTTTATTAAAGAGCAGGTAAAAAAAGGGGAAAAAGCTGGGCTTTCAGAAGAAGAAGCAAGGGAACTGGCACTATGCTATGGAACGAATGTGTCTGTTTTATATGACATCGTCCAAAACAAGGAACTGTTTTTTTATAATAATAAGCTACCTACAGTCTTATTAGCAAAACTTGAATATGCAATTCAATATGAAATGGTAGCTACACCGCTGGATTTCTTTTTGAGGCGGACTGGAGATTTATTGTTTAATATTAAAGATGTTAATAAAAACAAAGATGCCGTAATTGAGTATATGGCTAAGCAAATGGGTTGGACTGATGAACAAAAGAAAATTTATTTTCGTGAACTAGATTATGAGTTGTATCATGCAAGAGTTCCAGTTGATTAAGCTGTGATTTTATAAGAAAGACTTGTAAAAATCCACTTTTGCTTTAGGAAAGGTGGATTTTTTATGTCTATTAATTGGAAAATTACAAGAAAGTGTGAAATTCGTAGTAGCAATTCTCCCATTTTTTCACCAGCCTATGAATGCTATTTGAAGAAGTAACTACCACAAAAACATTGGTTTTTTTATGCAATAAACTTAGAAAATAAAGAGAACGCAACAATACCTTTTTCCTTATCCTTATGAATCGTTTTTTTATTTAGGCTAAACAATATTTCGTATGACTCAGAAACCTTAGAATTCGAAATTTAAAAGTATCATAAGATTGAAAAAACGGGATTTTCAAGGGTAAATTGATCTACGTTAATTAGTAGAGGTTTCAGAATATATGAGGGAAAATTTACCTTTCCTTTATTGGTAATCCGACACGATTCCTATTGTTTTTACTTTTTTTGATTTTTGAAGAAAAAGTAGTTGACGCTTAAAATAAATTTATGATATTATAGAAAATTTGATAAAAAATATTATATGTGTTAGGCTTAAGAAGGTTACCAAATATGGAGGTGGATTATTTGTTTCAAATTGGCGATAACATTGTTTATCCAATGCACGGAGCAGGTATAATTAAAGCCATAGAAGAAAAGGAAATCTCAGGGGTAAAACAACAGTATTTTGTTATAAAAATGTTAATCAGTAATATGCAAGTTATGATTCCTACGGGTAAAATATTGAGTTCAAGTATACGTCCAGTTACTGACATAATTGCATTAAAACACATCATACACATTTTTCAGCATGGAGAATCAGATCGATTGCTGCCGTGGAAACAAAGGTATAAAGTGAACGCCGACAAAGTAAAAACGGGTAAAATACAAGAAGGTGCTGAAGTTGTACGTGATTTAATGCGTATGAAGAAAGAAAAAGCACTTAATTCAAGCGAAAAAACAATGTTGGATAACGCACATGGATTTTTGATGAGTGAACTGGGATTAATAAAAGGGATCACTGAAAATCAAATAAAAAGTTTCTGTTAAGGTTAATTATAGATAGTGAAGAACATCTTCCAAAAATATCCTGAAGTTTTTGGGAATATGATTATTAGTAAAAGTAAATCACTTCAAAGACACTCAGCTTCTTCAACTCACTTTTAGAGCATTAACCTCTTTTGTTAAATCTACAATCTAATCCATTTTTATTATTTAAATTTCTTTTACGAACGTTTGAAGTTTCATCAAATAACTCGAACAAAATATTCACTAGATTTTTGCAATCCTGATTCAAACCGGCACGGAAAATGAGCTGTAAGGATGATACAAAAAATGGTTTCCAGACTAGGAAACCATTTTTTGTATCATTTAATAACATTCTATTATAGTTGAGCCTTATGAAAAATTAGAAGTTATTGGGTTTATGTCGTGGCTTAATTTTTAAAGACTGGAGGTCTAAGAGTAAAATGAATCTAAAAACAGCGATTGTAACAGGTGCAAATAGAGGGATTGGTCTGGAAATCACTAGGCAGCTCGGGAAGATTGGAGTAAAAGTTATTATGACCGCAAGAAACGAAGAAAAAGGGAAAGCGGCATACAGCCAATTAAAAAAGAAGGGGCTAGATGTACATTTTCATGATCTAGACGTGACAAATGAAGAAAGTATTCAAAAACTTGCTCTTGATGTAAAAGAACAGTTTGGATCGCTTGATATTTTAATTAATAATGCGGGAATCTATATTGATGATAAAAATAGTATCCTTGACATTGATTTAGACACTGTGCGAAAAACGATGGAAACAAATGTTTATGGGCCGCTTAGATTATCTCAGGTTTTGGTTCCATTACTCGAAGTAAGCGGGGAAGGCAGGATCGTGAACGTATCAAGTGGAATGGGAGCCATAGAGGATTTGGAAGGATGGTATCCTTCTTACTCCCTCTCCAAAACAGCTTTGAATGTTTTAACAATTCAATTAGCAGATGTTTTACGAGATAAAGGTGTTTTGGTCAATTCCATGTGTCCAGGCTGGGTTCGCACGGACATGGGCGGATCAAGTGCCCCGCGTTCAGTAGCAGAGGGGGCTGATACTGCGGTGTGGCTGGCGACTGGAAATGTTGGACGAACGGGACGGTTTTTTAGGGATCGAAAGGAAATTTCCTGGTAGAAGGGACTTGTTTTACTATTAGGCAACTGGTTTAAGAGTTAACTGATCATTTTGTCTCAAAACTAGTGAATGGCACAAACTATATCATATAATCATAAAAAAATCATATGACAAAAACTAAAATCTTCCATTTGATGGGCATAAAATTAGTTAATCTTGTGCGAACAAAGTCTTCCTTGACACCTTTCTTTTTCAGAAAAAAAAGGGGCACTTCTTACAAAAGAAGCCCCTTATTAACATGTATTGTCTTACATTCCACCAGAAACACTAAGAGTTTCACCAGTAACAGATGCAGCACCCTCAGACGCTAGATAAATAGCCGCTGCAGCGATCTCAGATGGCTCGACAAAACGTTTTAAAGCCTGTTTGTTTAAAAGATGTTTGTATAATGCTTCTTCTTCGGAAATTCCATCCTCCTGCGCCAAGCCAGCCAACTGGTTCATAACTAATTCCGTTTTTACTGCTCCAGGCATTATCGCATTAACGGTAATTCCTTCATTAGCCGTTTCAATCGCAACCGTTCTAGTTAAGCCAACGACACCATGCTTCGCAGAAACATACGCAGCTTTAAATGGAGAAGCCATCTTGCCGTGAACAGAAGAAATATTGATAATTCTTCCATATTGCTGCTTTTTCATTAGTGGTACAACATGTTTCGTCAACAGGAATGGTCCTGTTAACATAACACCTAGTAATAGATTCCATTTTTCTGATGGGAAATCTTCTACTTTATCGATATGCTGCAATCCAGCGTTATTAACCAATACATGGACAGTACCCCTATATGCTACTACTTGATTAATAAATCCTTTTACAGATTCCTCGTCCGCTACATTTACTTGATAACCTTTAGCTAGGCTTCCAAGTGCGGCTGCACTTTTTTCAGCATTTTCTAGATTTAAATCCCCAATCGCAACAAAGTCACCGTTTTTAACAAACGCTTCGGCAATGGCATAGCCAATTCCTCTAGCAGCCCCCGTAACAATGATCGTTCTATTAGTGTGTTCTCCCATTGATGTTCTCCCCTTTGTTTAAATGGATAACCCTTACAACCTTTTTTCGATAAGGTTTGTTAGAAACCGTTTTTATTATAAAACAGTTGGATATATTGGTAAAATACATATATCGAATAGTATTTATGAAAAATAATTATAAAAGGAGGTTTTTCTGTTGGAAAGCCGACAGCTTGGATACTTTTTAGAGGTCGCTAAACAGCTTAGTTTTTCGAAGGCGGCAGAGCAGCTTAATGTAACGCAGCCTACCTTAAGCAAAATGGTTAAAAACTTAGAGGAAGAATTGGAGGTCCTTTTATTTGACCGGACCACAAAACATATGAAACTAACGGATGCAGGGGAGATAGTCTTTGAAGAAGCACAGGAAATAATGAGGTTGATGAATAATTTGTCAGACAAGCTTTCTGATAAGATGAAAATTAAAAAAGGTCATATAAAAATTGGACTCCCTCCCGTAATAGGTTCTCTCTTTTTTCCTAAGTTGATCAGGGAATTTCGCCAGTACTATCCGAATATCCATATAAGTTTGGAGGAGGAGGGGGCCAAGAAAGTAGAAAAAATGATAGAAGAAGGAGCCGTAGACTTCGGCGTTGCAGTACTGCCTGTCAATAAGGAACTCTTCGATTCATACCCATTTGTAAAAAGCGAGTTAAAGCTGATCGTCGATGACGGGCATCCCTTGGCAGAAGTTGATACAATCCCTCTTAAAAGATTACAAAATGAATCATTTCTTTTCATGCGGGAAGGCTTTGCTTTGCACGACCGTATTCGTGAGCATTGTATTCAGGCAGGATTTAATCCTCACGTCATTTATGAAAGCTCCCAGTGGGACTTTATTACTGAAATGGTTGCGAACGGCAATGGTGTGGCCATTTTGCCAGAGCCCCTCTGCCGCAAACTCGATCCATCCTATATTAAAACGATTTCGATCATTGAGCCCAAAATATTATGGGACCTCGCAATCATTTGGAGGAAAAATAAGTATCTTTCATATGCAACGAGGGAATTGCTGCAATTTATCACGTCAAACTTTCCTAACGGATAATACATATTCATTCTATGAATAAATCGTATTCATTATATGTATTGTACCTATATATAAATTAGCATTAAACTTTTGGAGTACAAAGGAAAGGATGAATCGTATGTTAATTAAGGATGTAAAAAAACAAATGACAACACCACTTGGTGCACCAGCATATCCAAAAGGACCATATTTCTTCCATAACAGGGAATACTTGAATATTGTATATCGTACAGATATAGATTCTTTAAGAAAAATCGTTCCTGAGCCACTGGAGATTGAGGAACCTCTCGTTAAATTTGAAGTAATGTATATGCCTGATGTTACTGGTCTTGGCGCCTACACAGAGTGCGGTCAGGTAATTCCTGTTAGCTTCAATGGTGAAAAAGGGGAATATCTCCATGCCATGTATGTGGACAATCACCCCGCTATTGCTGTTGGCCGGGAAGCGAGTGCCTATCCGAAAAAACTAGGTGCTCCAAAGCTGTTTATCGACTCAGATACACTAGTTGGCACACTAGATTATGGTAGCCTTCGTGTAGCAAACGCCACCATGGGTTATAAACATGAGCCGCTAGATATAAAGATTGCGAGAGAAGAGCTTACTCGTCCGACATTTATGCTCAAAATCGTGCCTGATTTTAATGGCAAACAAAAGGTTTGTGAAATTGTGAGAACTGAAATTTCGGATCTAACCATCCACGGAGCTTGGACAGGACCTGCCCGTCTGCAATTATTTGAACATGTCCTTGCACCAATGGCAGACCTTCCGGTTCGTGAAATCGTCCATGCCTCTCACATTCTTACTGATCTTATACTTGCAGCACCAAGTGTCGTTTATGATTATTTAGCAGAAGAAAAAGCAGCTGCTGGTGTTAATAGATAAAATTCAAAAACTGTAGGACCTATTCCAAATGCGGATAGGTCTATTTTTATATCCTTTATAATCCATTCTGAATCTATACAATGATAGGATTATACGTACTTGGGGGTGGAATTAGAGTTAATAAATGCTCGGCAAGCGTTTCATAGCATTGTGAAGGCGTTGATAACAGGTGAGGATCGGAATATGGCTAAGTAGAGCCGGGTATTCGTGTATTTCTCTTTTATATGGGTATAACAATATGGAATTAGTTAATTATACTCTATCAGAAATTTTTAGGGAGGTAAAAAGATGCAATGGAAAGGAAGACGGCAAAGCTCAAACGTTGAAGATCGTAGAGGTATGGGCATGGGAGGAAAGACAGTAATTGGAGGCGGAATCGGTAGTATCATTATCGTTCTCCTCTTTACGCTCCTCGGCGGTAACCCCGGAGATTTAATAAATAATAGTACATCGAATTTTGGTTCAGATACAAGCGCTCCTTATCAAGAAACAACTCAGGAGAAAGAATTGGCGGACTTTGTTTCTGTTGTCCTTGCTGATACAGAGGATGTATGGGCAGAAAAATTCAAGGAACAAGGTCTAACATACGAAAATCCAAAGCTCGTTTTGTACAGGGACAGTGTTCAGTCGGCCTGTGGAACTGCTAGTTCTGCTGTTGGGCCGTTTTATTGTCCTGGTGACCACAAGCTTTACATTGACCTAAGTTTTTATGAGGAGCTGAAACAAAGATTCCAAGCACCTGGTGACTTCGCTATGGCATATGTTATCGCACATGAGGTAGGCCACCATGTCCAGACACTTTTGAATATGGGAGACAACGCTTCAGCAAGCCAAAAACGTTCCAATGAATACTCCGTCCGATTTGAATTGCAGGCTGACTACTTGGCGGGTGTTTGGGCACACGACGCCCAAGGGAAAGGATACCTTGAAAAAGGGGACCTTGAAGAAGCATTGAATGCAGCAAATGCTGTGGGTGATGATAATATTCAGAAAAAAGCACAGGGCTATGTGGTTCCTGAAAGCTTTACACATGGAACGTCTGAACAAAGAAAGCGATGGTTTAATAAAGGATTTGAAAATGGCACCATTGAGGGTGGAGATACCTTTAAACAGGCAAATCTTTAATGGTGAATAAACAGTACTTAAGAAGTTGCCAAAACAATACGGCAGCTTCTTTTTTCATGTGTCTGGCATTTCATCGGCAATATTTACATAGATATTTATCAGAAAATTCGAATGTCAGGACATCTCTTTTAATAAAGTAAAAGTAAACGGGCGTAAAAAGGCTTTTTAGCGAAAAACATCCGGCAAGTTTCATATCGATGTAAGTAAAGGACTATTTGCTTTATTAAGAGGGAGGGGTTAAATGCTGCATATTGTAGCCTGTATCAAGCAAGTGCCAGACACTAAAATCATTAAGATGAATCCAAAAACAAATACGATGGACCGTAGAACAGCACCTGCGATATTGAATCCGTATGATGCCCATGCTGTGGAAGAGGCGGTTCGTTTAAAGCAAAGATATGGAGGAATCGTATCTGTTGTTACGATGGGGCCGCCTCCAGCGGTTACCGCGATTAAGAAGTGTATTGAAATCGGCGCCGATGAGGGTTATCTGATCACCGACCGCCGGTTTGCGGGAGCCGATACATTGGCAACGAGCTATGCCGTTACAAAGGCGATTGAAAAAATAGCAAAACAAAAGCCCGTAGATTTAATCATTTGCGGAAAAATGTCCATCGATGGAGATACCGGTCAAGTCGGTCCCGGAATAGCAAGAAGGCTCGATATTCCACCGCTGACGTCTGTGAACAAAGTCGTGGAAATCAATCAAGAAGAGGGATATGCGATTGTCCATCGCAAGCTGGAGGACGGGTATGAAGTCGTCCGGTCGTCATTGCCGTGTTTGTTTTCTGTTGAAAAAACAATCAATGAAGTGCCGTACTCTCCGTTTCCGAACATGATAAAAGCTGCCAGGTATAAACCTCATATTTGGTCTGTGGATGATCTTGAAGGGGTAGATATTAAGCAGCTTGGTTTGAAGGGATCCCCAACGATTGTCTCAAAAGTATGGGCTCCGCAAAAACCGGCAGGAGGAACGTTTCTTGAAGGCAACCCAATGGCACAAGTAGAGCAATTGCTCTCTGTCCTTCTTGAAAAGAAAGAACTGTTTGAAACAAAGGGGGGCATGTAATTGGATTTTAAAGATTACAAAGGTGTTTGGGTATTTATTGAACAAAAGGATGACGTGGTTGCTTCTGTTTCCCTTGAACTTTTGGGGGCAGGAAGAAAGTTGGCAGACAAACGGGGAGTGGAATTAGCTGGTATTTTAATCGGGGAGAATGTTAAGCATTTAACAAAAACCGTATTTGAATATGGAGCAGATACAGTTTATGTCTATGACCAACCCATCTTTAAACATTATCGGACTGAGACCTATATGAAGGCGCTTCTGGAATGTAGTGATAAATACAAACCAGAAATTATCCTCTACGGGGCGACTTCAACTGGAAAAGACTTGGCAAGCGCGGTAGCTACTGATCTTCCTACAGGTTTGACTGCGGATACGACGGAGTTGGATGTCGAAGAGGAAACGGGGTTACTATTAGCGAGCAGGCCAGCGTTTGGCGGAAATATTATGGCGACTATTTTATGTAAAAAATATCGGCCGCAAATGGCGACTGTACGTGGCAAAGTCATGAAGGCGCTGGACCCTGAGCCAGGGAGAACAGGCAAGATCGTGGAAGAAACCATTTCTCTACAAGAGGAAGATGTCCGGACAAAAGTTTTGGAAATTGTAAAAGCAACGGTAAAAAAAGTACGAATCGACGAAGCCGATATTGTTGTTGCAGGCGGTAAAGGTTTAGGGAGCTACGATGGATTTCAGTTAATACACCAGTTGGCTGAAACGCTTGGAGGAGCGGTTGGAGCCAGCAGGGATGTGGTGGAAGCGGGTTGGATTGCTCACCCTCACCAAGTAGGGCAGACCGGTGTGACGGTTACGCCAAAGATCTATTTTGCGATTGGCATTTCTGGTGCCATTCAACATATTGTGGGAATGAAGAATTCCGGCTTGATTATTGCTATTAATAAGGACAAAGAAGCCCCTATTTTTCAAAACTGTCATTATGGAATTGTTGGCGATGCCTTTGAGATTGTCCCAATTCTTATCGAACAGTTTAAGAATGCTCTTTCTAAAGATAAGGTAATGAAATAATGTAAGAGTTCGATGCAGGTATATATATTATTTAGGATGTTTACTAAAACATTGTTGTTATGGTATAAATGCGGAGGCTTATTCATTTAGAATCAGAGATACACTGCAAAAAACTTGCTAATTGGATTGCCCCTTAGAAGGGTAACAAATAAGTGGAGTTTTTCCGCTTATTTGCAAAATCGAGCTCATTTCGGAGTAGATAAGCGGAGTATTTCCGCTTATTCAAAGAAAAGTGCCTCATTTTTGCGTTTTAAAATCAAATAAGCGGAATATCTCCCTCTATTTGAGCTAATTTACGTCCAGTTTTCCAAATAGGCGGAATTCCTCCGCCTATTTATTAGAACGAACCTTAAAAAAGGTAGCCAAAAGCAACAATGACTTAGAAAAGAGCCATTATTTAAGAGCTGCTCCTACTGCTGGGCGGCTTTTTTGTGTGTTCAGAAAAAATGGATAATTTTATGAAACCATACATTCAACTTTCCCGTCTATTCATCTGGTGCTTTCGACTGTAAATTGCTATTTAGCAGTTTGATAATTCTAGTTGGAAAACATTTCTAGGTCTCAGGTCTTAGGTAATTTTACAACAGCCGCCCGAGGCTGGAAGCTGGGTAGAAAACCTATAATGAAAAAGGAGATCAAACAATAAGCGGTGGGAAAACGATTAACGGAGGGGAAAGAAGTTATGCAGTCGTGGATTAAATTTTCTTTAAAAAATGCAGGGGTTATTTTTATCGCCATGTTAATGGTGATTGCAGGCGGTATATATTCCGTCAAAACGATGAAGATGGAGTCGATGCCGAATGTCGATATTCCGTATATCATCGTACAGGTTCCATATGTTGGAGCTACGCCGGAACAAGGGTTAGAGGATATAGGAAAGCCTATGGAATCAACCTTGTCGGGAATCAAGAAACTAGATAACCTCTATATTGAAGCACACAGCAATGTAGTAGTGGGAATTCTTGAGTTTGAAATGAGCAAGGACATGGATGAAGCCGAAAAGGATGTGACCACAGCAGTCGCATCAATCAAGCTGCCGGAAGGTGCCGAGAAACCACAAATTCTAAAGGATGGTCCTTCTGCTGCTCCAGTATTTGAGTTTGCTCTTTCTTCTGATACAGCCAATCAATCCGATTTGACACAATATATTAATGAACATATTAAGCCGGCACTAACAGGAATCGATGGTGCAGGTGCAATTGAGATTTCTGGTGAGACAGAAAAGCAAGTAGCAATCAAACTTGATCCGGAAAAGATGAAGAGTTACGGGATTACATATGAGACCGTCAAACAAACATTTTTAGCTCATCATTTTTCCTTTCCTGCTGGTCAAATGAATGTAGAGGATAAAACACTAAATGTTCAAGCTGATTTTAAGCTTGGTTCGGTAAAGGATGTAAAGGATATTCAAATTTTGGCTCAAGGGCCAACTGGTATCCAAAAGGTCAGTTTGTCAGAGATCGCCGACGTTTCCTATAGCAATAAAAAGGAAACTGTTTATACTCGCTTAAACGAAAAACCGGCTGTTTTAGTCGAAATGAAGGCGCAAGCAGGTTCCAATACGGTTGAGGTAGTGGGGCAGGCAAAGGAAAAGCTGGATGCGTTAGATCTTCCTGCTGGCTATAAATTAACGAAATTATACGATACCTCAAAGGAAGTTAAAACATCTGTAAACGGGATGCTGCGCGAGGTATTGCTAGGTACGTTGTTTGCGGTTATTGTGACGTTCTTGTTTTTACGAAATGTTAGAGCAACGATTGTAGCAGTCTTATCGATCCCGTTATCGATTTTGGCTTCAATGATCACAATGAAATACTTGGACTATAGCTTAAACATGATGACCTTGGCTGGAATCGCGGTTGCTGTTGGGCGGGTCATTGACGATTCAATTGTGGTCATTGAGAACGTATACCGTAGAACCTTAACAAGCACAAGACGTGATGAGCGAATGGTGTTAACGGCAGCTAAAGAGGTGGGAGGAGCAATCACTTCCTCGACACTTACAACCATTGCCGTATTCGGGCCACTTTCTTTTGTACCAGGGATTATTGGCCGCTTTTTTGCACCGTTTGGTATTACGGTCATCGTGGCGCTCGCGTTTTCCTTGATTGTTTCACTAACGGTTGTACCGTTGTTGGCAAAATTATTCTTACTGAAGATCAAGCATAAAGAAGTGAAAGAAAGTTGGTTTGAAAAAGCGTATAAGCATACTTTGACATGGGTCTTAAATAAACGGGCGGTAACGATTGTTATAGCAGTAGTGATGTTTGCCGGATCGCTCGCACTCGTTCCTATGATCCCGAAGAACTTTTTACCGCAAGAAAAAGCAGTTTCCTACCGGTTAACTGGGGATTTACCAGCTGGAACCTCGCTGGTAAAAGCGAACGAACTTGCTATCAAAGTAGAAGAAGTCCTAGTTCAGGAAAAGCAAATTAAAAATGTACAGACAATTGTGAATGGGGAACATATTCGTTTTTCCATAGATTTAAAGGATAACATCACGAAGGAACAGACCAGTGAATTTGAAAAGAGGGTCAGAACAGAAGTAGAGAAACTGGATGATCAAATGAAAGTGGCACTCGCTCCTGTGGGGATAGTTGGAACAAGCGGTTTAGCATTAATGGTCGAGGGTTCAAATCCCAAAGATTTAGAAACTGCTGGCAAAATGATTGTAGATAAAATTAAAGATATTGATGGGTTGGAAAATGTCGAATCGAACCTCTCTGGCGTGAAGGAACAGCTTCAATTGAAAATCGATGACCAAAAAGCTGCCGAAAAAGGGTTAAGCCCAATTATGGTGGCAGGCTTCATTAGACAGTTGATTTCGGGCGATCATGTAGGCGATATACAAGTGGATGGAAAAACAACCAGTGTGAATTTGTTATTGGCGGGAGATTCGGCTAATTCTATTCATGATATCATGAGTCAAACAATTACGAATCCTATTGGTGTTCCAGTTACTCTATCAGATGTGGCAATACTTACGAAGCAGCCAAGTCCTTCCGCATTGTACCGATTAAATCAGCAACAATATGTGCAGGTTTCTGGCCGAATCACAACGGATAATTCTTCTGGTGTGCAAGCAGAGGTCGATAAGCGTCTTAAATCGTTAGACTTACCAGATGGAATTACCTATCATTCAGAAGGCCAAGCGCAAGCAATGAATGAAGGGTTTACGAATATGACGATTGCGATGGCGATAGCAGTTGTGCTGGTATTTATCGTCATGCTTGTCGCGTTTGGAAATATGTTAATGCCAGTGTCGATCTTGTCTTCCCTGCCATTCTTGTTCTCTGGTGGATTGTTGGGCTTATATCTGACGAATCAAGCACTCGGCATGCCAGCATTAGTTGGATTCCTCATGTTAATCGGTATTGTGGTTACCAATGCGATTGTGTTAATGGAACGGGTGAAGCAGAATGAGAAGAAGGGCATGGAAATCAAAGCAGCTTTGCTTGAAGCTGGTAAGACACGTCTACGCCCGATCTTGATGACCGCTCTAGCTACAATTGGTGCGCTTTTACCTTTAGCTTTGTCCAGTGAAGGTGGATTAATCTCAAGGTCCTTGGCGATTGTCGTTATTTCCGGGCTGCTGACTTCAACTTTGTTAACCTTGGTGATTGTACCAACAACGTATCATATATTAAGGTCGATTAAGTCGAGGTTTAGTAGAAAGAATGAAGTAACAGTGACTAGCGCTGCAAGAAGTGTTTCCAAGATGACGGGTCTCTTGAAATGATGAATATAAGTAGAGGGAGAAGTGTATTTAAGCACTTCTCTTTTTTTTAGAAAGGGTCTGTTATTATTCATTGTTGATTTTCGTGTAGGTATGAGAATTCATAGGCGGAGAATTTCCGGCTATTGGATATAGAGGAAGCTTAAGAAGCTGAAATAAGCGGAGAGATTCCGATTAACTCCTCTAAATAAGACGAAATCCAACAGTTTGGATAATATAAGCGGAAAAACTTCCTTTATTTATAAGGAAATATGGGTATTTTCCAATTTAAACGGAATTTTTCCGTTTGTTTAAAGAAGGTGTTTTTTGTTTCTATAATATACTATTAATTATTATACTAAGGGTAAGTTTAAAACAAAAAGGGTGTAATTGTATGCTTAAAGAAGTATGTGTTGAGAATTTTACATGGGTTCCTATGGCGATTGCGCGTGGGGGAAATCGCATTGAGCTTTGTGACAACTTATCTGTAGGGGGCACCACAGTAAGTCACGGGGTAGCTGAAAAAACCATTACATATTGTCACCTTCACAATACGAAAGTAATGACCTTAATTAGGCCCAGAGGTGGAAACTTTATCTATTCTAAAGAAGAAATCGAGATTATGCAAAATGATATTGACCATTTCAAACAGTTAGGAACAGACGGGGTGGTCATTGGTTGTTTGAATCGTTCTGGCTGGCTAGATGAAGAGCCCATGCTCCATTTGCTGGAATCAGCGAAAGGGCTTGATGTCACTTTTCATATGGCATTTGATCATATTAAACCTGAAAATCAATTTGAGGCTATTGATTGGCTTGTGGAACAAGGGGTGAGTCGGATTTTAACTCATGGAGGGTCAAGTTCTAGTCCAATTGAAGATAATCTAAGTCGGTTGAAGGAATATGTAGATTATGCGAAAGACAAAATCACCATTATGCCCGGTGGTGGAATTACAGACAGAAACCTAAATTTTATCACTAGTAAGCTTAAAATAAGTGAAGTACATGGGACAAAAATAGTGGGGCAGCTTGATTTGTTCTAACACGAAATTTGGTAACGAATGATTAGAAGCCCTATTTGGCATGAATTCGAGACTTACTCGAATTCATGCCTTTTACTAATGATTTCTACACTACTTATTCAAACCTCGATATTTCGCCGTGGTTAATTCCTGAATATATTCTGCAAGATCAGGCATTGCCGCTTCTCTTGCTAATTGGATTGATAATTCTATATCATATGGAACACGAACAAGCTGTATCGAAAACACTCCTTTTTCAGTTTGGTTATATTCTCCCTCAAGAATGGCATAGGAGGCTTGAGTGAGATCAAGAGGATTACCAACGCTTCCGACATTGCATAAAGTTTTACCTTTTATATTTTGCTGATAAGCATTATGTATATCTCCATAACAAACGACATCCGGCTCCATTTTTCCCTCTATATTTTCTGTGCATGCAGTGTTTTCGAACATACTTAAGCGTCGTTCGAGTGAATCCCATGGCTGTATTCTTTCATACACACTTCTTGGTGAAGCATGAAACATTCTGACTAGTTTTCCACTCATCATAAACTCGACGGAAAAGGGGAGGTCTTTTAAATAATCCATTTGGTTTTTTGTTAATTGGTTTTGATGCCACTTAATTGTGTCCGCTTCTTGGGGTTTAGGAAAAAAATCATCCCAATTTCCTCTAATCACACGTTCACAATGCTTTTCAATTATTTGTATTGCCATACTAGATTGTGGGCCTTTGCCTACTAAATCACCTAGGCAAATAATTCTCTTAATGTTTCTAGAATCTATATCACTTAGCACAGATTCTAGTGCAGGGATATTTCCATGAATGTCTGAAATGACAGCGATTTTTTCCATATTTACTAAACTCCTAACGGATGGTCTGTAAAATAATTCTCGATTTGTCTCCTCATATCCTCTTTATTCTCGCGGAATTGTCTGTGCCGATGGCCGTTACTCCCCGAAGGATGAGGGAACCCCTTCAAAATATGTTTTTCCTTATAAAAATAGGTAAGCACTTTACTTACATTCACACCAAGAGGAATAATGAGCGGATTTTCAATTTTTGAGTTATCTTTCATAAAGTAATTTTTTACATAGGCCAATAACATTTCGGTTTTTAAAATATTGGGCCGTGAACCGTTAAAATTTTGATGTTCGTAAAATACAGCGTATGGAAGGATAGAGGTAGTGTAAACAAGGTGGCTTGCTTCACCAAAAAGTTGACTTGAAGATGAAATATCTAGATGTCCCGGTAATTCAAGTGCATCAAGCATCGAAATAAGATTGGTTCTCATTGATCCCTCAAAGCTGGCACTTTTTTTTACCTGATGAAGTATTTCCTCGTCACTTAAATGTCTATTCTCAATAACAGTTGTATAAGCTTTTTTCATCTGATTGAGTCCAGGTGTGATGCCTGCTATAACCACCTTTGCGTGCTCATTTATATAATCAAAAGGAGTGTAATAGACTTCTAATTTTTTCTGTACATCCTTTTCTAATAAAAATGTTGAATTTAGCAGGTCATGATCGGATAACGGCAATTGTAGAGAAAATATTTTCTCTTTATATAAATGAAATTTTGCTCCCGTCACAATTCCCATTGAATCTTCCCCCCATTCCTTTAAGGCAAATGACCTTATTGTAATATTCCCAAGTTGCCTATTAAATAAAAGAAACACGGGTAAACTTGCTGGTAAAGGTAATTCACCTTGCCCCACTTGTCATATTCTAGCCCTCTAAAGTTTTCTCGTACTTTCTTCCTATTTTGATAATAAGTAGGTTTATTAGACAAAAACCTGGGTATTCCTCCTATTGTAATCGGGTTGTTTTTTTTATAAAAAAACAAAAACATCTATGGAGGCATCGTCTAATGACAAAAAAAATTAGTAGTTTTTTATTTGTAGTAATCCTCATTTTATCAACGATCCTATCAGGCTGTTCAAGTAAGACAGAAGCGGCTGACACAAAGGGGAAGGTAGTGGTTAACTTTTGGACCTTTTGGGGCTCAGAAACAAGAAGACCGATCATTGAAAAAATCGTCAATGATTTTAATCAATCGCAAGATCGAATTATTGTAAAACATACATTTATCCCATGGGGAGATATTTGGACTAAAAATCTTGCCGCAGTAGCAGCAGGAAACCCTGCAGATGTGGTCATCAATGATATAAACAGTGTGGCACAGCGCGCAGAAAACAATCAAGCAGAAGATTTATCTCAGTACATAAAAGATGATACCTTCAAAAAACAATTTTACCCAAATTTATGGAACACCGTTTTATATAAAGGGAAGCCATACGCTGTTCCGTTCACCACGGATACTAGATTGCTTTTCTATAATAAGGATGCTTTCAAAGAGGCTGGATTAGATCCAAATAAACCTCCTCAAACGTGGAAAGAGCTAGAGGAATATGCCCAACAGCTGGATAAAAAGCAAGATGGTCAATTCACTAGAATTGGATTTTATCCTTTGTTTGGCGGCTTCGGTGCACCAAGTTGGCTGAAAAATGCGGATAACGGAAATGGCTACATTGAAGATGGTAAGTTAAAAATTAATACCCCTAATAAGGTAAAGGCATTACAATGGCTGGCAGATTGGCAAAAGAAGTACGGCGATAAAACAATCCAAAATTACCAGGCCGAATTTAGTAATGGACAAGCCAATCCGTTTATCGCAGGAAAGGTTGCAATGTTTACGGATGTAGCAACATTCTTTACCCAAATCCGTGACTCAGGTACGAAGATGGATTTTGGTGTAGCTCCAATCCCATCTTTAGATAAGGAGAGTAAGCATTGGAGTGATGGAGGTGGATTTGTGGCGGAAGTTCCTAAAGGTGCCAAGCATCCGAAAGAAGCGATGGAATTTATTAAGTACTTGACAGGTGAAAAAGCGCAAAAATATTGGGCTGAAAAGAATTATGATAACGTTGCTAATATCAAGGGAGCAGAAGGTGCGTTGAAGGGGTTAACGGGTGATTCCAAAATTGTCTATCGAGAGGCAGTGAACGCTTTACCATACACAACGATGTCACCGGTTCCCACACATTATCCAGACTATCAAAACCGAATCAATCCTTTAGTGGAGTCTGCAACTCATGGCAAACGTTCGCCTTCGGAAGCTTTAGAAAAGGCGGAAAAAGATGTGGAAAAAATGAAGAAATAATAGGTGAGAAGAGAAGCCATCGTGCTTCTCTTCCGATTATAAGAGAGGAAGGATAAAGCAATAATGAAGCAAATCGATACCACATTACCAAAAATCCAATTTACCGAAAAGGCTTCCAAAGCGGCAATTCTCCCAACTGCATCCCGATCAAAGTGGAAAAGAAACATTACGGGATATGTATTTATTTTTCCATGGCTTGTTGGCTTTGTCGGTTTAACAGCAGGTCCCTTGTTATTTGCTCTATATGCCAGCTTTACAGATTATAATATTACCTCCAAGATGAATTTTATCGGTCTGGATAATTACAAGAGGATGTTCACCTTAGATGATATGTTTTGGACTTCTCTGTGGAATACGGTCTATTATGTTATTTTTTCTGTTCCTTTAACTACAGCAGGGGCGATTTTTGCAGCAGTTTTAATGAATCAAAAAATTAAAGGAATAAAAGTTTTTCGGACCATTTTTTATCTTCCGGCTATACTATCGGGTGTAGCGGTCTACTTTTTATGGATGCAGCTGTTAAGCCCTTCAACGGGATTAGTTAACCAATTCTTACATATGTTTGGAATCAATGGACCTAACTGGCTTTTCGATCCAAAATGGACAAAACCCGCACTAATTTTAATGAAAATGTGGAGTGTAGGCGGCGGGATGTTATTATATCTTGGCAGAATGCAGGGGATCTCACCCTCCTTGTATGAATCTTCTGAATTAGACGGGGCCAACAGTTTCCAAAAGTTTTTTCATATTACCCTTCCGTTAATAACGCCCATAATATTCTTTGATGTGATTACCAGTACGATTGGATCCTTTCAAATTTTCCAGGAAGCTTATGTGATGACCCAAAATGGCACGGGCGGTCCGGCCAATTCTATGCTCTTCTATAATCTTCACATGTGGAACAATGCGTTTAAGTCATTTGATATGGGATATGCATCTGCCATGGCTTGGTTCCTATTTATCATCATTATGGTATTAACCGTACTGAATTTAAAAGCAGGAAAGAAGTGGGTTTACTATGAGGGGGGAGATGGAAAATGAGTGATTCAAGAGAATTAGAAATTTATCGTAAGAAGGAATGGAACAGCAAGAATTTGGTTGTATTCCTTATTCTACTAGTAGGGAGCTTGGTGTTATTGACACCACTTTGGTGGATGATTTCCACTTCCTTAAAATCAACACAGGAGATTTTGCAGTTTCCACCGTCTTTTTTCCCGAAGCAATTCCATTTTTCCAATTATATAGAGGCGTGGAAGACGGGAGATTTTACAAGATGGAGTACGAACACCTTACTAATTGCCGTTGCCAGCACGGTAGGGAACGTTTTAATCAACTCTTTTGTTGCTTACGGGTTTGCAAAGGTTCATTTTAAAGGAAGGAACGCGCTTTTTGTTCTTGTTCTTTCGACCATGATCATACCTGGATTTGTGACCTTAATCCCACAATACATACTATTTTCAAAATTAGGATGGGTCAATACGTATCTACCGTTAATTGTACCTGCTTTTTTAGGTAGTGCTTTTAATATTTTTCTGATTCGGCAATTTATGATGACGGTACCGAATGAACTCATTGAAGCAGCATTTATGGACGGTGCAAGCCATTTCCGCATTTGGTGGTCGATCGTTATGCCGCTCGTTAAGCCAGCGTTACTAACAGTTGGGATTTTTTCTTTTACAGGAGCATGGAATGACCTTTTAACACCATTATTGTATCTTAGCGATGAAAAGCTTTATACCCTACAGCTGGGACTTCAAACGTTTAAAGGTAGTGTTCAGACCCAATGGAATTATTTAATGGCTATGTCTGTTATGGTTCTGATTCCTATTATTCTTATTTTCTTTCTGTTCCAGAGCTACTTTATCAAAGGGTCTAATTTATCTGCCGGGTTGAAGGAGTAAATCTTGGTAAATGCACTTCTTTGAAAACAATGTAATAAACTTTAAAACCACCAAAAAATAGAATAAGGTGGTTTTAATATTTGTAAAAGAGGATTAAAAAAATGATAAACTTATGTCATAATAGATATTTATTATATTTTTAAATAGAGTAAGAAAGGTAATTTAGGAGGAAGAAAAATTGACTGGTACTACAGCAAAAGAAATGCTAGTTGAAATAGATAATTTAGATGAAAAAGGCTCTGGTCAAGCGGTTCAATGGCTTGAAAATGAGCTTGGAAATAAACGCAAGTTAAAGCTTACTATTCCGCATTCTCTTCCAGGTGAGAAGGTTCGTGTCATAGTTGACCAACCAGACCGAAGACGAAGAAAAGCAATGCCGGAAGAAATCCTTGAGGCGAATCCAGAAAGAACAACCGCGCCATGTCCGCATTTTGAAAGATGTGGTGGATGCGTATGGCAACATTGGGATTATAGCGGGCAGCTAAAGCAAAAGACGCTACATGTAAAACAGGCAATTGAAGCTCAAGGCTTTAATCCGGACCTCGTTCAAGACACGATGGGTATGGACGACCCTTGGCAGTATCGAAATAAAATGGAATTTACGTTTGCTCCTGATGGGTCACTTGGGCTGCATGAACAAGGGAACTTCCGAAAAATCATTTCACTTGAATCATGTTTGATTGCTGGTAAGGAAATGGTTGAAGCTGCGATGGAAGTAGCCGCATGGGTGAGAGACCACCAATTAACAGGATATAACAAAGACCTACATGAAGGATTGCTACGTCATTTAATGGTGAGACAGTCCTTTGCTACAGGTGAAATTATGCTGGCTTTATTTGCAACAGAAGGACCTGTTGCCCATTTAGAGGATGCAGCAGCTGATTTAGCAAAGAGAATCGGACAAAAATTTCCTCAGGTAAAAAGCTTGTTATGGCTTGAAAATACAGACTGGGCCGACCGCACGCAATCCGAAAAAAGTCATGTATTAGCCGGACGTGATTTTATATACGATGAAATGGATGGTTATCGGTTCCGTCTATGGTTTGATACATTCTTCCAAACGAATCCAACCCAAGCACAAAAACTGGTTGACTTAGCAATCGAAATGGGTGAACCAAAGAAAACGGAAAAGATGATTGATTTATTCTGTGGGGTAGGTACGTTCTCTCTTCCTTTTGCCAGCAAAGTAGAAAAACTAGCAGGAATTGAGATTGTGGAGAGTTCAATTGAATCGGCCAAACGAAATGCTCTCGATAATGGCCTTACAAACACATACTTTTTAGCCAAAGATGCGAGAAATGGGATAGATGAAGTACTGGAGAGCTTTGGTCATCCAGAGTTATTAGTGCTAGACCCGCCCCGTTCTGGTGCAGGCGGTAAAGTAATGAGAAAAATTGGACGATCCAAACCAGAAAGAATCGTTTATATATCTTGTAATCCGGATACGTTTGCTACAGATATTAAAGAGCTTGAGCATTTCGGATATGAATTAAAGATTGTACAGCCGGTGGATTTATTCCCGCATACTGTACATGTAGAGTGTGTCGCACAACTCATATTGAAAGAAGGCAACTGACCGCTTGGTCGTTGCCTTTTTTGTAAAGTAGTTCATTATGAATTTGTTGTTGCTGGTGTAGCGAATTCCGCTGCTTTCTTCAAATCTTTATCAGAGATTTTTATATCTGCCTTTTTAAACTCTTCTTTTAATACTTTGAGAATCATATCCTGCGTTACCTTCGAGTCTTTCACTTGATCTGTGAGAGTTACTTTCATCTTATCGAATGGTTGTTTTTCTTTTATTCCTGTCACTTGAATGATGTGATAGCCAAATTGCGTTTTGACCGGAGCACTAATTTCGTTTTGTTTTAAGGCAAATGCAGCTTTTTCAAAATCAGGGTCCATCACGCCTGAGCCGAACCATCCGAGATCTCCGCCTTTTGTAGCACTCGCAGTATCCTTGGAAGATTGTTTCGCTAAATCTTCAAACTTCTTGCCTTTTTTAAGTTTAGCTTCAATATCATTTGCTGTTTTTTCATCTTCAACTAAAATATGACGTGCTTGAATATCTGGCTTATAGGCAGCATAGGCATCTTGCAACTCTTTATCCGTCACTTTAACCGTTTTATGCACCGCTTTTTTCTCTAGCAGATTTAGTTTTACACTTTTTCGGAAATCATCCTCAGTTTTATAGCCATATTGCTGTATGGTTGGGAGAAATTGATCACCAAGCTGCTCTTTAGATTTTTTTACTTCTGCATCGATATCTGATTTAGAAACGCTATACTCCTTTGAAAGGACTTTTTCTACAAGAAGTTGTTGAAGCGTTTGGGCTCCATACTTTGTTTTCATAGCCTGATATAGTTCATCTTGTGTGATGTTTCCTGCATCGGACTTCACTAAGGAACTACCACTACTACATGCAGATAATCCTAATGCACTGATAATAAGTCCTGAAAGAATCAATTTTTTCATTTTTACACTCCTAAAAATCATAATCTATTGAAGATAAAACCAATAATACATAATGATTATGACTAAACAATGAACAAGCTATGAATAAACACAAAACAAAACAGCTTCCAATTTTTCTCAAAGACAGTTGAGATGATCAAGACTATTAGGAAAAATTATTAAAATATAATGGAGGCATAAAATGGAAGAATTCTATAAAGAAATCGTTCCGGTATCTCAGGAATTTTTTGAACAGCCCACTCTTGAACTGGCAAAGTCTTTACTTGGATGCCTTCTTGTAAAAGAAACTAATGAGGGAATTGCAGCAGGATATATTGTAGAATCTGAGGCTTACATCGGTCCGAGTGATAGGGCCGCACACAGCTATCAAAACAGGAGGACAGCAAGAACAGAGGTCATGTTTCAACGTTCCGGCCTTGCCTACATTTATATGATGCATACACACTGCCTTTTCAATGTGACCAGCGGGGGTGAGGAAAAACCTGAAGCCGTTTTGATTCGCGCCGTGGAACCTTGGTACGGCATTGGGCTAATGAAAAGTAGGAGAGGAATGGAAGAACTGACGAGTTTAACCAACGGACCTGGCAAACTGACGAAATCATTGGGCATTACGAAAGAGGACTATGGCCGTCCCCTTACATCTCCTCCTTTATATATTGCCAAGGGTTTTTGTCCGGAAAGCATATCAGTTGGAAAAAGGATTGGAATTGATAACGCTGGTGAAGCACGTGACTTTCCATGGCGCTTTTGGGTTACTAATAATAAATATGTTTCAAGGCATCAAAAGTCAGAATATGTACTTCTAAAACAACAAGGAGCGATTGCACATAAATACCTAATACATGCCCAAAATAAATAGATGAAGAAGAATGCGGATACCCTTAATATAAACGAAGCTGCACGAACTTTGGAGGGAATAGGATGAGTCGATTGGATAGACTCAGAATGGGGAAAGTGGAAACCAGACATTTTCAACAGTTCAATGAGTTATTGCGATATGTATTCCAAGTGACAAAAAAAGAACTACAAAAGGTCGGATGGGAGGAACGTGAAATCGCATTAGCCAAGCTACCAGTTTTGGAAAAAGCAGATGTGTTGGGATGGTTTGATGGTGAAAAACTGATTTCGCAACTAGCAGTTTATCCATTTCAAGTGAATATTTTTGGGAGCACATATGAGATGGGAGGGCTGACAGGTGTTAGTACCTATCCGGAATATGCCAATATGGGACTCATGAATAAGTTGATGAGGCAGGCACTTACAGATATGCAGCAAAGAAAGCAATCCATTTCGTATTTATTTCCATATTCGATTCCTTTTTATCGTCGGAAAGGCTGGGAGATTATTTCTGATAAGATGACCTTTGAAATCAGAGACAATCAATTGCCAAAGGTGAAAAAGGTTACTGGTTATGTGGAGAGATTAAATACAGAGCATCCAGATATTCAAAGGGTTTATAGGAATTTTTCTAGTATGCGACATGCGGCTATGATTCGAAATGAATTGGCTTGGGATGAATACTGGAGATGGGATTTGGATGATTTAACGGCTGCTGTTTATTATGATCGCTCGCACCAACCTCAGGGTTACCTACTATATTGGATTTCAAAAGATGTGTTACATGTAAAAGAAATGGTATATATTCATCAAGAAGCGCGTACCGGGCTCTGGAATTTTATCAGTGCTCATTTCTCAATGGTGTCAAAAGTTGAAGGAAATACCTTCACGAATGATCCATTAGCATTTTGGCTAGAGGATGGGGATATCAAAGAAACAATTACTCCTTATTACATGGCACGTATTGTTGATATTAAACAATTTATTTCTCAATATCCTTTTAAGGCAGTTAGTACGGATACCCAACTGACGTTTATGCTAGATGATCCAATCCTGGAGTGGAATCAGGGGATATTTACACTTCATGTAAATGACAAAGGTCAAGGAAAGCTATTTGTAAGTGAAAATTCACCTGATTTTTCATTGGACATTCAGACACTTACAACCATGTTACTTGGTTACAAGAGACCATCTTATTTGGCAGTTATCGGTCGACTTGCAAGTGATGAACAGACTGTAGAATTATTAGAGAATTTAATTGAACGAGAAATCCCATATTTTTCGGATTATTTTTAGTAAAACGTATCATTTGGAAGGATATGGATATAAAACCAAGGATGGCAGTGATAGCTTCCTGTGAGCGGATGACATTCCCAATTACAGCAAATTACAACGTTTTTTCGACTTTGTGTTCCCTAGAAGTCGGTGATAAGATAAAAACTACGTTAAAGAACAACTCGCCAAGTGAAAAGAACTGAAAGGAATGATTGGGTATTAATCATTTACAATTAAGTTATACGAGCGAAATGGAAAAAGCGATGCGTAGTTCTCATGGTGTAGGGTATGAAGAATACAGAAGACATCATTCAGTGAGAATGAAAGTCGAAAAACGACGTAAAAAGGATTATTTACAGTGTTGTAGAATGGTTGCTGAATTAGATAGACTTATTCATTTTAATAATCGCTTAAAGATATAATTTAGGGTAAAAGATCATTTCTAAATAAAAAAATGCACCTTTCATTCAAAGGTGTATTTTTTTAGTATATTAATCTTAAATGGCCATTTTTTAAAAAGTATTATAAACGTTTGCACAGGTCTCTGCTTTAGGTTGATAAAAACAGTGATTTTTGAACTTTCCTACAAAAGGTTGATTATACCAAGTTGGAGGGCAATCACCTGGCGGCTTAAAATACCACAAACTAAATTTTGCTGGCCAGAATCGCTCTCCATCAACTGCTCGACGAGCTAAACGTTTTTCTCGTTCTCTGGCTCTTTGATAAAAATAGCCATGTTGAACAGCTTCGAAGGCATGAGGCTGGTAAATCATTTGTGGAATTGTTCGAAGTCCTTTAAAGTCTGAACAATTTGCACGTATACGATTAATACCTACATTCCCAACAAGCTGCATGCCCATTTCTCCTTCTCCTTCAGCTTCCGCTCGAAGTAACCTCGCTAAAAGATCAATATCCGAACTTCTTGCTTTTACAACCGCCATTGCGTTTCACCCCATTTTTTGAATGCCCTTGCATAACATTCTTTTAGACACACTATGAATAGGGAGAATTTTCGTGCATGTCTCCGAACTAAAATGCTCGTACACTTAGAACAAAATGAGCATAACTGATACAAATGAGAGTAATTCGTACCAACTAAAAAAGCAGACCCTAGTGGATCTGCTTCGTTTTATGATGGATTTGTTGACCATAGTCCAGCTGTTTTAACGAAAACTCTTGGATTAAGTTTTAAACTAGCCACGACTAATTCGGCAAGGTCTTCTGGGTGCATAACGTTTTCTTCATGGCCTTTAACCAGATTTGTATCAATGGCTAAATCAGTTACGACCGTACTTGGTGTTAAAGCCGTAACACGGATATTGTGTTTTCTTACTTCGAGCATGAGTGATTCTGTAAGTCCTAAAACAGCGAATTTAGAAGCACTGTATGCACTTGTAACAGGCGCACCTTTTTGGCCAGCAGATGAAGAGATGTTGATAATGTCACCTGATTTTCTTTCAATCATACCAGGCAGTACTGCTCTTGTTACATTATACACACCCATCAAATTTACTTGGATGATTTTTTCCCATTCTTCTGGTGTGAGATCAAGGAACCCACCAAATTTTGCAACACCAGCATTGTTGATTAGGATATCAATTGCTCCTAGGTCTGATTTGATATGCTCAACAGCATGGGTAACGGATTCAAGATCGGTCACATCTGCTGTTGCTGCAGAAACCTTTACATCAAATTGTGCTAGTTCAGCAGCTACCTTTTCTAGATTAGACATATTTAAGCCGATTAGGCCTAAATGAACGCCTTCTTTTGCTAAGGCGATAGCAGTAGCACGTCCAATGCCTCTTCCTGCGCCAGTAACTATTGCAGTTTTTCCATTTAAAGAAATCATTTTATCACTCCTAAAATTATTACAAATTGAAGTATTTCATTCTAACAGAAAGACCGCAATCTTGCATGGAAACAGCTTGCATCTTTCCTATTTAGAACTCGAGGAATAATATATTTATTCTAAGTTGGCGTGTCTACCGTACATTTTATTGGTATCCAAACCTTTTTTCTCCATGAACCGAAGAATCACAGCGTCGTAAAATAGTAAAAGTGTTTGCTCAAATAATGAGCCCATTGGTTGAATCGTCTTAAAATCACTCTCCGACTGATCTTTAGGTGAGCCAGGCAACTTAATTGTGATATCCGCTAATTGTCCAATAGTGGACTCAGGGAAAATGGTAACAGCTGCAATTCTCCCACCGATGCTTTTTGCTTTCTCAGCCATGGAAACTAAACCTTTTGTTTCTCCTGAACCTGATCCAATGATTAAGATGTCATCTTTTTCAAAGTTAGGGGTTACTGTTTCGCCAATCACATAGGCATCTATCCCCATGTGCATCATTCGCATGGCGAATGATTTGGCCATAAATCCAGATCTACCTGCGCCTGCAACAAAGATTTTTTTTGATTCAAGAATCCCATTAACTAATTTTTCAGCTTCATCATTCGAAATTAAATCTACGGAGCGATTTAACTCTTTTATCATATCAGCTAGGTATTGAGTTGTATTCATGAACTGAATTACCCTTGATTAATCATTTGTTGCATTTTGGCAGCAGCAGCTTTTTTATCAGCTTGTCCAGTAATCCCGCCACCTACAATGACAAGGTCTGGTTGTACTTTGATGACTTCTGGAAGTGTTTCTAACTTAATACCACCTGCGATTGCAGTTTTAGCATTTTTTACAACACCTTTGATGGTTTGTAAATCTTCAAAAGAGTTCTTTCCAACTGCTTGAAGATCGTAGCCAGTATGAACACAAATATAATCAACACCCATAGCGTCCACTTCTTTTGCACGTCCAGCAAGATCTTTTACAGCAATCATATCAACAAGGATTTTTTTACCTTGTTTTTTCGCTTCTTCAACAGCACCTTTAATTGACATGTCTTCAGCAGTTCCAAGAATTGTGACGATATCAGCACCTGCTTCAGAAGCTTTCATTACTTCATAACCAGCTGCATCCATAATTTTAAGGTCTGCTAAAACTTTTAAATTAGGGAATGCTTCTTTTACTGCCTTTACTGCATGGAGACCTTCATTGATAACAACAGGTGTTCCGATTTCAACGATATCAATATGTTCCTCCACTTCTTTTACCAACTGAATTGCTTCTGGGATATTGACTAAATCTAATGCTAATTGTAATTCCATCTATATTCACTCCTATAATTTTTTTATTGTTGTACAGTGATAATGTTCCCAAAGGGAAATAATACTTTTACAGTAATATTATCCTTATAGTGCATTATCTGTACCAGCCAGCAATAAGGGATATCATGTTCTCTCGCTGAACAATTGCAAGTATACTACGTATATAACAACAATAAAAGTACGCATTTTTATTTTACATAGTGCTAAAAAGTATACTATAAGACAAACGGCTTATATAGTCTTACTATTAACTTTAACAGCTTTAGATTTACAAGCAGCCACTCCTGTTATCGCAATGTCTCTTTTGATGCGTTACCGTTCATTAGACAGCGATACTTTTACAGGTAAAGTGGTAGCTGCATTAAGAAACGAATTTGGTGGACATGTTGTTGAAAAAAACTAACAGAATTACATCTGTCACATTTAATAGAAAAAGAGTTAATAAAAATAGGTGAAGAAAAATAGCTCATTATTTGTGAAATGGTAATGAAAACAATGAATATGATGGTAGAAAAGGATGTGAAGTTCATGAATGTATTGGATGCAAAAATGATAAATACTCAGTATGGTATAGAAACTTATCTAGATCTATTGAAAAATGTTGAAGTGAAAGACATTCAATATGTTATAGAGACAGCTTCTTTTTACGAAATCACTATAGGTGTAGAGTATTTTCGGTTAAGAAATGAAAATTATTATAATAGTGAAAAGAGATATTTTAAGATGCGTATGAATTCAGATTTAAATGCAATTACTATAATAGAAACAAAAACAGAAAGTTTATTTGCTGTGAAAAATGAATTTGAAAGATCTGCAACAAAGGAACTGATTGGAGAGTGGCTAATAAAAAGCAATGCTTTCAGAAAAGTTCTTAATGATTTGATAGCTGTTAAGAAAATGGAAAACGTTAAAACGGAGGAAAATATAATAGGAACAATAAGGTTCCTGGAGAAATTACTTGAAATCACAACAGAAGACATTTTAAGTGCTCATATTGAGAGATCTCACTAGTTTCCGAAATAACCAGATAGATAATTTTTTTGGAGTATGTTTTTTAGAAAAGTTAAATAGGGAATCTCAAACGGTATGAATTCCCTATTTAACTTCTGCTTCTATTTTTGTAATGCATCTTCCTATCAGGAAAATATGTTTAACTTTTCCAATCATATAAGATTCCCTAATAAACATGAGTAAGATAACGATAATATATTTATCTTGCCAGGAACATTTAACAAATTTTATTAAGGTAAATGGTTATCCTAATCTGTAATAGCTAGGAGGGATGATAAAATGGAACAAGTTAATCACCATACTAAAATTAATGCATCAGAAAATGCTGTCATTTGGTCACAATATGTTAATGACAGTTTGTCACGATGTATTCTTCGCTATTTGTTACATGATGTAAAGGATGAAGATATTCGCGATTTACTGGAATTTGCCTTAGAATTATCAGAAACTCATTTAGAAAAAACGAAGCAATTCTTATCCTTAGAAAATCTTCCAATTCCAATAGGCTTTACAGACGAAGATGTCACAGTAGACGCTCCTAGTTTATTTACTGATACATTTAAGATTGTTTATTTACATATTATGACAATTCGCGGTTTGACGAGATATGCTGGTGCCACTAGTGTTTGTATACGAGAGGATGTAAGAAAATACTTTATTGAATGTACTTCGCAAACATTGGAACTATATGATAGGGTAACTAGTGTTTCCTTAAATAAGGGAATTATTAACAAACCTCCTACTTTAAACAATCAACAAAAGATTGATTTTGTTAGGAAGGAAAATTATTTAACTGGTTGGTTCGGGAAACGTAGACCTATTAACGCAATTGAAATCAGTGGTGTGCATCTTAATATGCAGAAAACAATGGTGAAAATGGTATTGGAGTTAGGATTCAGTCAAGTTTGTCAATCTAAAGAGGTACGAGATTATATGGACCGTGCTCGTAAGCTTTGTATTAAACACTTTGATATTTTAAGTTCAATGTTAAAAGAGGAGAATCTTCATGTTCCAAAGTTATTTGAAACAGAAGTAACAGATTCAACAGTTCCACCCTTTTCAGATAAACTTATGCTATTTCATATAGCGACACTGCTTTCTGCAGCAATTGCTTATTATAGTGAGGCATTATCAATGGGACAAAGAAGAGACTTAACGGCAGATTACGCACGAATGAATACCGAAATTGCCTTAATTGCTGAAGATGGTATAAATCTATTAATAGAAAAGGGATGGATGGAACAACCTCCCTCTGCCACTGATCACGAAAGTTTGGCAAAGAATTAGATCAATGATAATTATGCTTTATGAAAAAGAAAGGACCTAGTTAAGATGGGTGTCAAAATGGTTGATAAAAAAATAGTCGGTGAAAAAGCAGCAGAGTTTGTTAAAGATGGCATGGTTGTGGGGCTTGGTACGGGTTCGACAGTTTTTTATACCATACAAAAGCTTGGTCAGCTAGTGAAGGAAGGCCTTTCCATTAAAGGTATTCCAACTTCTGTTCAAACGGAAGAATTGGCTAGAGAATTAGGCATTCCACTTACTAGCTTTAGGGAAATAGAAAGTATAGATATTGCTATTGATGGAGCAGATGAAGTCAATCCAGAATTGGAACTGATCAAAGGTGGAGGCGGCGCACTTTTAAGAGAAAAAATCATTGCGAGAGCAGCTAAAACATTTATTGTTGTAGTTGATTCATCTAAAAGGGTAGAGAAATTAGGTGCGTTTCGATTGCCTGTAGAAGTTATTACGTTCGGTTATGAAATGACGGAAAAACATATTAGAGCCATTGGTTTAGTCCCGGAAATTCGATTAAACGGTGAAACTCCGTTTATTACTGATAATGGAAACTATATTTTTGACTGCCGAATTCCTGAGCACGTTCAGCCTGAGACGTTAGAACGAATGCTTAACATGATACCGGGAGTCGTTGAAAATGGGTTGTTTGTTGGAATGACTGACTTAGTTATCACTCTGGATCTAGAAAAAAATGTTGTCATGTTAAGAAAGTAATTTCCTTTAGAGAGAGACTTTGGGTCCCTCTCTATTGTTTTATTAAATCTTTACTATGATTCTACCTCTTGCTTGTCCTTTTAAAATAGTAGGCAAGTTTTCAGGTAATTCTTCAAGTTTAATTTCTTTCTGTATAATTTCAGAAAGAGTAGAAGGTTTTAAATCGGTTGCCAAGCGATTCCATAGTTCTTGCCGAACATCCATTGGACAATAAACAGAATCAATACCGAGAAGGTTTATGCCACGTAAAATAAACGGAAACACGGAGGTAGGAACGCTTCCTCCACCAGTTAAACCACTGACCGCAACAGAACCATTGTATTGGATTTTACTTAAGATGGATGCAAGTGTCTCTCCCCCTACTGGATCAACCGCCGCAGCCCAAATTTGTTTATCAAGAGTTTTTATTTTACCGTTAAAGACATCTTCACGAGAGATAATCTCTTTTGCACCAAGCTTATGTAAAAAAGTATACTCGGAATTTTTACCCGTACTAGCGACTACTTCGTATCCTCTTTTTGAAAGCATGGAAACAGCTAAACTACCTACGCCGCCAGTTGCTCCTGTAACAAGAACTTTGCCTTTTTCTGGTGTTAAACCGTTATCTTCTAACCTTTGAATGGAGAGGGCTGCAGTAATACCTGCTGTCCCCAAAATCATTGATTCTTTCAATGTTAAATTTTTTGGTAATGGGACAATCCAATCACCAGGAATTCGGGCAAATTCACTATAACCACCATAATGGGAAACACCAATTTCATAGCTTGTTGCAATGACTTCGTCCCCTTCACGGAAACGTGGGTCTTGAGAGGATACGACTACCCCTGCTAAATCAATACCTGGAATAAAGGGATAGTTTGTGATGATTTTTCCATTCGGAATACTAGCTAAACCGTCTTTATAGTTAATCGCAGAATAAGAAACCTTGATTAAAACATCACCTTGAGGTAACTCATTTAAGGTAATATTTTTGACTTGAACAGAAAAATCGTTTTCATTTTTATCAATCATCAATGCTTTAAATTGTTCCATTTTCTTTAACTCCTTTCTTGAACAGCAGAATAGAATTATATTTTCATTGCTAATATATAATGTATGGAAGGATATTACAAGTACAGACTTTTATTTTATATAGTGAAAAAAGTATACTGTGGGGTATAATAAATATGGAGGTGATGTGAAATGTCGCGAATGCAGGATAAGATGTTTAATTGTGAAAAAGAATTAACTCTTTCCGTTATCGGTGGTAAATGGAAGATGCTTATACTATGGCATCTAGGAAAAGAGGGAACAAAGCGATTTGGTGAACTGAAAGCTCTTATGCCAGGGATCACGCAGAGAATGCTAGTTAATCAATTGCGAGAACTGGAAGAAGACTTGATTGTAAAACGCGAAGTCTATCCCGTGGTTCCTCCAAAAGTAGAATACTCCCTTACTGAACAAGGAAGAAGCTTGATGCCGATTCTCGATGCTATGTATAACTGGGGAAAAGATTATATGGAAACTGCTGGGTTGAATCCTTTAGTAAGACAAGAGTCGATTAGGTGAATTTTAACTGGTAATCTAAGGTTGACTCCGGCCAAGGAGGTCAACCTCTTTTCATGATAATTTAATAATTATTTTTAGTATTTTGTAATGCCTCAAAATAAAGCTGATAATTAACTTTTATTTTCATTTTTCCCCAAGCGGATAACCATACCTTTTCGCTGATGGATTTGGAAAAGGGGCTAAGGGTGTGTGCCCCGATTTGAAGAGGATCCACCTTCAGGTCTTGCATTTTTTTTATGAGGTCCGTAGTTTTCATTTCTAATTCAGTTTCAATTTCCTTCTGAAGCTGCATCAGTTCATTTCCGTTGAGGATATTTTTTTTACCTTGATATTCCTCAATTCTTCCATTTAGTTTCACGTTTATTGTAACTAGGGAAAGATTTTTATCTAAATCCACATTTACTCTTGAGCGTGGACGTCCAATAACCACATCTAATTTAGGTATTGGAAAAAACTTCAAATAGTGATCGTTGTCAAGAAGTTGAAATATTTGATCTTCGGTACTTGTGACCGTTTCTATTAATTTATCATTGCTAAAAAAAGCAGTCCCCACGTAAGTAAAGTTATCTTTCGCTACTTTGAAAACAGGAAGAACGGGATCTGAAAATGGTGAAAACAGCTTATTTTTATATTCATGCAAATTGACAATGGTCATTTCACCTTGTTTTTTCCTCTCATAGTGTCTTAGCATCCGATACAGATAATAATCAAGGTTTCTTTGCTTCTTTTCTTGTCTGTTAATATATTCGTCAAAATTACCTTTAACGATTACTAAATACATTCGTTGCGAAACATCATAGTCTGTCAAAAGCGTGTTAATCAACTGAATAATCCCTTGTTTCGCTAATTCCTCATGAATTAAAAACAAACGGAGTTGTCCAACCTTCAATTCACGATAATATCTTAAATTAAAGTCTTTTCCTCCCTGTTTAAGGAGATCAACATCTAGTGTTAATAAGCTTTTTGGCTCATTTACTAATGGAGGGACTATTGTACTCATTTTTATTTTTCCTTTTTCGCCTTTACTAATTGACCAAAAAGTGACAGGGGCAATATCTTCAATTGTGTTGTTCTCAACAAATGGGGCACATCCTGGAATCATGACTAATGAAACAAAGATTCCCCAAACTAAAAGCATTTTCTGCCGTCTCATGCTTTTACACGCCCTTTTAGCTTTGTCAATAGGAGCAAGAATGTTGGGACGATAGAGTAAGTTATTCCACTTAACCATATTTGAATATTCAGGAGAATATTCTGTTTGGTTTCAATGGACCAAATCCAATTATTCACAATTACAAAGCAGAGAAATAACATAATACAAGTGACAGTTAAACCCATACGTGAAGGTTGGGTACTTGTTTTTTTTAGGATGATTCTTGTAGCCCCATATATACATAACAAGAAAATTGATATAGCAAACACCAATAAAAACATATGAAGTGAAATCAGGATAATATCCAGTCGTTCAAACATGGGAGATTGTAAGTATCGAATCATATGAATAATAGGGTATTTACTTTTACTTAAATAATTTGAACCGAAAAAGAATAAACTCGCAATAAACAATAGCAAATACTCTGAAGTAGAAAGAGCATTCGCATAGGTTAAATATTTACTCATTTTTTGTTGTGGTTTGATCCAAGGAATTAAACAGATTAAATACTCTGGTCCTGAATAAGAAGACCAAATGAGTAACAATCCTTTCCATGAATCAGTTGTCCAATTTGTTGGTATCAAGGGATACAAATCATGTAATGCAGCGATTGGTGGAATAAAAAAGGGAAAATATAAAAAAATTATCCAAAAAACACATAAAAAAACAATTACCACAAACCGTATGGTATTTTTCATTCCTAGTGAAGCAACATAGAAGCTCGTAAGAAGAATGAAAAAAATAATCCAATTTGAATTCATTGATGGGAAAATAAAATCATGAATGACTTCTAAGTATCCGAGTGTGATCACCGTTATTTTGATTAGTATCAATATAAGGCCTATAAAAGTCAAAAGCCTTACCATTCGAACACCAAAAAGCTCTACAAAACCTTGATATCCCTTTTTAGCATAATTTGATTCTAGCCATTTGCATAACAGCATTATATTGAGTTGGGAAAAGATTGCCATTGCAACAATGCCCCAAATCATAAAAGGGTGTAATAAGTAGGTAGGCATTAAAAAAAATAGGTAAAGCATTTGGAAACGGTTGACGATGAAAAAGGCATAGATTCCGTCAAATTTAGATGATTTATCAAATAAGGAAAATGTGGTCAACTTTGAATCACATCCTTCGTTTGTATCTCCATTTCTGTAAAGGGTGTAAATGATCCGGACGGGATTTCATGTTTATTAAAGGCCCTCTAATAAAGAGATCGATCCAGTCCTTCCAGTAAAATGGAGCGATTGGTGAAAAATAGGGTTGTTTTAAGGAAGTAAGACCATTTAGATGTGCCAAAATGGCAACTGCTCCCATGGCAATGCCAAAAACACCCAAAAAGGATGAAAGGAGAAGAAAACCAAATTGAATAAGTGTATTTGCCTTCGTCATCAAATAGTTTGGTACTAAAAATGAGGAGATGGTTGAAATACAAACTAATACAATTAATACTTTGCTCGCAAAACCCGCTTGAACCGCTGCTTGACCGATAACTATACCACCAATCACCCCTAAGGTTTGACTTGATTTGGTCGGCATCCGTAAACTCGCTTCTTTTATGATTTCAAGAATAGTTAACATCACTATTGCTTCCCAAAAGGGTGTAAAAGGTAGTTTACTTCTAGATTCCACTATAACAAATAGTATTTGAAAGGGAATCATTTGATAATGGTGGGTTGTTAGTGCAACATAAAATGGTATCAGTGTGACGGACAGAAAAAAGCTTAAATATCGAATAAGTCTTAAAAAACTTGCAACCGGCCAACGATTAATATAATCCTCAGGTGATTGGAAAAGGTGAAAAAAGGTGATTGGTGCAATTAATACAAACGGTGTGTTCTCTACCAAGATAGTTAATTTACCGAGCCCTAAGGAATAAGCACAAACATCTGGGCGGTCAGTTTGTTGGAATTGTGGAAAAATACTGTGATGATGTTCCTCCATAAATGCCGCTACCTGAGATGAATCGAAAAATAAATCAAAGTTAATTTCAGAGATTTTCTTTCTTGCTATTGATATATATTCAGGATTGGTCAACCCGTCAATGTACATTAGGACAACCGTTGTTTCACTTAATGAACCTACTTTATATTTCTCTGTTTTTAATTCAGTAATAGGAAGTCTTCTGCGTATAAGGGTGATATTTGGATCTAATTGTTCAGTGAAACTATCTTTTGCACCGTATAAAATTGTTTCTGTTTCAGAGGTTTCAATCCCCCTACTTAATTCGTTAGGAAGAGGAATGACCAACCATTGTTCTTGGATACAATCATTCAGAAGTACAGCACCGGTGAGGAGTAATCTCTGTGCCTCTTCAAGTGATTGGATCTTCATTACTTTAGGTGTGGCTATGCTTTCGTAAATCAAGGCATGTGGACATTGGATAACAGGTTCTATTATCGATTCATTCAAACGATCCTGGTCAATTAAGGTTCTTAAATAGATTAAGACAACTTTTTGATCGTTAAGTGTAGTGCGTTCGATTATCTCTACATCGTCCATATTGTCTAAAACCTGTTTAAGAGAGTCTAGTGATATCTTCCTTTGCACAGGTTGTTGTGTGTCACTACTATCATTAGCAATGCTTTTCCCCTTTTTCCAAAACATAAACATCCTCCACTGATATAAGCTGCCATTTGTTCACTTTAGAAAAAGTGTAATGGTAATTCTTCCTTTTAGTATGAAAAAGAAAAGATTATTTTATCCTAATAAAATAAGGTAGGGTAAACTATATAAATTTTACAGTATACTTTTTTACACTATGTAATGAAAAAGTGCGTACTTGTTCAAATTTTACATTTCCCTAATAATAGGATTAAATGATTAAAACAAATAGAAAGAAGGGGATTAAATGCAATTGAGAGTATCAGCAGTTCAATATCATCTACACACCATTAGCTCTTTTAAAGAGTTTGCAGATCAAGTGGAGCATTATATAAAAACAGCAGAAGAATTCGGATCTGATTTTATCATTTTCCCTGAATTTTTTACTACACAGTTAATGTCAATTGGCAACGATAAAGGGGAAGTATTAACCATTCAAGAACTACCTGATTATACCGATCAATACCGGTCATTATTTATCGAGCTTGCAAAACAATATAAGATGCACATAATTGGTGGAACTCATGTAATTCGTAAAGGTGATCGCCTTTATAACGTTGCACATATGTTTTATCCAGATGGACGTGTGGCAGAACAAGCTAAGCTTCATATTACACCAACAGAAGTAAATGAGTGGAATATGAGTCCAGGTGAAGGGTTAGAGGTTTTTGAAACAGAAAAAGGGACCATTGCCATGTTAACTTGTTATGACATTGAATTTCCTGAAATCGTTCGTATGGCAAAGGCAAAAGGGGCAGATGTTATTTTCTGCCCATCATGTACAGACGATCGCCACGGCTTTCATCGTGTCCGTTACACAAGTCATGCTAGAGCTATCGAAAATCAAGTCTATGTTGTCACTACGGGTACGATCGGCTCGCTGCCGACCGTCGATTTCATGCGGGCCAATTTTGGGCAGGCAGTCGTTATCACACCAAATGACATTCCATTCCCTCCAAAAGGGATTTTGGTAGAAGGTGAGATTAATCAGGATATGATCGTTACAGCTGACTTGAATTTAGAGCTATTATACCAAGTTCGTGAAAAGGGTTCTGTTACTACATGGCGTGATCGACGTACAGATCTTTACCCTGATTGGGAAACAAAATAGCTGATTTATACAATGAAATGGGGGAATCCTCATGTATCGAAAAGAATTTTTCGTTTTCGACCAAGACAAACCTGTTCCAGTTGTCATCCGAAATTATGAAAAGAAGGACTTTCCTGACTTAATTCGTATTCAACAGGAAAGCTTTCCTCCTCCATTTCCATCTGAATTATGGTGGAATGAAGAGCAATTGAAAAACCATGTGACTCTTTTTCCACAAGGAGCTTTATGTATCGAAGTGGATGGTGAAATAGCTGGGTCTATGACCGGACTTCTTGTCGAATTTGATTCTCAACATCCAGAACATTCCTGGGAAGAAATAACGGATAATGGTTATATCCGGAACCACAATCCTAAAGGGAGTACCTTATACGTTGTAGATATAGGTGTCCGTCCAGCTTTTCGGAAATTGGGATTAGGAAAGTGGTTGATGTTTTCTATGTATGATGTGGTTGTTCATTTGGGGATGGAAAGATTGCTTGGTGGAGGTAGAATGCCAGGGTATCACAAACATGCAAATGATATGACACCAGAACAATATATTGAAGCCGTGGTAAAAGGAGAGTTGAAGGATCCAGTTATTACTTTTCTCCTCCGTTGCGGACGTACCCCAGTAAAAGTAGTGGCGAATTATTTAGAAGATAAAGAGTCCTATAATTATGGGACGCTAATGGAATGGAAAAATCCGTTTTCCAGTTCAAAATAATAAAGGAGATGATCCAATGGAATTTACTAGAATTAATAATATCAATGACCCGTTATTTAAACAAATGCATCAATTAATGCAAGATGTTTTTCCTCCAGAAGAAGTACTAGAATTTGATCTTTGGAAAGAACCGTTAGAAGATCCGGGTATCCGTGTTTTTGTAGCTGTTCATGATGGAAAAGTAGTGGGTGCGACTGAGTACCGTTATTATGAAGATTTTAATGTCGCTATGACTGACTTTACCATCATTGGTCAAGCAGGCTTGGGGATCGGGCCATTTTTAGCAAATAAAAGATTAGAAGACCTGAATGAATTAGCAGTAGCGAATGGGAAGAAATTAATGGGTATGTTTGCTGAAATCTATGATCCATATCGTGTCGATCATTATGAATTTGGCGGTGTTAAGCCGATGGATCCTTATGTTCGTCGTGAAGTGTTGTCACATCTTGGCTACAAGCGTCTTGATTTCACATATGTTCACCCATCTTGGAACAATGATGGTGAAGCTGTATCAGGTTTGGACCTTTGTTTTCTCCAAATGGATGGAGAAATGAATGAGCTGCATACAGATTTAATAGTCAAATTTTTGAAACGCTATTATACCGTATTATCAAATAAACCAGAATCTTGGTACGCAATGATTGAAAACTTAGAAGCAAAAGAGAAAGTGGCATTATTATATTTTTAATGATTGAAAAAGCTTGCTGATTAAGTCGAAGTTTAGACTAAAGTCGGCAAGCTTTTTTTGTAAAAAAAGAGAAATATGAAAAAAAGTTCATTTTTTTTACAAAAATGTGAACAAAAACCCAATTCAGTCACGTCTAATTCCTTTAGAGGGTTGGTTATCTATATCGGACAATATAAATGTGAGTGAGGTAAAAAATGAAAAAATATTTGGATCTGCCCCTTAGGGTATTTCTCATGGTTTCAGGAATCCTTTTTGTATTTGCATTGCCAACTTTAATTGGAATAGGGAATACACTTTCGATTAACTTTAAACCGTTTTGGAAATTTGTTGAGGTTAATATTCAAAAATTGACTCAAATTAACAATCCTCAAGTTAGTGACTTGATTGAACAAATGCATATGGCTGAAAGCTATCGTTATTCGATGACCATTGTAATCGCATCCTTATTGGTAGTTATTATTATTGGCATTCTGGGAGCGGTAATGGTGCAAATGGCATCTAAAAAAATAGGGAAGCTGTTTAGGAAAGTGACTGATTTTTTTGAGTCTGTTCCGGATTTACTTGTTATTTTTCTCTTTATGTTTTTCGTAATCACGCTCTATAAATCTACGGGACTTAAGTTTTTACAGTTGTATGGCATCTTTGGTCACATGCCCTATTTTGTTCCTATTGTAACGATCTCTTTCCTTCCAACCCTGTTTTTTATGCAATTTCTTATTAAAGCCCTGGAGGGGGAAGAGTCTAGGGATTATGTTTTATACCTAAAGGCTAAAGGAATTAGGAAAAGTAGGATATTAATTGTACATATGATCCGTAACCTCTTACCATTATTAATCATTCAGCTAAGAACAAGTATTTGGATTATTCTCTCCAATCTTTATCTTTTGGAGTTCATGTTTAACATTAATGGTTTTACGAAAACTTTTCCGGTCGCGATGGGAATGGGAGAGTTTTTATTACTGGTCTTATGTCTTTTACTGTTTACATTGCCTCTTTTGATCATAGAAGCCATAAGTCTCTTGGTGCTTACGTTTTTTAAAGGGAAGGAGAGTGTTAGTTTATGAGGAAGTATAAAAAAACAACGATCGGAGTAGTACTCCTCCTTCTTCTTTTTCTAGCAAGTTATTTATACCCCCTTTACGGACCAATGGATTTTAATAAACAAATCTTAGTTACCGATGAGAAGGGCAATGTTCATGGAAGAGCTCCGTTTCCACCGTCATCTAAACATATTATGGGAACGGATCGTAACGGACAGGATATGCATTTGCTTATGTTGTATGGCGCAAAGTATACCCTAGTTACTGCACTTGTTGTTGCGCTCTTAAGAGTTGTGTTTGGAGGTGCAATGGGCGTTTTCTTATCCCTATATGCACCATACTTGAAAAAGTATTTTAAGGACTTTTTCGTTATTTTTAGATATATTCCGACCATATTCATAGGAATTGTATTAATGTTGCCGGTGAATGGCTCGTTTGAAAGCCCCATGTCCTCGGTTGTTACATATCAGATTTTGATGTTAGTCTTTCTTGGTTTCCCGTCGGTTACTATTTTTGCATCTGAGATTACAGATGAATTGGTCAGAACATCCTTTGTGAAGAGTTCGTATTTGATGGGGGCCAGTAAGTTTCATATTATCCGAAGACACTTGATGCCCTATTTTCGATCTTACGGAGTTTTATTTACTTTCCAGCAGTTACTAAGCGCCCTGCAGATCACGATGCATTTAGGGATTTTTTCGTTTTTTCTTGGCGGCAAGACAATTGGGGGGACGTTTGGGTATGAAGAACCGCCGAAAGATGCTTCTTTAACCAATGAGTGGGCTGGATTAATTGGCCAGAATTTTCATGACTTTATGAGAGCACCATGGATGATCTTTGTTCCTATTTTAGGGTTCTTCGTAGTTATTTTAATTGTGAATATGATGAGAAAAGAACTAGAAGAGCAGATGAATGGAACGCTAGTACTGAAAGGGGAGAAGGATAAAAAAGAAGCAGTGTTTCCTTCAACAATTCAACTGGAGAAGCATCATTTTGAGTTTGTGGTAAAAGAACAACAACCAAATGGATATTCGGAGAAGGTTGGTAAAGAATTTAAGAAAAGATATATAAACAGTAAAGGTTTGATATGGGGGTTAGTGGTAATTTTAATAGGGGTTGTGACTGTATATGAACCAGGAGGGAAGGCCAAAATTCCGGAGCCGACTAGTGCCAATAAAAAATCTACATACACAAAGCCGGTTACTTCCAATTCGCCGCTAGCACAAGAGACTTCCACCCCAGTGATACAGAAACCATATGTGGTTGGTGAAGAAATTAAACTGACTAATGCAACATTGAGGGTATCAAAGGTAGAAAAATCACAAGGAAGTCCTAAAGAAAAGCCAAAGGCAGGGAATGAGTTTTTCATCATAACAGTTGAACTTAAAAATACGGGTAACGAGAAAGTGCGGTTTGCACCTCATTTCTTCAGTGTTACCGATAGCAAGGGGAAACTTTATATTCAGCCATTCTTGATGATTGATATTGACACAACTCTCTCGTCAGGTGAACTAGCACCCGGCAGTAGTGTCACTGGTACTCTTGCCTATGAATTACCAATGGGGGGGAAGTTCCAGCTTGAATTCGTCCCCTATCAGCAAGTAAATGGCCCAATTATTGATTTACAATAGATTTTTAATAGTGAGTATCCCTCTACAATAATTGTAGAGGGTTTTTTCAAGCTATTATTCTTCAATAATTTCAGCCCTTTTTAGTTGTATCTCTTTCACCTTCTGATATTGTTCATCCGGCCACCACGCTCCGCAATCATCGGATACCACACAGGCAGCACATTTTTGTAGGTCATAGACAATCATACCGGTGATGGGAGGGGAGTATAGATGGAGTGTGACTAAATCCGAACTATGCGAAGCTTGCATTTTATGAATAGCTTTCTTCGGTGCATAAAAATATTTTCCTTTATGATGGTATTGTTGAAATAATTCAGTGGGCAAACCGTTCTCTTTTACCTCATAAACTGAATTAAGCGAAGTACCGGATAGAACTTGGATCCAACCATGGGAATTGCCATGGTCATGTGGGGCACACTCTAATTGGGACCAGTTCATCACAAGCAATTCAACTTCATCGTTTTTATAAAGAAGTCTTCGATTGTATGGTTTACCCTTTGAAGGTTCTGGCAAGACAGCAAGTTCATCGTTTTTTATATTAAGCCTTGATAGTGCCTCTTTTAATTCATCCTTTGATGGGCTTCTTAACGAATCCAAAACCTTCTTAATCCTATTTGTCAAAGTCATGAAGCTTTTCTCCTCCTATAGTCGTTTTTTCTTAAAGAAATTGAACAACATAGGCATCAGATGTCCGTTAACAATGATGACTCCAATAATAATTATGATTCCTCCAGCAACACTTATGAGTAAAATTTTCTCCTTTAAAAGCAATATCGCAGCAATTAAGGTGGTAAGTGGCTCTAAATATAAAAACATCGAGACCTTTGAAGCTTCGAGAACTTCTAGCGCTTTTCCCCAATACCAATAAGCGATACCTGAAACAAATATACCTAGAAACAACAAGTGAGCCCACTCCGTATGGGTTAAAAGGGAAAGAGATTCCCATCCTCTGTTCCTTATGATAAAAGGTGTTGTGAGAATTAAGCCTAGTAAACTCATATAAAAAGTCACTAGAAGGGGAGGATAAGGGAGCTTTAAGCTTCTTAACAGCACTGAATAAACAGCCCAGTTTAACGTGCTCAGCATCATGAGAAAAAAGCCAATATTCATAGCTAGTTGGAAGGAGTGTCCACTCCTTGTCGTTGTGACTAGAAGTACTCCAGTCATTGCAAGGACCATTCCTGCCACCTTAATAAAACTTATTTTTTCATGTAAAAAGAAAAGAGAGAGGATGACTGTAAAGATGGGTGAAAACGAAATGAGCCATCCAGCAGAAGAAGCATGAATCGTTAACAAAGCTGTTGCTTGAAGCACTTGATGAACGAACACTCCAAGAATGCCCAAAATCATTAAATGTGGCAGATGTTTTAAAGAAATGAATAGTCGGGTACGCAACACAAGTAACAACAGAAGTAAAAATAAAGAGCCTATCCCAAATCGAAGGACAAGCAACGAATAAGGATCAAGCTTTCCTAATACTGCCTTGGTAGATACAAATGAAACTCCCCAAAAACTGATTGACATGGTCGCGTACATTGAAGCAGATAACCTGGATTTGCTAGTAGTCACGATGAGCATTCCCTTCAGCAAATGATTGTTATTCAATTTTATGCTTGTCCTACGAGAAAATGTTCGAGGTGATATTCTTTTACACATTATTTTGTTCTGCTAGTATTTTTGGGTTAGGATAATTTTTTTTACCTAAGGAAACTTTTTTGCTTCAATTACATACAATGTAGAAAAAGCGGAGTTGTTCATAATGTATATATCTAGAAGAGTGAAGAGGAAAATTTTAATAAATTCCTACTTGTGTAAATGGTTGGGGATTATTAGTGAAGAAAATTATCAAAGTATCTTAAAGAAAATTCAACCATAATTTTTCCTCAAGAACTATGGACGAGTGGTTTTTCATAATATAATGTATCAATTAACGAAGGTGTTCAATATGAGGGAAATACATCCACAACCTATCATTGGTCAACCTTGGACCGGCAGGCATGTTGTCTTACTTCACTGTACAACAGACAATCAATTGATCAATCTATATAAAAGTTTTCACGCACCAATCGAGCCTCCAAGGCATAACTGTGCAGAAACTTTAGCACAATTCTTAAGTATCGGTTATCATATTATGGCAATTACTCCAATCCCACCGAACCATATTCAATATTTGTTGGTGCTTTAATTGTGTCGGCATAAAAACAGGCTTGGTTTATTAGCAAACCAAACCTGTTTTTATATTTTCTTAATCTTTTTGAACTAAACGGACAAGCATATGTGCCAGTTTATGCTGCTCTTCTTCAGTACCAACGTTCCAGAGTTCCTGCAATAATCGCTCTTCGGAATTCTTAGGCGGCTCTTTAGCTGCTAGGTAATCTGCTACTTTCTGTGCTGAGTTGGCTAATTGCTCTTCGTCCATCCCTAGTTTTTCTCCTAATCTAACTTTACCACTTAGAAGTTCCCTGAAATCATCAAAGCTTGTTAAGGAATCACCGTTTTTGTAAATCTGGTTTTCAATTGTTTGCTCATTTACCTGCTTGTCCATGCAAATCACTCCTATTTTGGATGTATAACAGTGAATCAATGTTCCTATCCTATACATTCCCTGTGTACTCCAAAATGAAACCTAGTAAACAATTATAAAATCTCATCCAATTAAAAGAAAAAGAAACTGAAAAGCGATACATTAATAAAAGGAACAAAGCGAGGGCATCCAAAAAAACGTGATGGACCAAAGAAACCAAATCCATAGCCGTCACTGGAACTGCGATTTCCATATTCCTCAATTTCTAGTCCATTTTTATTAATATTTGTTACTTTACCTACAACCCAATCGCCATTCGCATTGCGAAAACGTACCATTTTTCCAACTAGCTTTAATTGTTGTGCACGCTCAAAGGTTAAATCCATCTTGACATTCCCCCCTTTCCAATAGGACCTACTATAAAATATGAAAATAATAGAAAATGGCAAGGGTTATTACACTAGTCTAGATTATTTTAGATAGACATAGAATGGTAGAATAACGGTTCAATACATACACTTTTCATAAAGGTCTAGTTTTAAAAGAGAGGAGAGGAAGAGATGATACACGAAAGGAATAAAGCAATTCTTCTTGCTGAAAATATCAATAGCTTTATAAAATTCCTTAAGCAGAAACATGAAAATAAAAATAATTTCAGGGTTCAAGCGGATAAATTGTTTCAAATAAAGCTTCTAACAGAGGAGTATAAGTTTCAAATCATTGCAGATGAATTACTTAGAATCAATCAGTTCGACTGGGACGGGAAGTACACCTATTATCTGCTTGACCAGTTTCGTCAAGGGATGAGCATTATCGATGAATACGTACAAAATAATTACGATGATGTATTCCTTCTTACGGCAAGAATCCATACATTAAAAAACCTTAGCTTATCCTTTAATAAATGACAGAGGAGAACTTATTTTAATTAAAAGATCTCCTCTTTTTTTGGCATTAATTATTATGATAATATAGATTTTTTCGATGGCTTTCCTTAAATTGTTTAGGTGTTTCTCCTGTTATCTTTTTAAATAGTAGCGTAAAGTAGTTTGGATTATCGTACCCCGTGATTCTTGCTATTTCCCCGATTTTTAACTCTGTTGATACTAACAAGTGTTTTGCTTCTCCCATTCTTCGATTAATTAAGTAATTGATCGGTGTCAATTGCATCTGTTCCTTAAAAACATGGGATAGATAGTATTTATTGATAAATAATTCATCTGCAATGTCCTCAAGCTTTATATTTTTTTTATAATTTTTATCAATATATTCTTTTATCCGATGGGCTAGGGTATGGGCTTCTTTTGTTTCACTTTTACAATGTTGCAGCTTAATAGCTCTATGAATTAATGCAATGGAAGAGGTTAACAAGCCCTGGCATATCATTTCATAACCCGCTGCTAGCAGGGAGGATTCTTCAAATATATGTTCTAAATAGATTCCGATTTGCTCTGAATATTCATTCTTCCGGATCACTGGTTCTAGATTTGAAGGAATAATATCAAGATCGTTCAACTGGTCAATAGCGAGATTAGAGACACCGCAATAAAAGGTTTTGAGCGGGTTAATTGGATTGGAATATTCTTCATGGATGACCCCCGAATTGTATATGAGAATGTCGCCTTCTTTTGCAGTATAACTTTTATTATTGATAATAAAGGTTCCTTCTCCCTCACAAATATAAATTATCTCACTTAAATCATCGTGCTTGTGACTTGGAAAATTCCAGTTGGGATTTCCTCCGACCTGCCCGGAATAGGCAAGGACTGGGGGTGTAATAAATTTCAAAGGTGTATCTACATATTCCTCATTGAAAACTTTGTTTATAGAGTTTTCCATCATCGCATCCTCCAATTAGTTGCTTTAGCAGTATAATTCATCAACCGCAAGATAGTATAGTTTTTTACTGAGCGAAAACAACATACTTTAGATTACTAAATTTCAAGATATGTAGAATTATGATGTCTTTTTTTTATTCTATAACAAAAATTTAAATAAAAACACCCGAATTTTTATGATTTGTACCTGGATTTTGAATTGTTACTAATGAACTATTGGAAAAATGAATAGGAAATAAAAAGGAAGTAAAAAGGAGAATAGCAATATATTATAGTTTTTGTTTTGAGCTTAGCACGATAGTTAATTGTATTAACACTATGGCGATAGTAATATTCTAACTAATCAGATTTTGATAAGAAGGGGTGAAAAATCTGTTGGAAAAGAAAAATCTGTACGCACTCGAGATGAAAAAAATCTCAAAATCATTTCCAGGAGTGAGGGCACTTGATGAGGTTTCCCTCTTTGTAAAAAAGGGGACTGTCCATGCACTCATGGGAGAAAATGGAGCAGGGAAATCTACGCTAATGAAAATACTTGCCGGAATCTATAAACCAGATAAAGGTGAACTTTTTTTAAAAGGGGAAAAAGTAGAGCTTAATAATCCTCGCGATGCTTTACGCAGTGGGGTTAGTATGATCCATCAAGAGTTAAGTTTTGTAGCTGAGATGACTGTTTCAGATAATATCTTTCTTGGCAGAGAACCTACCATTGGAAGGAGTAGGGTAATCAAGAAGAAGGAACAAAGGGAGAGGGCACTAAAGCTATTTCAGCAATTGAAAATTGAATTGGACCCAGATAAAAAAATGTCATCCCTTTCTGTATCAGATAAACAAATGGTCGAAATTGTGAAAGCGGTTTCGAATCAAGCGGATATTATCGTGATGGATGAACCAACTTCTGCAATCACGGATAGAGAAGTGGGAAAACTGTTTGAAATTATTAAAATGCTAACCTCTCAAGGCAAGTCTATTATTTATATCTCTCACAAAATGGATGAGATTTTTAAAATTGCAGATGAAATAACCGTATTAAGGGATGGTTGTTATATTGACAGTAAAAAAGCAGCAGAGTTAAATCAAGATTTGCTTATTTCCTTAATGGTCGGTAGAGAGCTTAAAGAAGTGTATCAAACAAAAACAACGAAAACTGAAAACGTCTTCATGGAGGTGAAAAATCTCACGCGAAAAGGTTACTTTGAAAATATCTCGTTCTCCGTCCATCAAGGAGAGGTGATTGGAATTGCAGGACTGGTAGGTGCAGGGAGAACCGAAGTGGTCGAGAGTATTTTCGGTGTAAATCCTCCCCATAGTGGTGAAATCTATATCAATCAAAATAAGGTGGTCCATAAACACCCAAAGCATGCAATAAAACATGGGATTGCCTTAGTAACTGAGGATAGAAAACAAACTGGCTTAAATTTAACAGGAACAGTGAGAGATAACATAAGCATAGTTAATTTAAGGAAGTTTGCTGCATTTAAAAATATCATTTCTCGAAAAAAAGAAAACAGTGCAGTAGACCAGCAAATAACTTCTTTAAAGATTAAAACACCAAATCGAAATATGTTAGTGAAAAATTTAAGCGGGGGTAATCAGCAAAAAATTGTCATTGCTAAATGGCTATTAAACCATCCTGACATCTTAATTCTAGACGAACCTACTAGAGGAATCGATATTGGTGCAAAAGCAGAAATCTATAAGATTATCCATGATTTTGCAAGTGTGGGTAAATCTGTTGTTGTAATTTCCTCAGAGATGCCTGAATTGTTTGGAATCTGTGACCGGATTATTGTCATGAGTGAAGGCACATTGACTGGAGAATTCACCAGAGAGGATTTTGATCAGGAAAAAGTGATGGCATGTTGTGCAGGTATTAGGAAAGGAGAAAAAATCGGATGATGAACCCTCAAAAAGAAGAAGTAGCGAAATTTAGTCTAATGGATTTAGTAAATTCTCAAACGGTAATAAAAACGGGGGGTACAGGAAAGCTCTTTGCGAAATATGGGATTTATTTTGCTTTTGCCATCTTGTTTATCATCTTATCCATTACATCTGAATCGTTTTTAACATCTACCAATATTATCAATATTTTGCGACAAGTATCGATCATCGGTATTGTAGCAATTGGTATGTCATTCGTAATCATTACTGGGGGTATTGACCTTTCTGTCGGATCGATTATGGCTCTTTCAGCCGTTGTTGCTGCAAGCTTCGCCAAAGCAGACAGCAGTTATTCCATTATCATTCCAATTATCACTGGAATCACTGTTGGGTTAGCTTGTGGACTCATTAATGGTGTTTTAGTCGCAAAATGGAAGGTTGCCCCATTTATTGCGACTTTAGGGATGATGACTGCGGCTAGAGGACTAGCCATGGTCTATACGGATGGCCGCCCTGTTATTGGCTTAAGTACTAGTTATAACAATATTGGCAGCGGCTATATCTTAGGATTTCCTATTCCTGTGGTTGCTTTCTTGGTGATTGTTTTAGTAGGAATATTTATTCTCAATTTTACTGTTTATGGTAGGCATGTGTTTGCAACTGGCGGAAATGAACAATCTGCTAAACTATCAGGCATTCACACGAGCTCTGTCAAAATTGGGGTCTACGCCATATCCGGATTATTAGCTGGAATTGGGGGGATGGTTCTTTCCTCAAGAATTATGTCAGGTTCACCTGTTCTCGGTCAGGGATATGAGCTTGATGCTATTGCAGCAGTAGTCATTGGAGGAACTAGTTTATTTGGCGGAATAGGGAGTTTAGTTGGTACATTGGTTGGGGTGTTGATTATTGGAGTAATGAACAATGGTCTAGATCTTTTAAATGTTTCCTCATACTATCAACAAATTTTAAAAGGAGCCATCATCGTCATTGCCGTTCTACTTGATAAAAAGAATCACCAATAAAAAATATTAGGAGTGAGTGTATGAAAAAGTGGAAGGTATTAGCTGCAGCACTATTAATCGTTCTAGGAATTATAAGTGGATGTTCAGGAAAAGCCGAAGAAAAAGCAAGTGGAACTGCAAAAGGAAAGCTCAAAATAGGTGTTTTGTACCAGAATTTGCAAAATGAATATATTGTTAATTTACAAGATTCCATACGTAAATATGCAAAATCCACTGATGTCCAATTGATCGAATCGGATGGAGAAGGCAAAGCAGAAAATCAAATTAGTCAAGTTGAAAATCTCATTAACCAGAAAGTGGATGCGATTATTTTAAATCCAGCTGACAAGGATGGTAGTGCTCCAGTTGTTGAGCAGGCTGTAGCAGCAAATATTCCGATTATTACTGTGCTCGCAGTTGTCTCGAATGAAGACAAAGCAACAGCGCATGTGGGATCGGACGATGTAGAAGCTGGAAAAATAGAGATGAAGCAAATTGCAGACTTGTTAGGCGGAAAAGGGAAAATTGGCATTATCCATGGACCAAATGGCAATTCAGCTGAAGTAAACCGAACAGAAGGAAATAAAAAAGTGTTAAAAGATTTCCCAAACATAAAAGTTGCTGCCGAACAAACAGCCAATTGGTCACGTGAAGAAGCCCTTTCGTTAACAGAAAACTGGCTTCAATCACAGAAGCTTGATGCAATCGTTGCGCAAAATGACGAAATGGCATTGGGTGCTATAAAAGCATTGAGTGCAGCAGGGAAACTAAAGGATATTAAGGTAATTGGAATTGATGCCATTCCTGATGCTTTGAATTCAGTTAAATCAGGAGAACTTTCAGCAACTGTTTTTCAGGATGTAGATGCACAAGGGAAAATGGCGGTTGAGGTTGCAAAAAAAGCAGCAAAGGGTGAAAAAGTAGACAAAGACAACATGATTCCTTTCCAACTGGTAACAAAAGAAAATGTAGATAAATTTACTAGTAAATAAGCATTTGCTTATTAATAAATCAAAGATAAATGAGGAGGAAGTAAATTATGAAAGCAGAAAAAAAGCTAAATAATATCCTTGAAATAGAAATCCCATTGAATGAACGCAAAAACAATGAACCATTAAGGGTATTAAGTGAAGAGGATTGGAAGTTTTGGAAGGAAAACGGCTATGTCATTATTCGTAATGCGATTCCGCAAGATCATATTGAACGTTTAGTAACGTTAATTTGGGAATTCGAAGAAAAGGATGCTAATGATTCATCTACATGGTACACAGCTCCACGCCGTGAAATGGCAATGAAGGAGCTAATGAACACTGGAATGGTTGAACTATATAACCATCAGTATCTATGGGATAACCGCATGTATGAGAAAATATATAATGCGTTTGTAGATATTTGGGGCACTGAAAAGCTTTGGGTGAGTATTGACCGCTGTAATCTGAATCTACCAATGAAACCAGGTCATGATTATAAGGGATTCATTCATTGGGATGTAGATACTTCCTTAGATCCAATTCCAGTTAATGTGCAAGGGGTATTATCCCTAGTCGATACAGATGTGGATATGGGTGGTTTCCAGTGTATTCCTGAGCTCTATAGAACGTTTGATGATTGGGTAAAAACACAGCCTGCCGATAGAGATCCATATAAGCCAGACACGACAGGATTTACTCCAACAAAAGTAGTGACTAAAGCTGGGGATTTGCTTATTTTTAATAGCATGCAGCCACATGGTATTCGCCCTAACTACTCTGAAAAGGCACGAATTGCGCAATATATTTCCATGTTTCCAGCACAAGAAAATAATGAGAGCTTAAGAGAAACAAGAATCCAATCTTGGAGCGAAAGAATTAAGCCTGAGGGATTCGCTTTTCCAGGGGATCCGCGTAATTGGGAACAAGTAAAATATAATCGAGCGGAACTTACCGAATTAGGTGAGAAACTATTAGGACTAAAAAAGTGGTAATTCAAAATTAATAGTTTGAAAACAGAAGAGCCATATAAAAAATATTGACGGCTCTCCTGTTTTTTTTTACCCAAAATGAATGAGGAGGATAATAAAATGACGGATGTGTGCATTTGTTGTGGTAGTGAGTTAGCGAAAATGGAAAGAAATAGATCTGTATGTTGGGATTGTAGTAGCGAAATGAACGAAACATACGATGAAGAATGAATAAATGCAATCTAATAAGAGGGAGGCAAATATGAGGTACAGTAAAATACAAAAAACTGAGCTGAAAGTTTCAGAAATCTGTTTCGGTACGTGGCCGATTTCTGGGCACGGGATGGGGAAGGTAAATGAGGAAGATGCAAGACAAACTATTTACCGTGCGGTAGATTTAGGAGTTAATTTTTTCGATACTGCTGATATGTATGGCTTTGGCTATGCGGAGGAACTATTAGGAAAGACGTTGGGTTCCAAAAAGGAAGACATTGTCATAGCTACGAAGGTAGGGTTGGAATGGGACCTAGCAGGAAATCTAAGGAACAATTTGAAAGCGGACTATGTCATTCGAGCTTGTGAAGATAGTTTGAAGAGACTTAAAGTGGATCAGATTGATCTCTATCAATTGCACTGGCCGGATCCAGATACTCCTATGAGTGAAACAATGGAAGCCTTAAGTTTGCTTGTTGAATCGGGAAAGGTTCGTTACGTGGGAGTGTCTAATTTTTCTATTGAGCAGATGGTAGAAGCAAGTCAGTATCTACCCATCGTCACCAATCAAGTGGAATACAGTTTATTAGATAGAAAGGTAGAAAAAGAAATTATTCCTTATGCAGAACGTGAAGGAACATCTATCCTTCCTTATAAAGTGTTGGGAAGGGGAATACTGACCGGTAAATTAAAAGAAGTACCTCGTTTTGAGAAAGGGGACTGGAGAAGTGAGGAAGAAATTTTTCAAAAGGACCGACTACTTCAAACTCTAGAACTTGTTGAAAAGTTAAAGCCAATTGCTGCCGATTACAGGTGCACAGTTAGTCAACTGGTTATAGCATGGTCTTTACGGTGGGAACATGTACCCTCAGTCATTATCGGAGCGAGGCGACCAGGACAAATTGCAGAAAGCTGTTTGGGCTCAGGCATCCATCTCACGAGTGATGATGTAAATTATATAAATGCACTTTTTAGTGAATCAGTAGGAGCCTGTTAAATGCAAATAAAGGAGGAATAAAATGAAGCAGCGAATTGAGCATCTTGTCTTCTTTAAATTTAAAGAAGGTATTCAGAATATAGATAAAGATGAACTGGTAAATCGGTTTCGATCCCTTGAAGGTAACATACCTGGACTTGAATCAGTGTCTGTCGGTTTAAATACTACAGTTGAGGTAGAGTTTGCTAACTTTCAGTTTGGAATGAGAATGCTTTTTGAGAGTCGAGAAATGTTAGCGGCATATCAGCTTCACCCTAATCACTTGAATGCAGTTCAATTCGTTGGAGATTTAGTTGATGGCGTAGCCGTAGTCGATTTTGAAATCTAGTAAACCATAACTGCATAAATAGAGAGTTATGACGATTTTACAAGAATCGTATAGCTCTCTATTTTGCTGTTAAGATTCATCTCTGACAGATATACCTTCTAACCTTTGCAATAATTTATAGGGGCGAACTTTAAACGCTTCAAATGGAATGGAGTGCCCCTTCATGGCATCTAGAACTCTTGGAATAAATTTTCCTCGTTTTATATATTGATGAACATTGGATGAATCAAGTTTCACAAAGCGAACATCTTGTGTTTCTTCTGATGTTCTTAAAACTCCTCCTGTACTTTTACCATGGAAAACGATGGAAACCGTGCTGCCATTTGAATAAACGCCGGTTACGCCAAGTAACTTAACCGTGATTCCAGTTTCTTCGAAAATTTCTCTACATAGTGCAAGATCTAATGTTTCTCCACATTCAACTCCGCCGCCAGGAAGCTCCCAGGTATCTGCTCGCCAAAAGGTCTTAACCAGTAACGTTTCTTTCTTTTCATTTGTAATATACCCGCTTACCGTCACAGTTTGTTTTGGGGCTTGGTGGTCCTCAGTTGAAGTTAAAGTATCTTGATGAAAGTCTAAATAAAGCTGTCCTAATTTGAATAGTTGTTTTTGTGTTTGCTGATACAGGACATCTTTTTTAACTCTCTTTTGAATGTTTACATAGTCCTCGTAGCTTGGATATTGCCATATGACCAACATCTCATTCTGCCCCTCTGTATTCCAACATCCTACAAGAATTGCCCCGTTTTTTAGCTGATTAGCCTTCAAGTACTTATCAAAGAATTGATTAAACTCAGATTTTCTTCCAGGAGTGATCGTATATATTTCTCTTTTGTAGTACATGATGACCCTACTTTCTGTTGGCTCATTTTGTCAATTCTAGTAAAATAGTAGTATAAGTGGAAATTTTAGTTATAAAGTTGTTAGCGATCGATTATACATAATAATATTTTGTTAGTTTTAAAAAAATGCATATTCATGTTGTTCTGGATCTGACACTATTAAGTAGAGGTAATGTATGAATAGTATTAATGTGGAAAACACAAAGAAAATCGATGAATGCTATCAACTGGCTGAGCAAAGAGCGGCTCATTATTTTCAGTCGCTGTATGATCTGGTAATAAAAAGAACCTATATACCAACCTTAACGAATGATTTTCAAGTGTGGAAAAAGAACCATGTGCGACATCCATTGTTATCGTTATTGGGATCAAGAAAAAATAAACCGAATACTAAAGATTATTCCAATTACATCCGTTGGTTGGATGTAACAGGGAAATTAGATTCGTATCTATTTCGAAGTATTTCTTATATTTATATGAGGGATTTAGGGAAATCACTTCAATCACCCGACACACAGACTAGAATCCAACATGTTGTAAACAGTTTGAAAGATCATCTAACTGCCTCTGATCAAGGAAACAAATCGGAACTAATCAGCATGGCAGGATTGTACAGATGGGCACAGAAGGAAGGAATTGAATCTAGTTTCATCTGGCTGATGGACAAACTAAAGACAGTAGCCTCCAATATTCCGGAGGGGATGGACGCGGAACATGCCCAGCGAAAGCTAATCAAAATCATTGCCGGAGTATGGATGCACGTGATAGAAGAGCTGGACAATACCCTATCACCAATTGAACGTACGGCGAAACTAAATGAAGCGATTAGACTCGGATACTCTTATGGTTTGACCTATCCTTTTATTGATGATCTTCTAGATTCTAACGTCTTGTCTACTCAGGAGAAACAACAATATACAGATTTGATACGAACCACACTTATCACTGGATTTGTTCCAGAATTGGGTAATTGGAGCGGCGATAACTTGAAGCTAATTCAATTTATCCATTCTGAACTACGGGAGGCCTACGAATATATTAAAGGTCATCAGCACGCTGAGTCATTGAATACATTCTTTGAACAATCCTACGTGTTTTTTCAGTCACAGGAAGTGGACCGCATTAAAGATCTCTCTAATCCCAGCTACACAAATGAAGAACTTTATATACCAGTAATATTAAAATCCTCTTCATCCCGCTTAATCGTTCGATCAGTCATTAGTGCTTCTGAAGATGAAGGTTTTGACAATAGAGCATTCTTTTATGGGATTTACAACCAATTGGCAGATGATTTTGCCGATATGTTTGATGACTTAAATGATGGGGCAGTCACTCCATATACCTATTATTTGAAATATCATAAGTTGCGACCAGATTTAATAAATCCATTTGAATTATATTGGGCGGTGATTAGCCATTTAATCCATAAGGTGTATGACTCGGATATACTAACCTGTGAGGTCATTCTTGATCGAGCAATTAATGGACTCAAACGATTCAAAGCAAGAATAGGGATGGAAAAATATTCTGAAGTGATGAAATTATTTGCTTCTGCAAATCCAGAATTCAATCGTGTCATCCAAACGATGGTTCGAAGAGCGGATGATGTGGATTTCTTTGATAAACTTCTTCGTGACCAGATTATTACCACCATTAAGAACCAACGGAAAGAACAGGATGAATTTATAGATACTGTTGAAACCGTTCGAACTCAGATTAACAGCATCTTAGAAATCCAAAAACTCGATTCCTCTCAAATAAATGAAACAATCGTCGATGCAGCCAACTATAGTCTCGATGGAGATGGAAAGCGACTGAGGCCCATTATGACCTGGGTCATGGGGGTTAACGAGTATGGTTTAAATCAGACTGCCATTGTTCCATTACTGAGATCCTTGGAATACATGCACACCGCCTCACTAATTTTCGATGATTTACCATCGCAGGATAATGCTTCTCTCCGAAGAGGGCGTGCAACACTACATCAACAATATAATATTGCAACAGCTGAATTAACTGGCCTTTTTTTAACTCAAAAAGCGATTGAGGAACAAGCATCTCTTGATCAGTTTGATTCGAAGACAGTGCTTACATTAATTCAATATTCAACACAAGTAACCGAAGTCATGTGTAAGGGTCAGGCGATGGACCTAGGATCCAAAGGTAAGCCGCTAACACTCGAACAATTGAATTCTATGTGCTTTTATAAAACGGGAATTGCCTTCGAAGCATCCTTAATTATGCCAGCTATTCTTGCACAAGCAGATGATTATGAAATGAAAGTTCTAAAGCAATTTGCTTATCATGCCGGGATTGCGTTTCAGATAAAGGATGACCTGCTTGATGTAGAAGGGGACAGTACTTTGCTGGGTAAATGTATTGGTAAAGATGCCGATAATAACAATTCCACATTTGTATCTATCCTCGGGATTGAGGGTGCAAAAAAAGAGATGTGGGAACATTACTGTCTCGCCATGGAGGCATTAAATGAGGTACCGCGCAAAACCACGTTTCTGAAGCACTTATTGAACTATATTGTTAACCGTGATCATTAAAAACGATAAGCCTTGGAACTTGCCAAGGCTTATTTGTATGCCGCAGATTATGTAGAAAAATGGAAATGAAAAAGAGGTTAGAACAGATAAATATACGGGAAAAGGATTACTGTAATGGAATTTCTTATAAGATAGGAATAATGTGAACTATAAAGCAAGAATAATAAATGGAGGGATATCAATTGAGAATCGATAAATCTGAATGGCTCTCACTTAGTAAGGAAGTAAAAGTGAAATTGATCCGTTTAGCTATTTTGGAGAATTCAATTAAATATCTCACTATTACATAGATGATAAATGACAACAAATTGTATAGAATAGAGTCATTGTGGATTCTATACAAGAATGAAAGGTGAGATTATGGGATACGAAATCGATAGTATTTTAATATCAGAAGAACAACTGAAGCAAAAAGTGAAAGAACTAGGCGCTGCAATGATGCAGGATTTACAAAATGAATCGATTGTTTTTATTGTTGTATTAAAGGGTGCTTTTGTTTTTGCGGCTGATTTAGTTCGAGAGCTTGGAGGAAACGTGACCGTTGATTTTGTCGCCGCTTCAAGTTATGGAAATCAAACGGAGACTACGGGAAAAGTTCGCTTGTTAAAAGATATAGATGTGAACATAACAGGAAAAAATGTAGTGCTTGTCGAGGATATTATTGATTCTGGGCTAACATTAAGTTTCTTAAAAGAGCATTTCCAGCTTCATAAACCGAAATCCATGAAGATCTGTACACTACTTGATAAACCTGAACGCCGAAAAGTCGATTTAAAAGCAGATTATGTAGGATTCGTTATTCCTGATAAATTTGTTATCGGATATGGAATTGATTATGCAGAGCATTACAGAAATCTGCCGTATGTTGCAACTGTAAAAGAAGTATAAGACCTGCTGCGGCAGGTTTTTTTCTTTCTGAATGTTGGCTCATGGGGGCTGAACCCTTTGAGCCAACATCCTCTATTGGAGTCGAATATTTTTAAAATCTAATAATTTCTTTCAATGACAAAATGGGCCAAATCTCCGCGATAAATGGTTCGTGAATATTCAATGATTGACTCATCAAAAAGATAAGCTAGAGTATCAAGTGAAAAGCAGGGGTCTCCAACCTCGATGTTCAGCTTTTCTGCAGCCTCCTGATCAGCGATAAATAATTCCAAAGTTTCAATCGTCCTATTTATTTTTAACCCAAATTGAGTTTCCAATTGGCTATATAGAGACTTTTCACAGCCTTGTTTATGAAGTGCAGGTGTTTTATACCAGGGTAAATAAGCAGTTTCAAACTGAATGGGTTCATCATTAACAAAGCGAATTCTCTCAAGCATATTCACAGGCTCGCCTTCTTGGAGCTTTAATTGCTCGCATAAAAACTCATCTGCAGGAATCACTTCTAATTTAACTACCTTGATTAAGGGCTTTTTTCCTTGCATGGAAATTTGACTTGAAAAGTGATCGACGGTTGTGGTTAAAATTTGTTTTACTTTGTTTCCAGATACAAAGGTTCCACTTCCACGTTTACGATAAACATACCCTTCTGTTGTTAATTGTTGTAGAGCAGTTCTGACAGTGGTTCGACTAACACTATATTTTTCACAAAATTCAGCCTCAGTTGGCAGTTGTGAGTTTGGTTTATATTCCCCATCATTAATTAATTGAATGATGGCATCTTTTACTTTAAGGTGCAGAGCACTTCCATCTTTCGCTTCTTCTACCATATTGGTATTCCCCCTCATTATTTATAGATTACCAAAAAATAGATAATATTTGTACCCTTAAAAATACAATTCTAAAAATTTGTTATTACAAATTATAAAAATAATAACAAATTAATAAAAATTGTATTGTAAATATTCTGAATTGTCATTACAATGAATTATAACAAACGTTGTACTATACATCGAAATAGGATACATGCTTACTTCTAAAGAAAGGAGGAAAATCATCTTAACGTTTTCTTTGTTGGACATTGAAATCATTTTCAATTAAATTTTGAAATCGCTTTCTTTTAGGGGGTATTTATGAAAATCTTATTATGCTGTTCCGCAGGTATGTCTACAAGTCTACTGGTTTCTAAGATGGAAGTTTGCGCAAAATCAAAAGAGATTGATTGTGAAATTTGGGCAGTAGGATCAACGGAGATATATAACGAGATTAACAAAGCAGACGTCCTGCTTCTTGGTCCGCAAGTACGATATTTACTAACACAGCTAAAAAAAGAAGGAGAAAAGCATGGTGTACCGGTAGATACTATTAATCCTAGACACTATGGTCTATGCAACGGAGAGGAAGTATTAAGGCAGGCAATCAATTTAATAAAAGGGGAGTAGGAAACATGATGAATTTTATTGATAAATTTATTATGCCTTTCGCAAATAAGCTTGGTAACAACAGGCATCTTCTTGCTATTCGTGATGCTTTAGTCGGCATGATTGCCATCACGATGATTGGTTCGTTAGCTGTGCTTTTAAATAACTTAGGTTCCGTACCCGGTATCGGAAAATATTATGAAAAACTCATGGTCTCGATTTTCGGTGAGACATGGAAAACGTTAGGGGGAGATATCTGGTGGGGAACGCTTGCCTTCATGACCATATTTGCCGTTTTCGGTATTGCTCATAAGTTGGCAAAGTCTTACGGGGACGATGGTTTCGAAGCGATGTTGGTTGCGGGTGCTTCCTTTTTTATACTGATTCCACAAGTGGCTAATGTCTCGATTACTCCTGAGGGTGAAGAGGCAGTTTCAGGTGGGGTGTGGGGTTTTATTGGCTGGAATTATTTCAATGCGACCGCGCTATTTACCGGTATCATTGTTGCAATTGTAGCCACTGAAATTTTTGTTCGTTTAGCAAAAATAAAGTATCTAGTCATTAAATTGCCTGATGGAGTTCCACCAGCTGTTGCTCGTTCATTTGCCAAGCTGCTTCCGGGGATGGCAACCATTTTTACTCTTGGATTATTTGGCCTTATTTTACGTAAATTTATTAGTGATGGAGCTTATTTAAACGACTGGATCAATAAAGTACTGGTATCACCGCTTACTGGCGCAGTTGATTCAATGTGGTTTGCTATTTTAATAGTATCCCTGGTACATGGATTTTGGATTCTTGGTCTTCACGGGCCTAATATACTTGGAGGAATTACCACTCCATTAATGACGAAACTAGGTCAAGAAAATGTAAATATGTATGCACAAGGTGTTCATGATGTAAGCAAATACCATATCCTATCTGGTTCTTTCTTAGATGCATTTGTGTATCTTGGTGGGTCTGGTGCCACTTTAGGTTTAATAGTAGCGATGATTATCGCAGGGCGAAAACGTAATAAACAGCTCATTGCGTTAGGGACTCCCCCAGGGATTTTCCAAATCAATGAACCTATTCTTTTTGGATTGCCGATTGTATTGAATCCAATTTGGTTCATTCCATTTATACTGGGACCAATCATCATGACAATTGTAGCGTATACATCAATAAGCTTAGGTTTAGTACATCCAGTCGTTGCTGATATTCCTTGGGTGACCCCTGCAATCGTTGGAGGTTTACTTGCAACTGGTGGGCATATTTCTGGTGCAATATTAGCGGCAGTGAATTTATGTATTTCTATCGTTATTTACCTTCCTTTTGTCATCGCTCAAGGACGAATGGATGCGAGGAGAGAAATGGGTGAGGTATCATCCAAACCTACTGATACGCTAAATGTCTAAATGAAATCTCAATCAGAGGTGTAAAAAATGAATGATGGTTTAAAGATAGTTACCATAGGTGGTGGCTCGAGCTATACCCCTGAGTTAATAGAAGGATTTATCAAATATTATCACGAATTACCCGTGCGTGAATTATGGTTGGTTGATGTAGAAGAAGGAAGAGAAAAGCTTGAAATAGTAGGGAACCTTGCAAAAAGAATGGTGGAAAAGGCAGGTGTTCCGATAAAAATATATTTAACGTTAGATCGAAATGAAGCATTAAAGTCTGCGGATTTCGTAACCACTCAATTTCGAGTGGGTTTGCTAGAGGCACGTAAAAAGGATGAGGGTATCCCTTTAAAGTATGGAGTATTAGGGCAGGAGACTAATGGGCCAGGCGGTTTATTTAAAGCACTTCGAACCATACCTGTTATTCTAGATATTTGCCGGGAAATGGAGGAGCTTTGTCCGAATGCATGGCTTATTAACTTTACCAATCCAGCTGGTATGATTACGGAGGCAGTACTGCGTTACAGCAATATTAATAGAGTAGTAGGACTGTGTAATGTACCTATTGGAATGGAAATGGGCGTAGCGAAATTATTAGGAGTGGAACATAGTAGAGTCAGAATTGATTTTGCGGGATTAAACCACATGGTGTACGGACTAGATGTGTTTGTTGATGGGGAATCCGTTAAGGATCAAGTGATTTCGTTAATAAATGACCCCGAAAAAAGTATAACCATGCAAAATATTCATTCGATGGGCTGGGAGCCAGAGTTTTTGAAGGCGTTAGATGTGTTTCCGTGTCCATATCACAACTACTATTATAAATCTGGAGATATGCTGGAAAAAGAATTGAAAAATTTTAAAGAAGGCACCATTCGGGCAGAGGTTGTCAAAAAGCTGGAAGAAGAGCTGTTTGAGTTATATAAAGACCCACAGTTAGCAATTAAGCCTCCTCAATTAGAGAAAAGAGGTGGTGCCTATTATAGTGATGCAGCTGTTAGGTTAATCCACTCGATGTATACAGATAAACGTGACATACAGGCTGTTAATACATTAAACAAGGGTGCTATTACAAGTCTCCCATATGATTCTGCTGTAGAACTCAGTTGTATGATTACGAAGAATGGGCCTAAGCCAATTGCAGTGGGAGAGTTACCAATTCAAATCCGCGGACTTGTTCAACAAATGAAATCCTTTGAAAGGGTAGCCATTGAAGCGGCCATTAGTGGGGATTATGATAAAGCATTACTGGCACTGACAATTAATCCTCTCGTACCAAGTGACCGGGTAGCAAAAGTCATTTTAGATGAAATGCTTGAGGCACATAAGGATTACCTACCGCAGTTTCATTAATAATCAAAAAAGAGGGAAGAGAATGGAGAATATAGAGCAAGTAATCTTTCAAATTATTCTGCATGGGGGAAATGGCAGGAGTGCGGCGATGGAGGCCATTCAGTCAGCCAAACAAGGGGACTTTGTGGGTGCGAGAGAGAAACTAGGCGAAGCAGACCAATCCTTGAATGAAGCACATCATATCCAAACTACACTCATTCAAGGAGAGATTAGAGGCGATAAAACAGAGATGTCTCTTTTAATGGTCCATGCACAGGATCATTTAATGAATGCAATAACCATGAAGGAATTAGCTACAGAGGTAGTGGAGCTATACAGTCGAATACATCATGATTAAATTAATTGTTAACGCAGATGATTTTGGTTTAAGTAACGGAGTGAACTATGGAATCATTGACAGCTATTTGTATGGGATTGTCAATTCTACCACGATGATGATGAACATGGATGGGACAGAACATGCGATTCAATTGGCCAAGAGATATCCAAAATTGCGTGTAGGTATTCATCTAGTAATAACATGTGGGAAACCACTAGCACAAAATGTACCATCATTGGTTGATGATAATGGGGTTTTTAAGTCCTATTCTGCCCTAAATCCATTGGATATTTCGCTAGGTGAACTGGAAAGAGAGTGGACTGCACAAATAGACCGAATGATCCATTCAGGTCTTAAACCATCACATTTGGATAGTCATCATCATGTTCATACCTTAAAAGAATTGGTTCCAGTGGTAAAAAGTTTATCAAATAAATACGGGCTGCCAGTAAGGAAGAACGGAAGCCTGGCTATTGAAGGAGTGGACTCTTTTTCAGACATAGCTTTATTCGACTTTTATTCTGATGGTGTTTCGGCAGATTATTTTGCAAAGCTGAATGACCGTATGAATGATGGATTAACAGTTGAAGTGATGTGTCACCCAGCATACTTGGATAATACCCTATTAACTGGATCATCCTATACTTTTCAAAGATTAACAGAGTTAGAAATTCTTCAATCAGTTACTTTACCAGAAAACATAATGTTGGTATAACTAACAGGATATTAACAGATGGTGGTTTATGGAGAACATTATAGCCTCCTTACTTATGGGCATCCATTAAGGTAAGGGGGTTTTTTGTCTTTTAATCATGTACAATTCGTATAGTATTTTTTTTCGAAGGAAGATACGGGGGCAATTAGCTTCGGCAATATTGCTTTTAACGGGAAAAATATTAACGATTCCCTAGAAGTGACAATTGAGAACAAGGGAGAAGAAGCAAAAAACTTTAATGTTAAGATAAATTTTCAAACAGGAATAAGAGGGGCAAAAGATGCTTTACAGAATGGTGTTGAAATAAAAACCGATTTGTCTGTTAAAGTACCAGCAAACAGTCATGTTACTAGAAACGTATCTCTTTTGATTTCAGCAACAGCTGAAAAAGGCATTTATGAAGGGTATATTGTTTATATACAGCCTTTGAGCTAATCGGATTATTATCATCGTTGGTAAATGCAAAGTTGGTGTCAAATGGAACTTGATACATTTCAGATGGATCATCATGATTTGTTATTTTGCGCCTATTAGTATTCTGACAAACTTCTCAAGTGTCATCAGCTATATCCATCCGGAATCTTTCTCAAATCCAGATGGAACTTTGATTAAGACAGACTTTACAAAAATCGGTTCCAATGTAACCATCCAAGATAGCGAAGGAAAAATCTGATATCAAAAAAGATTTAGGAGTTCAGTAAAAATAAAAATTATTAAACTAGTAAAACCTGTCTCTTCATTTAAAGGACAGGTTTATTTTTGTTGGGTACATATTACATAAATTAGGGTTAATTGGTAAATAAATAAAAAATCTAAAGGAAGTGGAGGAAGAGAGACCATGTGGAAAAAAGCCCGCATGAAACAGCAACTTAGCTATAGTAATTCAATGTCTTCCGACGAGCCTTTAGTTAACGACCTTAATGTAAATGTTTCTCGAATAAAAGAAGAGTTAGGTCAAGCCTCTGACTTAATCGTTCGATTAATTAAGCATAAAGGGGTTCATGTATTTGGTGTCATTTATATTGACGGCATATCAAATACACAAGATATAAATGAACATATAATAGAACCTCTCTTATCCTATAAAGCCAAACTGGATTTTGAAGTATTAAGAGATGAGTTGGAACAAACCATCTCCATCTCAAATATTAAAGTAAAACACATTTTTGGGGACATCCTTAACTCGATCACTTCTGGAAACACAGTTATATTAATTGACGATGATACCAATGCTCTCATATTTGATACAAAAGAAATTCAATCACGCAGTATTAGTGAACCGTCAACCCAAACAGTCATACGGGGACCAAAAGACTGCTTTACAGAGAATCTCCGCACAAATACTTCACTGATAAGAGCCAGGGTTCAAAGTCCGAATTTACGCTTAGTAGCGTTTGAAATTGGAGAAGTGACTCAGACAGCAGTGGAAATTATGTATATCAAAAACATTGCAGAGGAATCAATTGTTATTGAAGTCAAAAAACGCCTTCAAAAAATTAAAATAGATGGCATTCTGGAATCATCGTATATTGAAGGCTTTATTCAGGACAAACAGCCTTCACTGTTTCCGACTGTACAAAATACAGAACGCCCAGATGTGGTAGTAGGCAATTTACTTGAAGGGCGTGTGGCTATTTTTATCGGAGGTACACCATATGTTCTAATCGTCCCTGTAACTTTTACACAATTATTCCAGTCACCAGAGGATTATTATCAAAATCAGTACATTGGTAGCTTTTTACGGATTTTACGTTTTGGTGCTTTTTTCTTAGCTCTTTATGCACCTGGATTGTATGTTGCCATGATTACACACCATCAGGCACTTGTACCAACGGTTCTACTGGTAAGTATTGCAGCGCAACGGGAGGCAGTTCCTTTTCCTGCAATAATCGAAGCCTTCCTCATGGAAATGACCTTCGAAGTCCTAAGGGAAGCGGGAATTCGTATGCCCAGGGCTGTTGGCCCAGCCCTTTCTATTGTAGGTGCTTTGATATTAGGACAAGCTGCTGTACAGGCAGGCTTTGTCTCTGCTGCTATGGTTATTATTGTTTCTGTTACCGCAATTGCTAGTTTCGCACTTCCAAACTACAGTCTCGGTATTGCAGCAAGAGTTCTTCGATTTCTGTTATTAATCATTTCTTCGTATGCGGGGCTGTATGGTTTGCTAATAGCTTCTCTTATCATTGGGATGCATATGTGTAGCTTGAAATCTTTTGGACTTCCATACCTTTCTCCAATCGCACCATTCAAACTCACAGAACAAAAGGATGTATTCTTTCGCTTTTCGATACGAAATATGGTTAACAGACCATCTCCTTCAAAAAAAGGGAACAAAGTCAGAATGAAGATTATAGAGGGTGATCCAGGTGAGAAATAAATTGTGGCTCCTTATCATTTTCTTATTTGGTACTCTAACAGGGTGCTCTAATTACAAAGAAATAAATGAAATATCCATAGTTGTTGGATTGGGAATCGACTATATTCCAGGTAAAAAACAATACGAGATCACTTACCAATCCATTAATCCAAGTGAAAATGTTGCCCAATCGTCAGGTTCTGGTGCTACACCAGTTACCAGCTATATTTCTACAGGGAAAACCCTTTCTGAAGCTGCATACAATACGTCAAGACTATTTTCTAGAAAGAATATTAATTCTCACATTGAGGTAGTTATTATTGGAGAACAATTGGCAAAAAAGGAAAGTTTAAACTTTATATTCGACGTATTTGAGCGAGATGCAGGAGTCCGAGTGAATGTCCCTGTCCTAATTGCACGTGACGCAAATGTAAAAACTACCATGGATATACTACCTTCAAATGATAAAGTTCCAGTGAGAACGATTGTTGGAAAAGTGAAGAATGCCTTTGATACTACTGGGGAATACGGTGAAACAAGAATTTACAAAGTAATTGAAAACCTATCCAATTTGGGCTCAGAACCAGCCATAAATGGGATTAGTGTTAGAGGGAACAAGAAAAAGGGTACGACAAAAGCCAATTTAGAAGATATGCAAAAGGCATACGTAACACTTAATGGGGTAGCTATGTTTAGAAAAGGAAAACTTGTAGGATGGTTGGATGGAAAAAAGACAAAATCTATTCAGGTCATTCAAAACAAGATAAAAAGTACGAACTTGAGAATTCACTGTGATGAAAAACGGTATAACACCATTGTTATAAACCGCTTGAAAAGTCATTCTAATGTAGACATAATAAATAATCAAGCTATTATCACAATTGACGTAGATGCTTCAGGTTCTATAACCGAATTGTTATGTAACAAGGATATAAGTAAACATAAAGTGCTGAGAGAATATGAGCATAAAGCTGAAAGGGAGTTGCAAAAGGAAATAAAAGAAGGGATTATTTCTGCCCAAAAAGTGAAAAGTGATGTGTTCGGTTTTGGTGAAATCTTACATTATTCAAATGTTAAGAAATGGAACAAATCTAAGCGGCAATGGAAAGAGTTGTTCTCAGAAGCAAAAGTAAATGTAACTGTAAAAGTGGATATAGAAAGGACCGGTATGAGAATCAAGCCTTACCCTTATTGATCAAGGAGCTGAAATACAAGATGAGACAGATGAAGATTAACGGATTTTAGTTGTTTAGTGTCATGTTTTTATTCGAATTAGGCAGTGCCATTCTTCTAGGATTGGCTAGACAATCAAAGCAGGATGCATGGATAACTGTTTTATTTGGCATTGTCTTCGGCTGTATTCTATATCTTGTTTATAGTAAGCTTTTTCACTTATATCCTTCGTTACCACTGACAAGTTATCTTCGAAAAATCCTCGGCGGCTACTTAGGTTGGTTCATAGGACTATTGTATGTGGTATATTTTATTTACATAGCTTCTCGCGTATTGCGTGATTTTGAAGCACTATTAGTGATAACCGCTTACAGGCAAAGTACCCTATTGACAGTCGGTATCATCATGGTTTTATGTGTGATGTATGCAGCCTACAAAGGATTGGAAGTATTTTTTCGCATTTCTGAGCTTTGCCTATTCATTATCGTAATTATGTTTCTTCTCCTCATTTTATTTGAAATTGCAAGTGGAATTGTCGAGTTAAACCATATTCGTCCTATATTAGAATATGGATGGCGCCCTATATTTAAAACACTTTTTCCAACTACTATGACCTTCCCTTTCGGTGAAATGGTTGCTTTTACTATGCTCTTGCCTTACTTAAATAAACAAAATAGCGCTAGAAAAATTGGAATTACTGCTATTTTTCTTAGTGGTATGGTTTTAACTTTATTTACATTTATGAATATTGCCATCGTTGGTTCAAATATTATGGAACGTTCTGCCTTTCCTATCCTAACAGCTGTAAGTTATATTAATATTGCTGGTTTCGTACAGAGGTTAGATATTTTGGTGATTATTAGTATGGTCATATTAGGATTTGTAAAAATAACTGTTTTCTTCTTCTGCGCTTTGCTCGGTGCTGCGGATCTGTTTGATATTAAACAACAAAAAAAAATGATCTATCCTATCGGAATGATGGTTTTAATTAGTTCGCAAATCATCGCACATGGTTATATTGAGCACATTGAAGAAGGCTTAATGGTTGTACCGTATTACTTACATCTTCCTTTGCAGATAGTAATACCTATCTTTTTATTAGTCATTGCCTTTTTAAAAGGAAAACTAAAAGCAAAGATGGACATTTCTTCATAATGGTTGCTTTTTAATGTAATTAAAAACCTTCGAAAAAATAACTGGAAGGAAAAAATTAACAGGATTACATAATCTTCTCCAGATATTTGCTGGCCAATTTTAATAAATGAATGTAAAATTTCATTAAAACCAAGACCTTGAATCATATCCATTAAAATTGCGAGGGCAATTACGAGGAAAAATAAAAGCAAGGAAATGAATGTTTTTTTCAAAGTGATCACCAATCTAATATTTTTTATTATTATTTGACAACCTACCAAATTTATCCCAGATAAGACACGTTGGGGAAAATATAAGAAGTTTTGCATCTAGGAGGAGTATCATGAAGAAAAATTTTAAGGGAAATTTGGTGCTGTTTTCATTGTTATTCTTAGTTATCAGTTTGATCTTTGGAAACAATTTTGCTAAATCTAAATCGGCAGAGAAAGTAAACTCGGATAAAAAGCAAATAAGGATTTTTCTAGCAGGGGATTCGACTGTTTCTAATTACTCAAGTTCGTTAACACCAAGGGCGGGGTGGGGACAGGTCCTTGAAAAACACTTCGATAATCAAGTGGTTGTATTAAATGAAGCAACACCTGGCAGGAGCTCCAAAAGTTTTATTGATGAAGGGCGACTTAAACAGATTCTTAATCAGATTGAAAAAGGAGATTACCTCTTTATTCAATTCGGACATAATGATGAAAAAATAAAGGATCCTTCCCGTTATACAGAGCCCAATTCAACCTATAAAAACTATTTAAAACAATATATTGATGCTGCCCGTGCCAAACAGGCTATTCCTGTCCTTGTGACACCAGTTGAACGAAGATATTTTACAGAAAAAGGCGTGCTAAGCAGTACACACGGTGAATATCCGGCTGCGATGAAGGAACTCGGATTAGAAGAACATGTACCAGTCATCGACCTTACTTCAAAAAGCCATGCTTTGTTCCAAAAGCTTGGACCAGAAAAAACGAAGGATGTCTTTTTATGGCTGGATGCCCAAGAGAATATGAATTATCCCAATGGTGTCAAGGATAATACCCATTTTCAGGAAAATGGTGCTAAGAAAATTGCACGTCTGGTGGTCAATGGAATTGAAGAATCAATGCTTGTGCCACTTAGTAACCACATCTTAAAGAAGTAAGCTTGACTAAAATAAAGAGGGCAGACCATATAACTATGAGTCTGCCTTTTCTTAATCGCTACATTGTTAACATTAAAATATCCAAATTCGAAATGTGAGTGGCACCTGAGTCTCGAATGTTTTTTAAATGATTAATATCCAGAATGTCTATCGTTCGATTGGATAATCGGATGAGCTTTTGATTTTTCCACTTGTTCAGTATTTTATTTACTGTGATTCTTGAGGTACCTATGTATCGGGCAAATGAGGTTTGGTCAATAGAAAAACTCCCATTTTCGTTAATTAGCTTTAATAGATAATGGGCCATCTGTTGTTCAACAGGAGAGTTAAGAAAGGAGATAATTTCTGCTAATATCCTAAATTTATAGATTAGTGAATTGGTAAAAATACATGCGGCTTCAGGGTGCTCGGTACAAATAGTTACTAATGCTTCATCCGAAAAATGATAGATTACAGATGGACAGGTTGTGATCGCAGAAGTTAAATAATTTTCCTTTCTAGCCCCATGCTCACCAAACAACATCCCTTCTGGAACATAATTAACTGTTCGTTCCACTCCTTCTTGAGATAGAAGTGTGATTTTGATTCCCCCAGAAGACAAGAAAAAAAATCCTCGCCCTACACTTCCCTGGTGGTAAACGACTGAATTTTCCTCTGTCTGAAGTTTTTTTCCATATTTTATATACGGACTCCATGCATATCTAAGGTTTTTCATATCATCACCTTCCCGAGCAGTTTTTTTAATTCGTTTGGTTTTTTTATAATGAATTTCTTACCATGTATCTCTATTATTTCTTCTTCTTTCCATTGTTTTAATATTTTATATATGGTGATTCTTGTTAATCCTGTACACTTCGTCAGGTCTTGTTGTGTGAGGGGAACTTCAAAATTCTTAAATTCATAACAAATATTCAGAAGGATGACAGAGAGTTGTTGTTCAGGTAAAAGAGTGTCTAAATATATTTTATCAGCAAGAATGTGCATTTTATGAATGACGGTTTTGATAAACATATTTAATATGGAGGGTTGGTATTTTATTAGTTTTTGAAAATGCTCACATGAAAAGAAATAGAGAATAGAGTCATTAACAGCTGTAGCCGTTGTAAAGTGGGGCTGATGGTCCATTGCTTGAACACCTAATAGCTGTCCAGGTATGCCGATGTTTAACAAGCGCTCTTTTCCAATTGCAGTTGTTGTCGTTACTTTAATTAATCCCTGTTGTATAAAATAAAATCCGTCCCCTGTTGTGCCCTGCTCGTAAATACAAGTTTTTTCTTTAAAAAATTTCCTTGTACCTAAATTCAAACATGACTCCCAATTTATATCACTGTCAAACAGGATTGCCACCAAATCAACTCCTAAGTGTAATTTAATTGCTTAGGTAGAGAAAATCAGTTTAGATTGTTTTTTTTTTTTTTGTTAACGCTTACATTTTATTATAGATTACTTGGTTTGTATTGTTAAAATCTCATAACAATTGGTAGAAAAAAAGTTTTTTAATGTTAACAGCTTAACAATAGTGTAAAAGAATTAAAATATAAAATCAATATAGATTTGGTTGAATTCTAAATATTCAGCTATATCAATCTCCTTCCATTCCTTTTGTTAAACAATGGATGGGAGAAAAAAACTAGAATTGAAATTAGATAAAAAGGGGGCTAAACCGTAAGTTTGTTCAACCTAGAATAAGCATAAGTGACTATGTGATTAAATTCAAAAAGGGGATGGTTGGATGAACCAGGAAGTACAGTCAGTAGTTACTGAAAATTTAAAGAATGAACAACAACTAGGGAAAAACACTACGAAACTTACACTTAAGAGTATACCTAGAGCAACGTTCCTTGTCGTTGTTTTATGCTGGTTTGCGATGTTAGCAGATGGATATGATTTAGGAATTTATGGTGCTGTCTTACCATCATTAATGGAGTACAAAGAATGGAGTATGACCCCTGCTCAAGCTGGAGCGATCGGAAGCTATGCACTTATGGGAATGCTGATCGGTGCAATATTTGTTGGTACACTTACAGATATGATCGGCCGCAAGCTAACTTTAATCTTTTGTATTGGGTTATTTTCCCTTTCAATGTGTTTAGTTGCTCTTTCTACTTCACCAGAAATGTTTGGGATCTTTCGTTTTATAGGCGGTCTTGGTCTGGGGGGGGTTATACCAACGGCATCCGCTTTAACAATCGAGTATTCTCCTGTACAACATCGCTCCAAGCTGTATGCAATTATGTATACAGGTTATCCAATTGGGGGCGTTCTTGGTGCATTATTCTCAATGTTCTTCTTAGAGGATTATGGTTGGAGATTAATGTTTTGGATCGGTGTCACTCCAATATTGGTTATACCTTTTGTTATTAAATATCTTCCAGAGTCAATCAGTTTCTTACATGCAAAGAAAAAATTTGCTGCTGCTGAAAGTATAGCCCAAAAATTTCATCTTCCAAATGATTTTATTCAAAACAATATGAGGGTTGAGAGTAAAGGAACAACGGAAAAATTTGCGGCAATTGCAAGTCTTTTTACACGAAAGAATATCCGAGCCACTATGTTTTTTTGGGTAACCTTCTTTTTAGGATTATTAATGATCTATGGTTTAAGTACATGGCTTCCGAAAATGATGAGAGAAGCTGGATATCCACTTGGCCCAAGCTTAGGATTTTTACTTATGTTAAACCTTTCTGCAGCAATTGGTGCTCTAATAGCTGGAACTGCTGCAGACCGCTTTGGTTCAAAAAAGATTATCAGTCTTTCGTATTTCTTAGCAGGTGTTTCAATAGCATTATTAAGTATAAAATCTTCGATGTTATTAGTGTATGGCTTAGTGGGAGTTGCAGGTTTTGGAACAATCGGGACGACACTTATTTTAAATGCCTATATTTCAAAATATTTCGAAGCAGAAAACCGTGCCACTGCATTAGGATGGGCATTAGGATTTGGCCGAATCGGAGCTATTTCAGGCCCAATTCTTATTGGCTTTTTTATGAGCTCAAATTTCGATTTCTCCCTTAATTTCTATCTCTTTGCTGTTGCGGGAGTCTTGGCATCTATTACCATCATGTTCATCCCTAAAAAAGGTGAAATGAAAATCTAGGGACAATTTACACATATTTTACACCAGTACCTCATTCCTTTTTTCAAGAGGAGAATGAGGTGCTTTTTATTATTTAAAAATAGTCTGTGTTAAAGAACGTTGTTGAGTTTTATACCCTGTTGATAGGAGCGGAAGGCGCGAAGACTCCTGTGGGAGTACGGTTCAGGGGAGACCCCGCAGGCGCAAGCGCCGAGGAGGCTCGCCGAAACGCCCACGGAAAGCGAAGCGCCTGGAGCGGAAATCAACAGACAAATTTAACATTGTCATTCAAAAAAATAAAAAATTAAATTTATTCAGAAAAATGTTAATTAGACTACAATTCGACTAAATGGTCAGTTTTATAATGAAAATATGAAATTAGAGGAGGATGTTTATGGGAATTCGCACGGGAGCACAGTATATTGAAGCACTAAAAGCCCGAAATCCAGAAGTTTGGTTATCGGGAAAAAGAATTAATAATGTCTTTGAAGAGCCTGTTTTCAATCAACCTATTCTTGAAATGGCAAAGCTGTATGATTTACAGCATGATTCTCAATATCAAGAGGACATTACTCATATTTGTGAAGAAACTGGTGAAAGAATCTCGAATGCATTCTTGGTGCCTAGAAGTTATCAAGATTTAGATGCTCGAAGAAAAACGTTTGAGGTATTTGCCAAAGCAACATTTGGTTTAATGGGAAGAACGCCTGATTTCCTAAATGTCGTGGTTACTTCCATGGCGAGCAATTCAGAGTTCTTGGATAAATATAATCCTGAATGGGGGAAAAACATTCGAGCCTATTTCAAGCATGTTCGCGATCATGACTTGTTTTTAACTCATGCGATTATTAACCCTCAAAATGACAGGAGTAAATCTTCGCATGAGCAACAGGATATGTTTACCCACTTAGGTGCAGTGAAAGAAACTCCAGATGGTTTAGTTGTCAGAGGAGCCAAAATGTTAGCAACTCTTGCCCCGATAACTGACGAAGTGATTGTTTATTCCTTTCCTGGGTTTAAACCAGGGGATGAGCGGTATGCGCTTGCCTTTGCTCTTCCACTTGATACACCAGGTCTTCGCATTTTATGTCGTGAAGCCATGCAAGACGGTAAACGATCCGTTTACGACCATCCATTAGCATCGAGATTCGAAGAAATGGATGCAGTCCTAGTATTTAACGATGTTTTAGTCCCATGGGATCGAGTATTTCTTTATAACAATGTTGAAGCTGCTAATCTACTTTATCCAAAGACTGGAATTGGGCAGCAACCAGCACATCAGTCGGGTGTTAGAGGCTTAATTAAGCTTCAATTTGCTACTGAGGTGGCTTGTAAGATAGCTGACTCTATTGGCGTAGATGGATACCTAAATGTTCAAAATGATTTAGGAGAATTAGTTCAATCGGTTGAAACCATTAGGGCTTTGCTTCGGATTGCAGAATATGAATATGAAGTGTTGCCATCTGGCGAGGTCATGCCAGCCTATGCACCACTTGAAACCATCAGAGGGCTGCTGCCAAAAATGTATCCACGTGCCATTGAGGTCATGCAAATTATTGGTGCGGGAGGTTTATTGATGTCTCCTACAGATGCCGATTTCCAGAATCCAGAATTACGGGAGGATTTAGAGAAGTATTATCTTGGAAGAGAAGGAGTTTCTGCGGAAGTGCGCGTTCATCTCTTTAAACTTGCGTGGGATTTATGCGGCGAGGCATTTGGTCAAAGGCTTCTTCAATATGAACGCTATTATACTGGGGACCCAATTCGTAAAAGAGCGATTTTCTATAACAACCATAAAAGGAAAAATTCTTTTGAGCTTGTTGATGAAGCTATGAAAATATTTGAACGAAAAAATGAAGTTCCAAGCTTATAAAACTTATAAATTTTACGAGGGGGTGTGAACGATTCAAACGCTAAAAGATGGAGTCCTGACACTATCAGGTTCTGTTATTGCCATAGGTGCATTTGATGGGGTCCACAAAGGACATCAAGCTGTGATTAAGCAGGCGGTGAAAAAAAGCCGGATTTCTCATGTTCCCAGTGTAGTGTATACATTCGATCCGCCTCCTCGACATTTTTTTAAGAGCGTTCAAACCTTAACTCCTATTGAGGAAAAGTTGGGTAGGATCTCGATGTTAGGTGTAGATTATGTGGTTGTTGCCAGCTTTGATGAATGGTACGCCACTCGCCCACCTGAGGATTTTATCTGTGAATTATCAAAACTTAATCCAATTGAAATTACGGTTGGTTCCGATTTTCATTTTGGTAAAGATAGAAAAGGTGATGTTAGTCTTTTACAAAAGTATTTTTCGATAAATGTAGCGTCACCTGTCTTCTGTAATAGCGGCAAACTTATTTCATCTACAAGAATCCGCCAGCTTATTTCTGAAGGAGATTTTCAGCAGTCCTACTCATTGCTGGGTTGGCAAGCAGGAATAGAAAAACAAATACTACGTAATAACTGCTAAGTATTAAACGGGGGTTTTTACTATATGAAACTACTAGGAATTTCAGGCACTATTATTGGGGCGAAGACAAGTATTGTTGTCCAAAAGGTACTTGAGGAAGCAAAGAAATACAATCCTTATGTTGAAGTCGAACTCTTGGATTTAAGAGATTATGACGTCCAATTCTGTGATGGGAGAAATCCCTCATCCTACAACGATGACACAAAAAAAGTTCTTGAAGCCATTCATTCGGCTGATTTTTATATTATCGGTACACCGATTTTCCAAGGATCTTTATCAGGTCCTCTCAAGAATTTATTTGATTTGATTAATCCAAAGGATTTTCGCAATAAAGTAATGGGGTTTGTTGCAACCGGCGGAACGTATCAGCACTACCTTGTGATCGAAAATCAATTGAAACCAATTGCAGGATTTTTTCGGGCGTTTGTAGCACCTGGGTATGTTTACGTTAATAATGATCATTTTAACAAAGAAAATGAAATCATTGATTCTGATGTTCTATCAAGAATTTCAGGCTTAGCCAAAGAAGTGGTCTTCATGCAGGAGGCATTAAAATCGTCAGAAGAAAAATTAACAGGGGTATTTCACTAAGACTATGCCAATAGTAGAACTGAAAATATTAGAAGGCAGAGAACCAAAAATTAAAGAGAAGCTAGTGAAAGATATCACCGATGTCATAGCAGAGAATCTTAGTGTTCCACATGACAAAATCCGAATTCTTTTATATGAAATTCCATCAGAAAATTGGATAGTTGGGGGAATCCCTAAATCTAGCTCACCTGAAAATTGAGAGGAGACGATCATTCATGTCAAAAACATTAAAACCAATTAACCTATGGGGATTTATTGAAGAAAATAAGGACTTACTAAAGCCGCCAGTTAATAACAAAGTCGTTTGGAAGGATTCAGAGTTAATGTTTATGGTAATCGGTGGCCCGAACAAACGACGTGATTTTCATGTGGACCCTTCAGAAGAGATTTTTTATCAATTAAAGGGTGACTGCTACGTTGAGATTATTAATAACGAGGGAAAGCGAGAAGTCATTACCGTCAAAGAAGGAGAAGTTTTCCACCTGCCAGCGAATGTACCACATTCCCCACATCGCGTGGCTGATACAATCGGTATTGTTATCGAAAGAGACAGAGCTACAGGAGAATTAGAGGATTTTGTTTGGTTCTGTGATGAATGTGACCATGAAGTGCACCGAGTTACCGTTCAATTGACGAATATTGAGGTTCAAGTGAAAGAAGCGATCAACGGTTTTAATGGAAGTCTAGAACTTCGTACATGTAAGAACTGTGGACATATCATGCCAGAAGAAGCGAGTGAATGGAAATGCGAGTAGATTTTCATACACATATTATCCCTGAAAATTTTCCGGACTTTGCAACTAAGTACCAAAATGATAGATGGCCTGTACTTCAGCCAACCTGTTCTTGTGGTGCCAATATTATGGTAGCTGGCAAAGTTTTTCGAGAAGTGACTGATCAAGTGTGGAGCCCAGACAAACGAATTAGTGATATGGAAAAAGAAAATGTAGACATTCAAGTTTTATCGCCTATTCCTGTTACCTTTTCTTATTGGGCCCCACTAGAAGAAGCAGTAGCCATGGCTCGATTTCAAAATGATTTTATCGCAAAGACAGTTTCACAGCATCCAACGAAGTTTATTGGTTTGGGAACAGTTCCTTTGCAAAATGTGGAGGCAGCTAATCGTGAATTGGACCGCTGTATTCATGAGCTTGGTTTAAAAGGGATTGAGATTGGTTCCAACATAAACGGAAAAAATTTAGATGATGAATCGTTAATAGACTTCTTTGCCATGTGTGATAAATGGAATGTACCGATATTTGTTCATCCATGGGAAACACTGGGTAGAGATCGCTTATCTTCCCACAACTTAATGTATACAGTAGGAATGCCAAGTGAGACGGCTTTAGCGGCTGCAAGTCTCATCCTCGGTGGAGTTATTGAGAAATTTCCAGGACTAAAAATTTGTTTTTCTCATGGCGGCGGTTCACTGCCATACATCCTTCCACGACTTGATCATGGTTGGAATGTTTGGCCGCACTTGCAGATGACGGAAAAGCCTCCAAGTTTTTATGCTAAGAAGTTTTTCTATGATTCAATCGTCAATAACCCGGTGAATATTAAATTTTTAGTTGAAAAATTTGGAGCAGAACAAGTCATTATGGGTTCAGACTATCCATTCTTACTCAGAGAAACTCCACCAGGGAAGATCATAGATGATACCTTAACACTTACCGAAGCTCAGAAAAGAGCGATGTTAGGTGAAAACGCATTACGATTCTTAAACTTACCGGTTAATCAACTAATCTAGCAGGAAAAGAGATGAGAAGATGGTAGAAAAAGTGATGACACCAGAAGAGAAATTAGCAAGTCTTGGTTTGAAGTTGCCGCCTCTTCGTCCCGCTTCTGGAAATTATGTAAGCTGTGTTCGGACAGGGAATCTTATTTTCACCTCAGGTCAGGGTACAGATGAATACCGTGGAAAACTTGGTGAAGATGTATCTATAGAGGTTGGGTATCAGGCCGCGAGACAGTGCATGCTTAATCTTTTAGCAGTTGTTAAACATGAACTGGGTGATCTCAGCAAAGTAAAACGGGTTGTCAAAATTCTTGGGTTTGTCAACAGTACTCCTGATTTTACAGCTCAGCCTAAAGTAATGAACGGCTCCTCCGATTTATTGGTTGAAGTGTTTGGAGAAAAGGGCAGGCATGCGAGATCTGCTGTAGGGATGGCACAGTTGCCCCACAATAACACAGTTGAGGTTGAGATGATTCTAGAGGTCGAGGATGGTGAACATGATGAGTAAATTGCTTGAAAAACAACTACAAATTAATGACGCAAAGCTGTTTATTAATGGGGAATACGTTAATGCCATTTCAGGAGAAACCTTTGACACTATTAATCCAGCAACCAATCAAAAGTTAGCTTCAGTCGCAAGTGCAAGTGAACAGGATGTAGAAAGAGCTATACAAGTTGCACAACGAACATATGAAAGTGGTATTTGGAGTCAAATGCCAGTTGAAGAGCGAGCAAAAATTCTCTGCCGTATGTCTGATCTAGTGATGGAACGTGTAGATGAGCTAGCTTTAATCGAAACCTTAGACGTAGGCAAACCAATTAAAGAAAGCAGAGATTTTGATATTCCTAGAGCAGCATCCAATTTACGATTTTTCGCTGAAATGGCTAAATATATTCATCATGAGCATTATGAACAATCCAAGCATATGAGCTATACAAAATATGCTCCTGCTGGTGTAACAAGTTTAATCATTCCTTGGAATTTACCTTTTATGCAAATGACATGGAAAGCTTCTGCTGCCTTAGCTGCAGGAAATACGGTAATTGTAAAGCCGGCAAGCTATACTCCCCTAAGTGCAGTCATGTTAGGTGAAATTGCCAATGAAGCAGGATTACCGCCAGGAGTGTTGAATATACTTACAGGACCAGGTGGAACAGTAGGTACCGCAATGACTACTCATCCTAACGTTCGTAGAATTTCCTTTGTTGGGGAAAGTTCAACGGGTAAAACGGTTATGAGAAATGCAGCCTCACAGTTAATCCCCGTATCATTAGAATTAGGTGGAAAATCGGCCAATATTGTATTTGAAGATGCAGATTTAGACGAAGCGGTTGCGGGCTCCATTGAGGCAATTTTTAGAAATCAAGGAGAAATCTGTTTAGCTGGTTCACGATTGTTAGTGCAGGAATCCGTTTATGATAAATTCCTCGAAAAATTTGTAGCAGCTGTTAAGAAAATCAGAGTAGGTGACCCATTGGATGAGAGTACCGATATGGGGGCGGTTATATCCAAAAGCCATTTAGAAACTGTTGACGATTATGTGCAAATTGGAATTGCAGAAGGTGCAAAGCTTGCAATTGGCGGCAAGCGAGTAGATGGATTAACGCAGGGGAATTTTTACGAGCCGACGGTACTCTATGATGTGAATAATAAAATGAGAGTAGCTCAAGAAGAAATTTTTGGCCCAGTTTTAGTAGTCATTCCGTTTAAAACGGAAGAAGAGGCTATTCAAATAGCTAATGATTCTATCTACGGCCTAGCGGGCGTGGTTTGGTCAAATGATTTAAGACGTGCCCATCGTGTAGCTGCCCAAATTAATTCAGGCTTGTTCTGGATCAATTGTTGGTATTATCGGGATTTAAGAACTCCATTTGGAGGTTCAAAGGCTAGCGGGATTGGAAGGGAAGGCGGCCGCCACAGCTTTGAGTTTTATACAGAGGCCAAGACCATAACAATGAAATTATAAGATGGAAAGTGATAAGGTGGCTAATATTGGCCACTTTTTATATATAGGTTGTGTTTAAGAACAGTGTTGATTTTTCTAACCTGTTGATTGGAGCGGAAGGCACGAAGACTCCTGTGGGAGTACGGGTCAGGGGAGACCCCGCAGGCGCTTGCGCCGAGGAGGCTCGCCGAAACGCCCACGGAAAGCGAAGTGCCTGGAGCGGAAATCAACAGACAAATTTAACAAAGCTTATCTATAAATATAGCAAAGGCAGGTGCAGTTCAATTGGAAATTTTAGTAGAATCGATCTCTCATGAATTACTTGATGCAGAAAATCATCAATATTCAGTAGCTCCATTAACACAGCGCTTTCCTGAGTTGAATGTGGAGGATGCTTATCGTATTCAGCTCGAAGTGATTGATAAAAAGATAAAAGAAGGGCACGAGGTTATTGGGAAGAAGGTAGGTCTTACAAGTGCAGCGATGCAGCAAATGCTTGGTGTTAACGAACCAGATTACGGCCATCTATTAAATGATATGAAAATAGCAGATGGTGAAACGGTGAAAATAGCTGAATTCATAAGTCCTAAGGTGGAAGCAGAAATTGGTTTTATTCTAGAACACGACTTAGTAGGACCAAATGTAAATTATCTCGATGTATTAATGGCTACAAAATATGTGGTGCCTACTATAGAAATTATTGATAGTAGAATAACAGATTGGAAAATTAAATTGGTTGATACAGTGGCAGACAATGGATCATCAGCAAGAGTTGTCGTCGGAAATAAGTTAACCACGATTGAAGGCCTGGATTTACGAACGCAAGGAATGGTTCTTTATAAAAATGAAGAGCTTGTGGCTACCGGGTCCGGAACAGCTGCACTTGGCCATCCAGCACAAGCAGTGGCCTGGTTAGCAAATAAGTTGCATGAATTTGGTATTCACCTAAAAGCAGGTGAGCTCATTCTTCCTGGGGCGCTTTCTGGTGCCATTGCAGTAAACGCTGGCGATACGATTACCGCAAAATTTGGCCCAATGGGAACCGTTTCAGTCACATTTGAGTAGGGGAGGTATTAATCATGGAAAAAATAAAAGCGGCAATTATTGGTTCTGGTAACATTGGTACGGATCTTATGTATAAGCTTGAAAAAAGTAATTGGATAGGATTAACGGCCATGATTGGGATTGACAGAGAATCGGATGGCTTGAAACGTGCAAAGGACCGAGGACTTCAAGTCTTTTCAAATGGAATTCAGGCATTAGTAGATTCACCTGATCTTGCAGACATCGTTTTTGATGCTACTTCTGCTAAAACACATGTTAGACATGCCAAAATATTAAAAGAATTAGGGAAACATGCCATTGACCTTACTCCTTCTGCTAGAGGTCCATTTGTATGCCCTGCTGTAAATATTGATAGTAATCTAAATGAATCAAATGTAAATATGATCACATGTGGCGGTCAAGCGACAATTCCGATCGTTCATGCTATTAACCGTGTGGCAGATGTTACATATGCAGAAATCATAGCTACCATTTCCAGCAAGAGCGCAGGACCGGGAACTAGGGCAAATATCGATGAGTTTACCATTACTACCCGAAGAGGGATTGAAGAGGTTGGGGGAGCTGATCAAGGGAAAGCAATTATTATTTTAAATCCAGCTGAACCGCCTGTAATTATGCGTGATACTGTTTTTTGCGAAGTGAAACATTTGGAAAAGGACCGCATTCTCCAATCTATTAATGAAATGATAGACACTGTAAGGCAATATGTCCCTGGTTATCGATTAAAACAAGAGCCATTATTTGATGGAAATAAAGTAACGGTGTTCTTAGAAGTGGAAGGTGCGGGAGATTATTTTCCGAAATACGCAGGCAATTTAGACATCATGACAGCTGCAGCGACAAAAGTAGCTGAAGATTTCGCACGTGCCCAATTGGAACAAAAAACAGTTGGAACTGCTAAATTGGATTAATTAATTAAAGGGGAGGAAAAGAAAGATGAATGGTAATAATGGCCTGCCAATCAAAATTACCGAGGTATGTTTGCGAGATGGTAGTCACGTTGTTGCACACCAATACACAGAGGAACAAGTACGTTCGGTAACGCGTGCTTTGGATCGTGCAGGAATGCATTATATTGAGGTGAGTCATGGTGATGGCTTAGGTGGATCAACACTACAGTACGGACGTTCATTGGTAAATGAGATGAAATTAATCGAAGCGGCTGTAGAGGAATCAAAACAGGCAAAGATTGCCGTATTGCTGATTCCTGGAATAGGTACTGTCCATGAATTGAAACAAGCTCACGGACTTGGGGCTGGATTGGTAAGGGTAGCAACCCACGTTACAGAGGCAGATGTATCCGCACAGCATATTGCAATGGCAAGAGAACTTGGCATGGAATCATTGGGTTTCCTTATGATGGCCCACATGGCACCAGTTGAAAAATTAGTGGAACAGGCCAAACTCATGGAGAGCTATGGTGCACAAGCAGTTTATGTGACGGATTCCGCTGGTGCCCTATTACCGCATCAAGTTCGCGAACGAATCCGTGCCCTTAGAGAGTCTTTAGATATTGAAATTGGCTTTCACGCTCATAATAATTTATCACTTGCCGTTGCCAATACGCTGGTTGCGATTGAAGAAGGAGCCACTCGTATTGATGGAAGTGTTCGCTGTTTAGGAGCCGGTGCAGGAAATACACAAACAGAAGTGTTGGTTGCGGTATTAAACAAAATGGGAATCGATTTGGGAATTGATATTTACAAAATGATGGATCTTGCTGAGGATATTGTAAAGCCCTTAATTCCTGGCTCACAGGAAATTAGTAAGGGGAGTTTAGTTATGGGATATGCAGGTGTCTATTCCAGCTTCCTCCTTCATGCTGAACGTGCAAGTAAACGATTTAACCTCGATCCACGTGATATTTTGCTTGAACTTGGCAAAAGAAAGGTCGTTGGAGGTCAAGAGGATATGATTCTTGATGTTGCGGCTGAAATGGCCAATAAGAAAAAAGTGGAGGTTCAATCATGACACTGATGCAAGGAACAGAACAAGAAATTGTTGAATACCTATTAGCTGCAGAAAAGGAAAAACGAGAAGTTGAAAAAATTACCACTAGTTATCCTTCCCTCACATTTGAACAGGCATATGAAATACAGCAGAAATTAATCGAACGAAAAAAACAAGAAGGATTACGCCGAATTGGTGTCAAGCTCGGATTAACTAGTAAGGCGAAGCAGGAGATGATGGGTGTCCATGAAGCGATCTATGGTTACTTAATGGATGATATGCTTGCACCTGAATGGGAACCGTTACAATTTAGCGAGTTTATTCATCCGAAGGCAGAACCTGAAATTGCCTTCTTGATGAAGGAAGACATCCAAGGTACTTCTGTGACAGCCGAGGACATATTACGAGTAACTAAATATGTAGCACCAGCTATCGAAATTATCGATAGCCGCTATTTAGATTTTAAATTTACACTTGTTGACGTGATAGCAGATAACTGTTCGTCCTCCAAATTCATTGTAGGAAACAAGTGGGTATCACCAGAGGCCCTAAATCTGAAAGAAATTGGCGTATATATGTCTAAGAATTCAGAGGTAGCTACAGTTGGGTCTAGCGCAGCTGTTTTAGGCCATCCAGCCACTGCTGTTGCATGGGCTGTGAATAAGCTTGGAGAAAAGGGATTAGGCCTAAAGAAAGGCGACATCGTTCTTAGTGGTGCGATAACTGAAGCGATAAGCTTTCAATCGGGTGATACGATTGTCGCACAGTTTGCAGACCTAGGAAGTGTCTCATTCTCCTGTAAATAATATAGGTAATCACTATTAGTAATGGAAGATTGGAGGTCATTTCGAATGAAGTTTACATTAGAATACGCAAAACAACTGGACAAAGAAGATATCCTTAATAAATTTCGCGAAGAATTTTACATAAAGCCAAATTCAATTTATATGGATGGGAATTCATTGGGGCTTCTTTCAAAAAGAGCGGAACGTACACTATTGGAATCTTTAACAGATTGGAAAGAGCATGGTATCGATGGTTGGACAAAGGGGAAACATCCCTGGTTTTTTTTATCGGAAAAGTTAGCGGAAATGATGGCGCCATTGGTTGGCGCCTCAGCAGATGAAGTGATTGTTACTGGATCGACAACAGTCAATTTGCATCAGCTTGTGGCAACTTTTTATAAGCCTGAAGGTAAGCGGACGAAAATCTTAGCGGATGAATTAACCTTTCCTTCTGATATTTATGCTCTCCAAAGTCAGCTTCGCATTCGCGGGAATGACCCAGAGACACATTTAATTCGTGTAAAAAGTCGGGATGGCCGTTTTTTAGTGGAAGAAGATATTATTGAAGCAATGACGGATGAAATTGCTTTAATTATTTTGCCAACGGTACTCTATCGCAGCGGTCAAATCTTAGACATGAAGCGATTAGCCAGCGAGGCTAACAAAAGGGGGATATTAATTGGATTTGATGGCTGCCATTCGATAGGTGCCATTCCTCATTCGTTTAGTGATTGGGGTGTTGATTTTGCGTACTGGTGCAATTATAAACATTTAAATGGTGGACCAGGTAGTGTTGGAAGTTTATATGTAAATAGTAAACACTTTGGAACAAATCCTGGTCTTGCTGGTTGGTTTGGATCTAAAAAAGAGAAGCAATTTGACATGGAACATACTTTAACACCCGCTGAATCTGCAGGAGCCTATCAAATTGGGACTCCGCATGTTTTAAGTCTGGCACCTTTACTTGGTGCTTTGGAAATTTTTGCAGATGCGGGGATTGAGAATATTCGTTCAAAGTCATTAAAGATTAATCAATATTTAATGGACTTGTTGGAACATGAGGTACCGGATATGGGATTCAGTTTTGGGAACCCTTTAGAGGATGTCCGACGTGGCGGTCATATTAGTTTAGAACATAATGAAGCTGCAAGGATATGCAAAGCATTGAAAGAAAATGGTGTTATTCCTGATTTTAGAGCTCCAAACATAATTCGACTTGCACCTGTTGCACTTTATACCTCTTATAAAGAAGTTTTTGAGGTCGTGCAAATTCTTAAAAAAATCATGACGGAAAAACAATATGAAAAGTTTGAGAATGAACGAGAAGTCGTAGCATAAAGAGATGGGTTGCATTGATACTTTAATAGAGGAGGAGCTAAATGGTGAACAAACATATTCCTATGAATAAGGGAAATAATTCTGAAAATGGATTGAAGCGTGAATTAAAAACCAACCAGCTTTCGATGATCGCCATGGGGTGTGCCATTGGTACGGGACTTTTCCTGGGGAGCGGTCTAGCCATTAGTACAGCAGGTCCAGGTGTATTACTAAGTTATGGAGTTGGTGCCATTATCGTCCTCCTATTAATGGGGTGCCTATCTGAAATGACGGTTGCTCATCCAACTACAGGTGCTTTTGGCACGATTGCTGAGAAATATGTTAGCCCACTCGCAGGATATCTTGTGAAATATTCCTATTGGGTTGCTAACGTTCTAGCTGTTGGGGTAGAGATAAGTGCGATTGCTGTATATATGAAGTACTGGTTTCCTCATGTGCCTGGAATGGTTTGGATAGTATTGTTTGCGGCAGTTCTTATTTATGTAAATGCTACCAGTGTAAATGCTTTTGGCACATTTGAATATTGGTTTTCCATGATTAAAATAAGTGCCATTGTTGGATTCATCTTACTTGGATCATATATTTTATTTGGCGGTACACATCAGTCGAATTTGGGACCAGAGAACTTAGTAAATGACAGAGGTTTTTTACCGTTCGGATGGTGGGGAGTGTGGGTTGCGACTTTTATTTCCTTATTTAGCTTTTTGGGCACAGAATTGATAGCGGTTACAGCTGGTGAAGCGAAGGATCCAGATGTTGCAGTTCCAAAAGCGTTGAAAGCTACGGTTTTCCGCTTATCCACCTTTTATATTTTGACAATTGGCATCATGCTAATGATAGTTCCTTGGAAATCAGCAGGTGTGGAAGAAAGTCCTTTCGTAAAGGTAATGGATCTCTTAAATATTCCAGGGGCATCAGGAATTATGAATTTTATTATTTTAACAGCAGCCCTATCATCTATGAACAGCCAATTATATGCTTCTACTCGAATGATGTTTTCGCTTTCCAAGGGAAATGATGCTCCAGCATTTTTAGGGAAATTAAACAAAAAAGGAGTCCCTCTTAGAGCACTGGCTGTTTCTACACTGGGGATTTTTCTTGCTGCTTTAGTTAGTGCTGTATTACCTGGTTCTTCATATGCATTTATGATGGGAATTTCCATGTTTGGTGCAATCTTCACCTGGTTTATGGTGTTTGTTTCCCATTTATTTTTCAGAAGAAAGTGGGAGAAATCTGGCGGCAGGAAATTGCCTGTCAAAATGGTAGGTTTCCCATATTTAACGATTATTGGAGCAATACTTTTATTGAGTTTAATGATTACAACTTGGTTTACAGATTTTAAAATCATGCTTCAATTCGGTATTCCATGGTTACTTTTTTTAACAGTTACTTATTATATTTTTAAAAAGAGAGCATCCACTCAAAATTCTAAAAGAAAACAAAGGATATCTTAACCGAAAATGTTTATTACGTTATTAGCAGGATTTTAATCAAAATCGGGGAGGCAAATATACCATGAGTACCCAAGAGAAAAACACAAATATAGAACTAGAAAATGAGATTCAAACAGATTTCCAAAAATCAATGTCTTATGGAGATTACCTCCATCTTGATAATATTTTATCTAGTCAAAATCTGGTCTCAGATCACCATGATGAAATGTTATTTATTATTATTCATCAAGCAAGTGAGCTATGGATGAAATTAATAATACATGAATTGACAGCAGCTATTAGGTATATAAGCAATAATGACCTGGAACCATCATTTAAAATTCTGTCACGAGTTTCAAGAGTACAGCAGCAATTAATTCAGTCGTGGAGTGTGCTTTCTACCTTAACACCTTCAGAGTACTTGGAATTTAGAGATAAACTGGGAAAAGCTTCAGGGTTCCAATCTTATCAAAATCGTTTAATTGAATTTGCTTTAGGAAACAAAAATGTTCATACGCTAGCAGTCTATCAGCATCAACCGGAGTTATACGAAAAAATGCAAGAGGCGCTTCGTAAAACAAGTATATATGATGCAGCAATCAATGCTCTTGTTGCACGTGGATTACCTATTGATCAAGAGGTCATCGAGAGGGATTTATCAAAAAACTATGAACCCAATGCCAGTGTAGAAGAAGCATGGCTCACCGTTTATCGTCATGTTGACCAATACTGGGATTTATACGAATTAGCTGAGAAATTAGTCGATATTGGTAATCAGCAACAGTTATGGCGCTTTAATCATATGAGTACTGTTGAAAGAATTATTGGCCATAAGCAGGGGACAGGAGGATCTTCGGGTGTAACCTATTTAAAGAAAGTTGTGGATCAGAAGTTTTTCCCTGAACTTTGGAGTTTACGAACGAAGCTTTAGTTGTAGTCTTTTTTATCCATTCCCATAATCCATATACTTATATATTATTAATAACATAAGATATGACGAGGGGATGGAGGGGCATTGTGAACACAGACCAAGCTTTTGACTTTTTAAGGCAAGCAGGAGTGACAGAGGATATCTGTATTCAAACGGTCCGGCGTTGGCTTCGTGAAAGAAAGATTAATTACGAAGGCAATGGACTTCGAAAATCCGGATACATACTCGAGGATACCGATCAAGCTTTTGACATGTTAATGGACGCAGGTGTCCCGGAAGGCATGTGTACTCCATTAGTGAGACGATGGCTTAGAGAAGGCAAGATTCAAAATGTAGGCAATGGGAAGCTCGTCACAGAAACGATTCCCAAGGAAATAGCCACAAAGCGAGTAGGTCATACTGACCAGGATAAGATCATCCGCCAATTAAAAGTCAAAATTAAAGCACAAGATGAGCATATAGAAGGTATGGAAAAGCTCCATCAAAACTCAATTAATACATTAATACAGCAAAGAAATAAGCTAAAAATAGAGATCGCCCACATAGACAAAGAAAAAAATGAATTACAAAAGGAAACGAAAAAATTACTTAAAGAGAATATTGATTTGCGGAATGAATTGTTAAAGCTTAAAGAGGAACTTTCTAGAGGGTCTAGAAGAGAACAAGAGCAGACGCATACTTCGCCGCCTCCGATGCAGACCAATCATCGGCAAAAATTAGGACTTTCAAAAACAGCTAGTCCTAAGGAAGTTCTAGCAGGGTATAAAAAATTATTAATAAAAACACATCCTGACCACGGTGGAAATGCAGCCGCTTTTCATTATATTAAAACCGACTATGATCAGTTTAGAAGTGGGTTTAAAGAGAAATAATTTTGTAGAAGTAATTGAGTAATATTCATTTATACAAAAAAATAACCCCAATTCAGGGGTTGTTTTTTTGCTTTTCGTCTAAATAAACATCGTTCCTGCTACAACAATACTTATAAGTGAGCCAAAGATTAATCCAACTGCTGCAAAGGCCATCAATACAGCCCCATGGGCCTTACTCTTGTCGATATAAGTCATAAAGCCCATATATAATGCTAATATCCCGAAAACAATTGGAAGGAATAGAAATGAAATAGCTGCAAACAACCATCCAAAAACAATAAATGCCATTCCAGATTTTTTACCGGTAGCCTTTTCTGGATAAAGGACTGTAACGCTACCACAACTTTGACAAACTGCTGAGTTGGCTAATTCAGCAGACCCACCTTGCGATTGATACATTTTTACATCCACCCCATTTTCATTAATTTAATTATGATGTATTGTATTTTGAATATAAAGAATATTATAAAAATTAAGTTTAGAATACCATATTTTTGAAAAAATACAAGTAAAACGATTATAAAAATTTAAAAAAGCCTGTTTTCGCAAAGTTTGAGTTTGTTGTTATTCATATTTTTTTCTTGAATCTATCACCACTGTAGAAGTTGCCCCAGGTTTGGACAGAGTAGAGGTAAAATTCATCAACCCTGTCAGAAGTTGCCCCAGGTTTGGACAGAGTAGAGGTAAAATTCATCAACCCTATCAGAAGTTAGCTCATGTTTGGACAGAGTTGGGGTAAAATTCATCAACCCTGTCAGAAGTTGCCCCAGGTTTGGAAAGAGTAGAGGTAAAATTCATCAACCCTGTCAGAAGTTGCCCCAGGTTTGGACAGAGTTGAGGTGAAATTCATCAACCCTATCAGAAGTTAGCTCATGTTTGGACAGAGTTGGGGAAAAATTTATCAACCCTGTCAGAAGTTGCTCCAGGTTTGGACAGAGTAGAGGTAAAATTCATCAACCCTGTCAGAAGTTAGCTCATGTTTGGACAGAGTTGGGGTAAAATTCATCAACCCTGTCAGAAGTTGCCCCAAGTTTGGACAGAGTAGAGGTAAAATTCATCAACCCTGTCAGAAGTTGCCCCAAGTTTGGACAGAGTAGAGGTAAAATTCATCAACCCTGTCAGTAGTTAGCTCATGTTTGGACAGAGTAGAGGTAAAATCCATCAACCCTGTCAGAAGTTGCCCCAGGTTTGGACAGAGTAGAGGTAAAATCCATCAACCCTGTCAGAAGTTGCCCCAGGTTTGGACAGAGTTGGGGTAAAATTCATCAACCCTGTCAGCACTTACTATTAAATTAGGAACAAATAATGACAGTGAACAACAAAGTTTCCGAAAAAAGCTTTAAAAAAAAGAAGAACACGACAACGTATCGTGATCTTCTAGAATTTCATTCATTAGCAATCAGTATGTTTCTTTAGATGAAGGGGTGGTGGGATTAACCAGCCTTTTTCTTTATTTAGACGTAATACCTTTGCACCAAGGGCCATTTTTTGAGCATGGAATTGACCATACATCATAGCAACATCTTCACGAATTGATTTACCAATCACTTGACTGCAGGCAACTAACCCAGCGGCAATATCAACAGAAAGACCAGCAGCAATTGCTGGGTCAGGAATTCTTGCACCTACTGGAATATCCTCTAAACATGCTTCTGGAGGTTCAGGTGCTGCAGGAGGTAACCCAATGCCGTTTTCCTTTAAAAGTTCTTCAATTTGCTTTTTTTCCTGTTGACAATTTTCAATTGCTTCGACGATTAGCTTTTTTAAATCATCGTCACCTGCATGGTTCAACATAGTTTGGTACCCAGCAATCAAGCTATTTCCAGCTAAAAGAGAAGCCCATATATCAAACACTTCTCCGTAATGTAAAGGCTCTTCTTTAGGGTTTCCATTTAATATACCCATCGTAACCCTCCTTAAATTATAAGAAAATTTATTCACTTGAAGTGCCACCTTTCTTGAAGCACATAAAATAGGTTGCCCATAAGAATAAAATTAATTAATGTATTGTATTACTAAAAAAATTCATTTCGTTTGCTGGTTTAGAAAGTATAAATTTACTGAAAATAATTAACCTAAAATGGAGTGATTATATTAACGCGGAAAGAAAGGGAGAACAATAATGGAACAAGCAGGAGTAAACAATTCAATCGAAACACACTTGAATAACTATAAACAAGGAATTGGAACCTACACGCAGATGATGCCAGATTTAATTGGTGCCTACAATGAATTTACGGGTGCTTGCTTTAAAGAAGGAGAAATTTCTCAAAAAAACAAACACTTAATTGCGCTTGGAATAAGTGTCTATTCACAGGATGAATATTGCATTATTTATCATACAAAAGGATGCATTGATCAAGGCTGTACTGAGAAAGAAATTTTTGAAACAATAGGAGTAGCTGCAGCACTTGGAGGCGGGGCGGCCATGAGTCAGGGAGTCACACTTGTTCAGGAGTGTATGAACCAACTCTCAAATATGAAGCATTAATGATAGAAGAAGCAGGATTCCTTTCGGAACCTGCTTCTTCTTTTTCCTTTCACTCTGTTGGGGTTAATTTACAATTTTGAACCAATTTTTCTTGGTTTGTTCATAATCTGTTCATAATTAACATGTATGCTAGATGTTAGGTGATTTGGAACTAATCACATATAGCCAAATCAATAAAACTTTGTAATAATACGTTTCTAGAAGGCAGGTGTAAAAAAATGAATACATTACTTCACAAAGGTCAAAGTATTTTCAATAAATATATTGGCTTTTTCTTTTTGACTGTTATTTTCCTTTGGGTTAAAACATATATCATTCAATTAACACAATTTGATTTAGGAATAGAAAATTCCTTACAAAGGTTTCTGTTATTCTTCAATCCTTTAGGATCATCGTTACTTTTTTTAGGTTTATCATTTTTCCTTAAAGGAAGAAAGAAATATATAGGTCTTATTGTTATAGAATTTCTTATGTCTTTTTTATTGTATGCGAATGTGTTATTTTACCGTTTCTTCAATGATTTTATTACATTACCAACTTTAACTCAGACGCAAAACTTTGGAGATGTAAGTGGAAGTGTGACTTCTCTATTAAGACCTTATGACTTTTTATTTTTTATTGATATTGTTATTTTAATAGGATTGCTTGCATTTCGTTTGGTTAAAATTGAAATCAAGGATATGAATCGCAGAAAGGTTTCTGTACTTTTTTCATTGTCACTAGCGATTTCTTGCGCCAATTTATCTCTTGCAGAAGTCGATCGACCTCAATTATTGACAAGAGGATTTGATCGAAATTATATTGTTAAATATTTAGGAATGTACAATTATACTATTTATGATGCAGTTAAAAGCACGAAGGCCTCTGCACAAAGAGTTATGGCAAATAGTGATGATATGACAGAAGTGATTAACTATACAAAATCTAACTATGCGGAGCCAAACCCTAACTATTTTGGTGCTGGAAAAGGAATGAACGTAATTTACTTGCATCTTGAATCCATGCAAAACTTCCTTATTAATTACAAGTTAAATGGGGAAGAAGTTACACCATTCTTAAATTCATTAGTTAATGAAAAAAACACTCTATATTTTGATAACTTTTACCATCAAACGGGACAAGGTAAAACATCAGATGCTGAATTTATGCTAGAGAATTCATTATATGGATTACCACAGGGATCCGCTTTTACAACAAAAGGGCTTAACACTTACCAAGCGGCACCAGCCATTTTAGGCCAACAAGGGTATACGTCCGCAGTGTTCCACGGGAATTCAGGAAGTTTTTGGAACAGGAATGAAATTTATAAGTCATTAGGTTATAAAAAGTTCTTTGATGGCAACTATTATCAATTGAATTCTGAAGACCTGGCTGAATATGGTTTAATGGACAAACCTTTCTATAATCAGTCCATTCCATTATTAGAAACATTGCCAGAGCCATTTTATACAAAGTTTATCACTGTCAGCAATCATTATCCGTACCCAATTCCTGCGAAGGATGCTACGATTGCACCGGCAACAACTGGTGATAAATCCGTTGACCAATACTTCCAGACAGCAAGGTATGCTGATGAAGCTTTAAAGCAATTCTTTGATTACTTGAAGCAATCTGGACTTTATGATCATTCCATTATTATTATGTACGGTGATCATTATGGAATCTCAGAAAATCATAATAAAGCGATGAAACAAATTATTGGAAAAGAAATTACTCCTTTTGAAAGCTCTGGTTTACAACGAGTACCTTTATTCATTCGTGTACCTGGGATGGAAGGTGGAGTGAACCATGAATATGGTGGACAAATTGACATTCTTCCGACTCTTCTTCACTTGTTAGGAACAGACACAAAAGATTATGTTCAATTTGGAACTGACCTGTTATCAGATCAGCATGATGACCTTGTACCGTTCCGAAATGGTGACTTTGTGAGTCCAACCATTACTTCGGTTGATGGTAAATTCTATGACTCCACTACAGGGATGAAACTTGAGCAGAAAAGAATAGAAGAAGCAAAAAAATATCAGAAATCAGTTATGCAAAAATTAGCACTTTCTGATAAAGTGGTAAACGGTGATTTATTACGATTCTATACCCCTGATCACTTTACCCCAGTTGACCGCTCTAAATATGACTATAAAAAAGCGGACAGCACAACAACAGAAAAATAAACACTCAATGGCTACCTAAGAAATTCTTGGGTAGCTTTTTTATTTGCATATAACTTCTTATCATTGGTTTTTGCATTAATTTAAATACTTTGCCTAAAGCTAATAGAGGAAAGTATGGAATGATAAGGGTGAGAATGGATGCAAAAGATTTGGCACATTTACAAAACTGATTGGGTCAATATTTTCAGAGTACCAACCGTATTGTTTTTGATTGTGGCACTTATGGTTTTACCGTCGGCCTATGCCTGGATTAATATCAAGTCCATGTGGGACCCATATAGCAATACTTCAGGTATTAAAGTGGCGGTTACGAACGAAGATGCAGGTGCAGAGCTTAATGGGAAAGGGATTAATGTGGGAAATGAAATCATAAGTACATTAAAAGCTAATCATAAACTTGGATGGGTATTTGTCAAACAGGATAAGGCAGTTCATGGTGTAAAGAGTGGAAGATATTATGCTTATTTGCTAATTCCAAAGGACTTCTCTCAAAAATTAACTAGTATTTTAAAAATCAATCCGCAAAAACCAAAAATTGAGTTTGGGGTAAATGAAAAGATTAATGCGGTTGCACCGAAAATCACTAGTTCGGGTGCCTCAAGTGTTACCGCTCAAATTAGTCAGGCGTTTATTAAGACGGTCGGGAATGCTATTTTTTCTGGTTTTTATAAGGTGGGTGTGGAGTTGGAGAAGAACCTGCCAAATATCCAAAAGGTAGAAACTCAAATTTTTGAACTTGAAAAGGCTTTACCTCAGATTCAAGAAATGGGGAAAAAAGCGATTGAACTTGAAGGGAAATTACCTGAATTACATGAGAAAGGACAGAAAGTGATAGAGCTTGAACAAAGAATACCAGACATTCAAAAAGCAGGGGAAAGTATATTAAAGGTTGAAAGTGCATTACCTCGAATACAGGAAGCTGGTGACAAAATACTAGAGCTTCAAGCTAAGATGAATGATTTGAATAGGATTACTTCCGTTATTTCAGATGTTCTAGCGAGCATTTCAGATATAGAAATGAAAGTGAAGGAGGCCATTGATCGGGTAAAGGAGACGGACCAGGTTAACACAGATGAAAATCAGGTAGCGTTAAATCAGTTACAAGCTGAATTAGAAAAAATTCAAGGAACAATTCAAGAAATTCATGTAGGTCTACAGCAGAAAGTGAGCACAGTGGAAAATGATCTGAATTCAGCCTCAAGTTTTATTAGTAATGATTTGCCGGTCGTTGAACAAAAAGTTCATAAAGCAGCTGATTTTGTAAGGACTGATTTACCAAAACTTGAGGATGATATTAGAAAAGCAGCAAACCTAGTTCGAACAAAGCTCCCTGAGGTGGAAAAGCTAATTCATAAAGCAGCCGATTTCGCCAGGAATGATCTTCCTGGATTCGAGGCAGAAATTAGAAATGCAGCAGATAAGCTCCGCCAATTTGAGAGAAGTGTGAATATCCGTGACCTGATTGAATTTCTTAAACATGACCCTGAAAAAGAGAGCAGCTTTCTTTCTAGCCCCATTTTATTAAATACAAAAAGGATTTTTCCTATTCCTAATTACGGTTCAGCCATGTCACCTTTTTATACAATGCTGGCACTATGGGTAGGAGCGACTCTCCTTATAGCGTCACTCCGAGTAGATGTAGAGAATTCTAATGCTACATATCGTGGTTATCATTTATATCTAGGAAGACTCCTGACTTTTTTGACTATAGGAATTTTTCAAGCTGCCATTGTCTCCTTAGGTGATTTGTTTTTAATTCACACCTATGTAGTCGATAAACTTTGGTTTGTTCTGTTAAGCATTCTTGTCAGCATGGTATTTATCATAATTACGTATACTTTATGTTCCGTGTTCGGCAATATAGGAAAAGGATTAGCGATTATCTTTTTAGTGCTGCAAATCTCTAGCTCTGGTGCGACGTTCCCGGTAAGTACGACCTCTCCAGTTTTTCAAGCAATTAATCCCTTCATGCCATTTACATACGCTGTTAGTATGCTTCGGGAGACTGTCGGCGGAATGGTAAAAGAGGTTGTTACTAAAGACATTATCTATCTTCTTGCTTTTGCAGCTGTAAGTTTCCTTATAGCCCTTGTGTTGAAAAAGCCTTTAGAAAATCGGATACAACTAACCGCCCAAAAAGCAAGAACTACCAAGATCATTCCATAAAGAAAGAGCAGTTCACTAGAGCTGCTCTTTTGTACTTATCCTTAAATTTTATTGAATAATGGTTTCAAGAGCCACTTCAATCATATCGTTAAAAGTAGTTTGACGCTCTTGTGAAGTGGTTTGTTCTCCTGTAAGAATATGGTCACTAACAGTTAATAGAGTTAAACCTTTTACCCCGAATTTAGCCGTTTGATAATAAAGACCAGCTGCTTCCATTTCCACAGCAAGGACGCCGTGTTTACTAAGCTTGCTATACGGGTCTTCCTTTTCTGAGTAGAAAATGTCAGATGATAGGACCGTTCCAACATGTAGATTAAGCCCTTTTTCTACTCCAAATTCGTAGGCGTTTTTTATTAATTCAAAGTTCCCGGTTTGAGGTACAGCATATCCAGGAAAACTGTCACGAATAATCATTGAATCCGTTGCGGCAGCTTGTGCAATAATGACATCACGGATTTTTACATCCTGTTGAATAGCACCACATGTCCCAATTCGAATTAAATTTTTTGCTCCATATTCTGTGATGAGTTCATGAATATAGATGGATGCAGAAGGCATACCCATCCCAGTGCCTTGAACAGAAACACGCTTTCCTTTATATGAACCTGTAAATCCTAACATACCCCGGACATTATTATAGCAAACTGCATCTTCCAAAAATGTCTCTGCGATATATTTTGCCCGTAATGGATCTCCTGGCAGTAAGACAGACTCTGCAATTTCTCCAACCTTTGCTTCTATATGTACACTCATTTCATATTCCTCCCAAAGAATTGTAATAGGTGTCCCACTTTTCCAAAGTAAGCATAGCATATCGTCCTAATACAATCTGTTAAGGAGATAACTTCATTTTTGTGAACCAGTTAACAAAATATTCGTTAGAGGGATAACTGAAATACAACGCTTTCATTTGGTATATTAGTAAAGGTATTAAATGTTATACCACTTTCGAAGTGTGGGAACTTCCTCTGTTTCACTACACATGGCTTCTAACCGACTTTTATCTAGAAGATAAAAATATTTATCGCGAATATCAATAAGACCTTCATTTTGAAAATCACCCAGTGTTTTCGATATGGATTCTCTAGTGACACCTAGCATACTGGCTAGTAGGGATTGGTTGATTTTAAATTCAATTTTAAAAATCGAGTCACTTGGTTTTCCAAAATTATAATAGAGATCCATTAACAGATTTGCTGCTTTGGTACGGACATCATAAAAGGTCAAGTAGCGAACTAACCGGTTTAACATCCGTGTTCGCTCAACGAGAATCAAATAGGCCTTCCTTAAAATAGAAGGATACTTATCTACAATCAAAAGAAAATCATGTTTCGTAATTTGCCAAGCTGTTACATTTTCAAGTGCTTCAATAGAGGAAATTCGGTGGTTGTCATTTGACAAAGCTTCCACTTCTCCTACGATATCTCCTGGCATGGCAATGCTAAGGACGATTTCTTTTCCTTCATGATTACGATAAATTTTCACCATTCCTGAGCGGATGATATACACATCATCACCTTGATCATTTTCAAACATAAGGACATGATTCTTTTTAAATTTTCTTTCCTTAAGTAGTGGAAGTAAATGGGGTAAATCAACATTAGGAATATCAGAGAAAATGGCAATTTCTGAGATGCTGGTAATCATGAACATACAACCTTTCAGGTTTGGGTAACTTTTTAAAATATTGGTAACATAATTATAACACGAATTACATCCTTGAACTCGTGTAAACAAAAGGGGTAACTTTGATTGAATAAGTTATTAAATGGTTTATTTCATATTGAAAAAGAACAATCGAGTATAAAGACAGAGGTACTTGCCGGATTAACCTCGTTTATGACAGTTGCTTATATTATTGCCGTAAATGGTGCTATTTTAAGTAAAGCGGGAATGCCCTATGAGGCGGTAACACTAGTAACAGTGATTTGTTGCTTTTTGGGCTGTATGTTGATGGCGCTATGGGCAAATTCTCCTTTAGTTATTATTCCAGGTATGGGGGATAATGCATTTTTTGTATTTACCCTTGTCTTTTCGCTGGGGTTATCGTGGCAGCAGGCACTTGCTGTAGTTTTTTTAGCAGGTATTGTCTTTTTGCTTACTACCGTTACAAAAGGAGCAGTCTATCTATCACGTTCCATTCCTAAATCGATGATTAACTCAATGACGGCAGGAATTGGCCTATTTATCGCTTTCCTAGGATTGAAAAATGGTGGGCTGATTGTGGCAAGTGAAGGAACATTTGTTAAGCTAGGTGACTTAGGGAGCCCTCATACCCTTACAACGTTACTTACATTGCTGATATTGGTTCCACTTTTCTTGCGTAATGTGAAAGGGAATTTTTTAATCGGAATTATTGCTGGTACCCTCATTGGTGCATTACTTGGTATCGTGGATTTTTCGACTCTTAAGGATTTTAGTTTTTCCTTTAGTGGATATGATCAGATCTTCTTTGCTTTTGATTTCAGTCAGATTGGTACGGTTAATTTTTGGACAGCAGTATTTTCATTATCAATGGTTATCATTTTCCAAAACATGGGTGCGCAGCTTGGGATGCTTGCTGATAAGTCTAAGTTCCGAAAGTCCTTTCAGGCCAATGCTTTTTCGGTAATTAGTGCAGGACTGTTGGGTTGTAGTCCAACGACAACTGCTGCAGAATCAGCTACTGGTATTGCTGCAGGTGGGCGCACTGGTTTAACCTCGTTTACGACAGGTTTGTTGTTTTTACCAGCATTATTCCTAGTGCCACTATTTAAAGTCATCCCAAATGAAGCTATTTCGCCTGTCCTTATCATTGTAGGGTGTTTGATGGTTCAGAGTCTTAAGGAAATACCTTTCAATGATTTTACTGAAGCCTTTCCTGCTTACTTAATGATGGCGATCATGCCCCTATCTTTTAGTATTGCAAACGGTATTGCATTTGGCTTCATCGCCTATCCAATTCTTAAGGTTGTAACTGGCCGGAAGAAGGAAGTATCGGTCACAATGTACGTCATTGCCTTTTTCTTTCTGCTGTATTTTATTTTAGGTTCGCTCTAACAAAAACCAGGCTGCTGCCTGGTTTTTCTTTTATAAAATTTAATATACAGCTTATATATGTTACTGGTAAAATTTATAAAAAGAATTTTTCTCGTCAAGCTTTTTGAGAGGAGCTTAGAAATGAAACCTAATAGAAATTGGTACCGTATGTGGCGAATCCTATCCTTTGCTTTATCAGTATTATTAAGATTTTACTGGTATCGAATGGCAAGAAAATCTTTGTCCGAGCGCGAAAAACTATGGGGCAGGATTGGTCAAGAATTTCGTCAGACATTATTTGAGCTTGAGGGTCTATTAATTAAAGTAGGTCAATTTCTAAGCATACGTGCAGACCTGCTTCCGAGTAAATTTGTCGAACAGATACAAGACTTAGTGGACAAAGTACCACCTTCTCCATGGGAAGATATTAAACTAGTCTTAGAAAGTGAATGGGAGAGTCCGATTGAAGACAAGTTGCAATCAATTGAAGAAACAGCAATTGCATCCGCATCAATTGGGGAAGTGTATCGAGGGAGATTGAAAGATGGTACCAATGTAGCTGTAAAGGTGCAGAGGCCGTCAATTAGGTCAATCATTCGAACAGATTTTCGTTCACTTTCTATTATTATTTGGTTTGCTCACCATTTTGCACCTGTTCCAAAGGGTTTCATTAATTTTAAAATGTTGTTCCAAGAACTAAAAACAGTGATAGAAAGAGAAGTTGATTTTAATAAAGAAATGGAAGCTGTTAATCAATTTCGTCAACGGTTCCAAGCGATCAGCAACTTAGAAATCCCAAAGGTTTATTCTCAACTATGTACTTCACAGGTTTTAGTAATGGACTGGGTTGAAGGAACAAGGATTACTGATGAGGAGTATTTAAACCGCCATTCTATTAATAGAGTAGAATTATCTCAACGGCTCTTTCGAATTTTCATTCCGCAGTGGTTAGAAGCGGGGACTTTTCATGCAGATCCACATGCAGGGAATGTACTAGTAAAATCAGACGGTACGATTGTCCTAATTGATTTTGGAATGGTGGGGGAAATATCCAAAAAAGATGCAGCCAATTTTCAAGAACTCCTACAGGCCATATTAGCAAAGAACTATTCAATGGCAGTAAAAGTTTTATTTGATTTAGGCTTCTTATTACCGGATACCAACTTAAAAACGATTGAACCAATTTTAAAAGAAGCACTTTCAATTGATCTGAATCAGTTAAAAGAAATGGACTTGTTTCAAGTAAAAAAGGACTTAAATGATATGCTTAAATCACTTCCCATTCAAGTTCCTACCAGGTTTATCTTTTTAGGGCGGTCTTTTGTAACAATCGAGGGAATGCTTCATACGATTAACCCAAATCAGGAGTTTTTGGAAATTGCAAAGCCTGCTTTTATGGATTGGCTGAATCAAGGAAACCAAAGTAAATGGAAATTAATAGTGAAATGGATTCAGTCACAGCCGATTTTCCAAGTGTTTCATTCTATTACTGAAATGATTGAAATCCCACATAAACTTCTTGCTGTAAAGGAATCTGAGAAGCAGAAAGAATTTCAATTTCAAATCTATGAAAATCAGAAAAAGCAGTTGTCTTATTTAGGTATACTTGGAGTTATTGGCACTTTTATCGGGACCTATCTAAATCATCCTTTAATTTGGAAAGGATCCCTTGGAATAGCAGTATTATCATTGGTATCTTACATAGTGTGTAGTGTGAGACAAATAAGGTGGCTTAAGAAAATCACCTAAAAAATAGAGGTAGACCTTTGTCTGCCTCTATCATATGCATTTTAAAAATTATTCATCATTGTTTCATCCGTTGTCATTCCGCTTTTGCTACCCATCATTCCACCATTCACATGGCAAGCTTTGTACATTTCCTTTAGCTCTTCCTTGGTTGAGTTAGGATGCATTTTTTCCATAAAAGGTAACATCTTTTCAAAGCTAATTCCATTACTAGATTCAGTGTTTCCTGCAGCAAAGACTGCAGTACCTGCTCCAAGAATTAAAGCCGCACTAATAATTCCAACTGCAAATTTCTTCATAATTGACTTCCTCCTTTTCTTTATCACAAACCCATCATAGCTCTAAATTTTGCAGATTGTATGCATTTATGGTGTTGATGTTATGAAGATTTTTAAGCGTGAAAGGGCACAATTTTACAGTTCATAGGTAAAAATATTGACAGAAAACAACAAGATATGTTATTAAAAAATAGTGGTTAGCACTCTCTTTTGTTGAGTGCTAAAAATAGATGCGGCTGAACGATACAGCCTCCATATATTTTTATGAAGTTGAAAATAAAGGAGAGGTCTTAATGGAAACAAAACAGTTTAAAGCAGAATCAAAGCGATTATTAGACATGATGATCAACTCCATCTATACTCATCGCGAGATTTTCTTACGGGAGTTAATATCAAACGCAAGTGATGCGATTGATAAAATCTATTACAAGGCATTAACTGACGACTCATTAAGTTTTGACCAACATAATTATTTTATTAAAGTGGTTGCAGATAAAGAAAACAGGATCTTGAAAATAATAGATACTGGTATTGGAATGACCAAGGATGAGTTGGAAACTAACCTTGGGACGATTGCCAAAAGTGGTTCCTTAGCCTTTAAAAAAGAAAATGAGCTAAAAGATGGCTACGACATTATCGGGCAATTTGGTGTTGGTTTTTATGCAGCATTTATGGTTGCAGACGTTGTTACCGTTATTAGTAAAGCTTTAGGAAGTGACGAGGCTTATAAGTGGGAATCCGAGGGTGCTGAAGGCTATACCATTGAGATGGTTGAAAAGGATTCAGTAGGCACAGAGATAATTTTAAAAATGAAAGAGAATACAGAAGACGAAAGCTACGATGAGTATTTAGAGGAATATCGCTTAAAGTCGATTATCAAAAAATATTCAGACTTTATTCGTTATCCAATAAAAATGGAAGTCGCTGGGAAAAGGCTGAAGGAAGGCAGTGAAACCGAATACGAGGACTATCAAGAAGAACAAATCATTAATAGTATGGTTCCAATTTGGAGAAAGAATAAAAGTGAGTTAACAGATGAAGATTACCAAAACTTTTATGCTGAAAAACGCTATGGTTTTGACAAACCAATCAAACATATCCATATCAGTGTTGATGGAACGGTAAGATATAATGCAATTCTATATATCCCAGAAAAAATCCCATTTGATTATTATTCAAAGGAATTTGAAAAGGGCTTAGAGCTTTATTCTAATGGTGTTTTAATCATGGACAAGTGTGCAGACCTTCTTCCTGACTATTTTAGTTTCGTCAAAGGGATGGTGGATTCGGAGGATTTATCATTAAATATTTCAAGAGAAATGCTTCAGCACGATCGTCAATTAAAACTGATTGCTAAAAATATTAATAAAAAGATTAAAAGTGAATTGCAGAGCCTCTTAAAAAATGAACGAGAAAAATATGAAGGTTTCTATCAATCATTTGGTCGTCAGTTAAAATATGGTGTGTATAGTGACTTTGGTGCTAACAAAGAGGTATTACAGGATCTGCTCATGTTCTACTCTTCTAAAGAGAAGAAATTAGTTACATTAGACGAATATATTTCTAGAATGCCTGAGGAACAAAAGTACATTTACTATGCAGCAGGAGATTCAATTGAGAGATTAGAAAAACTGCCACAGACTGAGTTCGTTTCTGAAAAAGGCTATGATATTTTATTCTTTACAGATAATATCGATGAGTTCGCAATTAAAATGGTAATGGCATATAAAGAAAAGGAATTTAAATCAATATCTAGTGGTGACTTAGGAATCGAAGGGGAAGAAAGCAAGGCTGATTCCGAAACACCGGATAACGAAAATCAGGAACTCTTTGACTATATGAAGAATACTTTAGCTGGCAAAGTGAAGGATGTAAGAATTTCTAAAAGGTTAAAATCTCACCCGGTTTGCTTGGCAACTGAGGGTGAAATTTCTATCGAAATGGAAAAAATTCTTGCTGCAATGCCAGACAACCAAAATATCAAAGCGGAAAAAGTATTGGAAATCAACAAAAATCATGAAGTATTCCAATCGTTAAAAGAAGCATTTGATAATGATAAAGAAAAACTAGACCTATATACAAAATTATTATTTAATCAAGCCCTATTAATAGAAGGATTGCCTATACAGGACCCAGTAGAATTTACAAACGATATTTGTAAAATTATGGTCTAGAGGTAAAATGAGAAAAAACCGTGTTCACATAAGTGTGCACGGTTTTTTACATATTGTTCATTGAATATAATTACCCCAAATAACTCCTACTAGCAAGTTAAAAAGTGAACTAAGGTTCATTTTTTTGCTGAAATATGTTATAATAAGTATAGTGCTTTAAAGAATGAATACATTAAAGCGAAATTACAGAAGGGTGTGACTAAATGACAGAAATCACTAAAACTAATATCCAACACCGCAAACTTCCCCTCAGTAAAGTGATTCTTCGAGTAATAGCCATTACAATTGGTGCCATTCTCATGGCCACCGGGTTAGAAATCTTTTTGGTTCCCAATCATGTCATCGACGGAGGGATAACAGGTATATCTATTATGCTTGCTCATATCTCTGGATGGAAATTAGGATTGTTTCTATTCATTCTCAATTTGCCATTTGTTTATTTAGGGTATAAACAACTGGGGAAAACCTTCGCGTTTTCTACCATATATGGAATTATTGTTTTATCCATATTCACTTCATTTTTTCATCCAATCCCACCATTTACGGAAGATATTCTTCTTGCAACTGTTTTTGGAGGTATGATTTTAGGTATTGGTGTAGGTTTAGTCATCCGCAATGGGGGAGCATTAGATGGTACAGAAATACTTGCATTAGTGATTACCAAAAAAGTGCCATTCTCTGTAGGGCAAATTATTATGTTCATAAATGTGTTCATTTTAGCTGCAGCTGGATTTGTCTTTACCTGGGATCGTGCCATGTACTCCCTTTTAGCCTATGTCATTGCTATGAAGGCTATAGATACCGTGGTAGCAGGATTAGAAGAATCTAAATCTGTATGGATTATTAGTGATGAAGCAGAAGAGATAGGGAATGCGGTAAATGCTCGTTTAGGACGGGGAGTAACCTATCTTAATGGAGAAGGAGCCTATACAGGGGATAATAAAAAGGTCATCTTTAGTATCATTACAAGACTTGAAGAATCTAAACTTACCACCATTGTGGAGGAAATAGATCCTTCAGCCTTTTTAGCAATCGCTGATATCTCAGAAGTTCGTGGAGGACGCTTCAAGAAAAGGGATATCCATTAACAATTAAAAATGGATCTGCCGGGTTATCCGGAGATCCATTTTTTTCTTTAATGACCAATTTCGACATCATCTACGTGGTTAATATGTGATTTATTTAATAAGATAAATACCACAGAAATAAAGACAAATCCTGCTCCCACTAAAAACGGAAGACTTGGATTATAAAGTTCTGCTAGTTTCCCAGCTGTAAATGGAGCGATCGCGCCTCCAATAAACCGAAGGAAGCTATAGGCTGCAGATGCAGTTGACCGTTGAACAGGTGCTGCATTCATTACTGCAGTTGTAATCAACGTATTGTTATTTCCTAAAAATGCTCCTGCTAAAATAACCGATCCAATGACTACCCATTGTGTAGAGGTCCAGACACCCATTGCAACAAGAAGTAGGGCGAATAGTGTTAACATAGTACACATTGACTTAATCGTGCCAAACCATTGTTGAAGCTTAGGAGCCATGAATACAGAAGTAACGGCCAATAATATACCCCATCCGAGGAAAACATAACCTAATCCATGTTCATCCAATCCCATAACAAATGGAGCATAAGCTAATAAAGTAAAGAAGCCAAAGTTGTATAAAGCGGCTGCAATACCGAATATTAATAAGGAACGGTGTTTTAAGGCACGGAATGGATCTAATAAAGATGTTTTTGTTTGTACGTTAGTTGATTTTGTGGCCGTAGGCATTAAAACCATTAAACCAATGAAAGCGATAACCATAAGGCACGCAACACCTAGAAATGGACCTCTCCAAGACATAGCACCCAACCAGCCCCCAAGAAGTGGTCCTACAGATATACCAAGTCCTATGGCTGCTTCGTATAATATAATGGCTTTGGCTGTTCCACTATTTGAGAGTGAAACGATGGCAGCTAAAGCGGTTGCCACAAATAAGGCATTACCAAGCCCCCAGCCTCCACGAAGTCCAACGAGTGTCCAAATGCCATTTGAAAGTCCTCCAAGTGCTGAAAATACAGCAATGATGACAATACCAGCTAGTAATGTCCATTTAATACCCAGCCTTGAGGATATCATTCCAGTAATAAGCATGGCCACGGCCATAACAGCATTATAACTGGTGAATAGCAACGTTACTTGACTATGGGAAGCATGTAATTGCTCCGCTATTGCTGGTAATATCGGGTCCACTAGACCAAGTCCCATAAAGGCAATAATACTCGCAAAAAAAACAGCCCAAACGGCTTTTGGCTGGGTTAATAAACCTCCCTTTTTAGTGTTGTCAGAGGGTGTTTTAGTAACAGATTGTGTTGAAGATGACATGGACATTTCTCCTTTTCTTATTTACTTTCTCCTATACCTTTATTTTTAATTAGGCTCTGTTAAACTAGCCTGTTGATTTCCGCTCCAGGCACGAGCGGTTCGTGGGTGTTTCGGCGAGCCTCCTCGGCGCATGCGCCTGCGGGGTCTCCCCTGAACCATACTCCCACAGGAGTCTTCGTGCCTTCCGCTCCAATCAACAGGGTGTAAAAATCAACATTGTTCTTTAACACAGCCTTTAATTAATATCTAATTGGTTTCCTAGTTTTTCAATTAGTTGTATTACGAAAGTACATGATTGTATTATACAACTATTTTACACTACGTCAATAGTGTTTTCTGATGAGAATAGTCGTCCTTCATTATATATTAAATTTCAATGTGTTATCATTAAGTATTAAGAAATTTGTTTAATTGTGGGGTTAGTGTTATGAATGAACAATCTTTGGAAATGATTGAACTGGAATTGGCTATCTTAATTCGTCGTTCAACCTCTATTTCAAGTCATAAAAGACTTGGTACTCTTGATCGCTCTGCCTATCTATTATTGAGAAGAATCGCTAATAGAGGCGCTGCAGGTGTGAAAGTATTAGCAGGTGAATTTCAGCTGGATATCTCCACCATCAGTAGACAAGCAGCTGCTTTAGAGCAAAAGGGGTATTTGTATCGTATACCTGATCCTTTAGACGGCAGGGCCTATTCACTTCAAATTACCGAACTGGGAACCAAGGTTTATAAGGAGCACAAGCAAGCACGGTTGGAGAGATTAGAAGAAGTGATAAATGATTGGTCAGAAGAGGAACGTAAAGTCTTTGGTCAGTTACTAAAAAAATTCAATCACTCTTTCGTATAAACTTATATGAAAAGTCTCGACTTTTTTCAATACTTTTAATAATGAAATAATAGCTAAAAGGGGGACAAATAGAGGGTCTTACTGTTATTATTTTGGTGTAATCGATATAGTAATATATTCGTTTTTTATAAGGGTGGGAGACAGATGACAGCGGACATAAAAAGAGTAGAACAAGACTTCTTAGGGAAAAAAGACATACCAGCAGATGCTTATTACGGGATTCAAACACTTAGGGCGGTAGAAAATTTCCCTATAACGGGCTATCGCATTCAAGAAGAACTCATTAAAGCGTTAGCGATGGTTAAAAAGGCGGCTGCAATCGCAAATATGAATACCAAACGGTTGTATAGTGGACTAGGAGAGGTTATTAGTCAGGCAGCCGATGAAGTAATTGAGGGCAAATGGAATGATCAATTTATCGTGGACCCAATCCAAGGGGGAGCAGGTACATCGATGAATATGAATGCAAATGAAGTCATTGCCAATAGGGCACTAGAGTTACTAGGACATGAAAAGGGAGCTTATAACCATTTAAGTCCAAACACTCATGTGAATATGTCTCAATCGACTAATGATGTTTTCCCTACCGCTATTCATATAGCTACACTAAGAATGCTTGAAAAGTTACTTGAAACGATGAAAGAAATGAACAAGGTTTTCAAGACAAAAGCCAAACAGTTTGAAAATGTCATTAAAATGGGACGGACCCATCTTCAAGATGCAGTTCCGATTCGTCTCGGACAAGAATTTGAGGCATATAGCAGAGTATTGGAAAGAGATATAAACCGTATCCATCAATCAAGGGCTCATTTATATGAGGTGAATATGGGGGCAACAGCAGTTGGGACGGGTTTAAACGCTGATCCAGCATACATTAAAGATGTTGTCATTCAACTCGCAGAAATTAGTGGACTGCCATTGGTTAATGCTGAACATTTAGTGGATGCTACACAAAACACGGATGCATATACAGAGGTGTCAGCAGCATTAAAAGTATGTATGATGAATATGTCGAAAATAGCAAACGATCTTCGCTTAATGGCTTCGGGTCCCCGTGCAGGATTAGCAGAAATTTCTCTTCCAGCACGTCAACCGGGATCATCAATCATGCCTGGTAAGGTAAATCCAGTCATGCCAGAGCTGATTAACCAAATTGCCTTCCAGGTAATTGGGAATGATCATACAATTTGCTTAGCTTCTGAAGCAGGACAACTCGAATTAAATGTAATGGAACCCGTCTTAGTGTTTAACTTGCTCCAATCCATCAGTATCATGAATAATGGTTTCGCTTCCTTTACTGAACATTGTTTAAAGGGAATTGAAGCAAATGAAGCCCGTATGAAAGATTATGTAGAAAAGAGTGTAGGAATCATTACGGCGGTTAATCCTCATTTAGGATATGAAATCGCAGCTCGTATTGCTAGGGAAGCGACGATTAGTGGTAAATCAGTTCGAGAACTTTGTTTACAGCATGATGTGTTAACGGAAGAGGAACTGGATCTCATTTTAGACATTTATGAAATGACAAAGCCTGGGATTGCAGGGGCGGCACTTTTAGAACGAGACTAATCAACATTCGAATTGTAACAACAACAAAACAAACCCAAAGGAACTCTTTGGGTTTGTTTTGTTGAACAAATTATTTTTTCTCTTCTTTTTTCGCCATTTTTACCTCACCTAATGAACGATAAATTTGAGTATACATGCTGCCTTCAGCGACATGCTCTAGAAAAAAAGGACCAATAAGCTCTAAATATTCCTCGTCCTCGAACATTTTCTTACTTTGTAATTCCATTTCCGCTAACCCTTCATAAGTCGAAAGCAAGGCATAGGTATAGTCCTCCCCAGATACAGGAGTTAAAATCTCTACCTTATGGTTGTAGTTTTCGTTTCTAAATTTTTTAATCTCTCTTAAATTATCGATTCCTTCTTTAAATTTATCTTGTTTAATAATAAACGTTTGGTAAACAAAAACGGACATTTTTAGCACCCCTAGAAAAATTTTTCCTAGGTTTAAACTTACCTTAAAACTGGTAAATTATTCAGCTTTATGACAATTAACATAAGAAGCAGGGGCTTAGTTGGGTGTAATTAGAACCTATTTCAAAATTTCACTTAATGGCACAAGTTGGTATCCGTTTGTTTTTAACCATGGTATAACTTGGTCGACTGCTGCTGGTGTATTAATTCCTCCAATATGCATGAGAAGGATATCACCATTACTTGCACCACCTTTAATTCGCTCAATAATTACATCAGTAGAAGGTTGCTGCCAGTCAATTGTATCAAGAGACCATTGAACGCTATATGAATAACCAGCTTCCCCAACAATTTTTAGAGCTTCTGTATTAAAAGACCCATAAGGAAACCGGAAAAATGGACGTGGTGATTTGCCGGTTGTGTTTTTAATTATTTGTTCTGCTTTCAGTATATCCTGTTTAAATGCATTGGCTGTAGTTTTGACAGCATCAGGGTGTGAGTATGAGTGGTTTCCGATTTCATGCCCCTCATTGGTGATTCTTTTAGCATAGGATGGATATTTCTCAACCCATTTACCTGTTAAAAAGAAGGTCGCCTTCACGTTATGCTTTTTTAAGACATCAAGGATGCTGATACCTGCTGCATCGCTCCCGGCATCAAATGTTAATGCAATTTCCTTTTGGTTTGTTTTTCCATTATAAATCATGACAGAAGGACCAGTAGTTGGAGGAGGTTCCTGATTAGGCTGATTTCTTGGCGGTTCAACATTCTTTCCATACAATTTTAAAACCTGGCCAACATAGATAGTATCGGATGAGAGATTGTTCCAATTCTTGATTTTTTCTACAGTTACACTAGCTTTTGATGCAATGGACCAAAGGGTATCTCCTTTTACTACTGTATATTCAATGATTTCATCTTCAGGAATTTTAATGATTACAGGAGTGGAGGGTTTAGGTTGATCTGGATTTTCTTCATCAGGTTCGTCTACTGAAGGGGAGTCCTTGACAGGAGTTTGTTGTTTTCCTGGATCAGTTTCATTTTGTTTATCATTCCCAGCTGGGATTTCTGTTTTAGGAGAATCATCTTTCACCTTGTTGTTAAAGGCAAGGAAATTCAAATTCCAATCATGATAAAACAACATAAAAATAATTCCAACTAAGCAAATGGATGCGAGGATAAAGTAAAGCCACCTTAGTCCATTCTGTTTAAAATAAGATACAACCCCTAATACAAGAAACAAAGACAATAGCAGGATGGCAAGAAGAATTAAGGTATCTAACAAGATACATTCCCCCTTTTTAATCCGCAAAAGACATAAGAAACCGTAAAAATCCCTTTATTTATCCTATTTGTTACCTAACCTTTTATTTCCATATTTTTATTATTAGAAAAAGTAATTTTATTAAAGTTAGATAATGGTAAAATAAAATCTATTGGTTTCATTCCTCTTAATTGCAGGAAAATGAAAATAAAAATGGAATACTATCTGAAACCAAATCCAGTCTAAAAACGTCAAATAGTAGGTGAAAAGGAAATAATTAGATTTAATAAATAAATGGGGAAAAGATGGGGGAACATGGGAAAACTCACAAGGGTTATTTCAATTTTATTGGCTGGGAATTTTGTGCTATTGGCCGGTTGTACAGATCAACCGATTAAAGAGACAAAGGCTTCTGAACAACAACCGAAGACAAAAATAGAGAAAAAAGTGGAAAAGAAAAAGGAAGAGGAAAAGCCGGTCTTTGTAAGTATCATTGATCCGACAACAAAAGTAACTATAAAAACTTTTAATCCGAAGGAATTGGGTTTTTCTACTGACCTTGAAAAGTATAAAGTAGAGATTTCAAAAATAGCTAGAGAATTAGCAAGGGGAACGGAAACAACCCCTGGTTATGATAAGAGAATGATTCTAGATAAGCTAGATGTAAAGGGACAGGTAATAAAAGGGACACCACAAACCATATTAGATGAGGATGAATTGATAGAAAAAGTGATTCAGTCATCTGTAAAAGGTGGAAATGTGGAAGTGCCATTATATGTGACAGCAAGTGGATATAAAGTGGAAGATGCAGCCCATTTAGGGGAAGTCTTAGTCGCATCTTATACTACTCATTTTAATAGCGGTGTCGTTGGAAGAACGAAAAATATAGCTTTATCAGCACAAGCCATTAATAATGTTATTCTTGGTGAGGGGGACTCTTTCTCGTTTAATACGACTGTGGGCCCAAGTGACGCAGCGCACGGGTTTCAAAAGGCACCCGAAGCTCTAGAAGGGAAATTGGTTGATGGTATAGGTGGGGGTATTTGTCAAACTTCATCCACCTTATTTAATGCCATTGACAAACTAGGTGTTAGTTACATCGAAAAGCACCATCATTCACTACAGGTTGGGTATGTTCCAACTGGGAGAGATGCGACAGTATCCTATGGAGGTAAAGATTTTAGATTTAAAAATACGACAGGTGCGCCAGTAATCTTCAAGGCAATTGTAAGAAAAGGATCCTTAACCGTAGAGGTTAGGACCTCAAAAGCGTATCAAGACCTGATAAAGAAACGAATGTAAAGCTACTATAGCTACTATTGAAAAATGCCCAGTATGAATGATACTGGGCATCTTTAATGAGCAGAATTCAACTTATACTATTTGATGTTTCCACGGAACTATCTCAATTCTTCCCAATCTGTATAATGTCCGCTTCCTTGGCAGCCGGGACATTCAAACGAATTATAGTAGGCATATTCATTATAAGGGTAAACAGTATAACCACGACCTTGACAGTCAGGACACTTGCCTAAATCTTTCATACTGGTTACATGATTTTGATACCTTGTTTCTCTCCATTGATTAAATGAGTTTAGAAGTCCCATCATTTTCACCTCATCTTTTTTTATATTATGATGAGAAAATGGAAATGTTATGCAAAAAAATTACTATTTACTATCTAGACTCAATTTCTTCATCCTGTATTGTAGGCTTTGACGGCTCAATCCGAGTGACTTAGCTGCTCTTGAAATATTAAAATCATTTTTCTTTAGGACATGCTCAATATAGGTTTTTTCAAATAACTCCATTTGGTCTTTTAGAGGTATAGTTACGTCTGAATTTTCCTTTAGGAATGTATCAACAGTGGATAATGGCATCATTCTCTCTTTCAATTGCATTTTGCTACGATATTGGTAAGGTAAATGGGAGTACATAATAACTTCCTCATCCATCATTATGTTCATGGCTGCTTCAATAATATGCTCAAGCTCACGAACATTCCCGTGCCAATCATATTCAAGGAAGGACAAGTGGACTTCCTCCGATAAACCTTTTACATTCATTTGAAAGCGCTCATTATATTTATTAATAAAATGAGCGACCAATAATGGAATATCCTCTTTTCGATCTTTTAATGGAGGAACAAAGATTGTTACCACACCGAGCCGATAATATAAGTCTTTTCTCAATCGGTTATTGGCAATAGCATCAATCGGATCCTCATTCATATTCGCAATAACTCTAACATCGATCGGTGTATCCTTCGTATCGCCAATTCTCCTTATTGTTTTTTCCTGAAGAACCCGGAGTAATTTCGCCTGAAGATTTAAATTTAATGAATTAATTTCATCAAGCAACAAGGTTCCACCATTAGCTTGTTCAAATAATCCGGGTGTGTCGACTGCACCCGTGAATGCTCCCCGCTTTGTACCGAAAAGGAGACTTTCAATTAAGTTATCAGGCAGTGCAGCACAATTTTGTGAAATAAATGGAGCAGATAACCGCCCGCTGGCATTATGTATACTTTGAGCAAAAAGTTCCTTCCCAGTACCTGTATCACCGACAATCAATACATAAGAAGAGGTCCGAGTCGCACGTTTAGCAGATTCCTTAACCTCTAAAATAGCGGGACTAGTTCCTATAATGGAATCAAATGTGTATTTTGTTGACTCCCTATTCAAATTACCTTTAATTAGCCGTTCAAGTTTAGTAACATCCTTTGCAATTTCAACTGCACCCTTAAGATTCTCATCTAAATAGATAGGAATAGTATTGTTGATTGTAGTAACTTCTCGGCCCTTGTTATTAAAATAAGTTTGCTTTACGTTACTTGTTTCTTTCCTCTCCTGAAGTGCTTTTACAAGAGTACTAGATTGGTCATCCTTAAACATAAAGACATCGAGGAGGTTTTTATCCATTACATCATGAATGTCCATCGATTCCATTTGCATCATTTTTTTATTATAGATAATCGTTTTTCCGGTTTCGTCAACTGCATGAACTCCAACATCCACTTCGTCTAATATCCGTTTATACATTCGTGTTAAATAGAGTAAATCATTCTTTGATTTTTCCATGATGGTTCATACCCCTTGTTAATACTTTATGCACCTATTTAATCAAAAAAAACTTGATAACGCAAAATAATTTTGCGTTTTTTGCAAAAAAAGAGATTGTTAAGCAAAAAAAATTTGCATTATATTTTTAGAAACCCGTATCAACATGCAAAATTATTGTTGGCACGAAACTTGCAATATAGTTTTACGAAGATAAAAGGGGGAAACTGTAATGACAGTAGTAACAAATAAATCAACCGAAATCATTGAGCAGACAAATAAATTTGGTGCCAATAACTATCATCCACTTCCGATTGTAATTGCAAAAGCGGAAGGTGTTTGGGTAGAAGGACCAGAAGGAAATCGTTACATGGATATGTTAAGTGCCTATTCAGCGGTGAACCAAGGGCATCGTCATCCAAAAATCATTCTAGCCTTAAAGGATCAAGCAGATAAAGTAACGCTCACGTCACGTGCCTTTCATAATGATCAGCTAGGACCTTGGTACGAAAAGATTTGTAAACTAACCAATAAAAATATGGCCCTTCCTATGAACACAGGTGCCGAGGCAGTTGAAACAGCGTTAAAAGCCGCACGGCGTTGGGGCTATGGTGTAAAAGGTATTGCTGAAAATCAGGCAGAAATTATTGCGTGCACTGGGAATTTTCATGGAAGGACAATGGGTGCGGTTTCATTGTCGTCTGACCCTGAATACAAACGCGGTTTTGGGCCAATGCTCCCAGGCATTAAATTAATCCCATACGGTGATATTGAAGCACTAAAAGCAGCCATTACTCCGAATACAGCAGCATTCTTAATGGAGCCGATTCAAGGCGAGGCAGGCATCATTTTACCTCCTGAAGGATTTTTAAAGCAAGCTTCTGAATTGTGTAAAGAGCAAAATGTCTTATTCATCGCTGACGAAATACAAGTGGGCTTGGCACGGACGGGTAAGATGTTTGCGTGTGACTGGGAAGAAGTAGATCCTGATATGTTAATTTTAGGAAAAGCACTTGGAGGCGGCGTATTCCCAATTTCTTGTGTTGTGGCTAATTCTGATGTATTAGGCGTATTTAATCCAGGCTCACATGGATCTACTTTCGGAGGAAACCCACTAGCATGCGCTGTCTCACTAGCTGCACTAGATGTAATTGAGGAAGAAAAATTAGCAGAACGCTCACTTGAATTAGGAAAGTATTTTCTTGAACAATTAAATACAATCACCAACCCTATGATTAAAGACATACGAGGAAGAGGTTTGTTTATTGGGGTTGAGTTAACTGAAGCCGCAAGACCTTATTGTGAGGCTTTAAAGGAAGCCGGCTTATTATGCAAAGAAACACATGATACAGTGATCCGCTTTGCCCCTCCACTAATTATTACAAAAGAAGAGATTGATTGGGCCATCGAGAAAATCAAAATGGTATTATCATAAAAATATTTAATTACAATAGGGGTGGCAAAGATGCCTGCAAATACGCTAGTAAATGAAATGACAAAGGAACAGCAAAAAGAACAAGAGTCATTAAATTTATTTTATTCAACCCAAACGGTCATTCAAAAAGCACTTAATAAGTTAGGATATACAAACGAAATGTTTGAGTTATTAAAAGATCCTATTCGTTTACTGACTGTGCGGATACCAGTAAGGATGGATGATGGTTCCGTTAAAATTTTCACAGGTTATCGCTCTCAGCATAATGATGCAGTTGGTCCGACAAAAGGCGGCGTTCGGTTTCATCCTGAAGTAGATGAAGAGGAAGTAAAAGCGTTATCTATTTGGATGAGTTTAAAGTGTGGAATTACCGACCTGCCATATGGGGGAGGTAAGGGTGGAATTATTTGTGACCCGAGAAAAATGTCTTTTAGAGAGCTTGAGAGATTGAGCCGTGGATATGTTCGTGCAATCAGTCAAATTGTTGGTCCGACAAAAGATATTCCAGCCCCTGATGTATACACTAATTCGCAAATCATGGCATGGATGATGGATGAATATAGCCGTTTACGCGAGTTTGACTCACCAGGATTCATCACTGGGAAACCACTGGTGCTGGGTGGTTCGAAAGGTCGTGAAACAGCGACTGCAGCTGGTGTGACGATTTGTATTCAGGAAGCAGTGAAGAAAAAAGGGATAGACTTAATAGGTGCACGAGTTGTTATTCAAGGATTTGGTAATGCAGGTAGCTATCTAGCTAAATTCATGCATGATGCAGGTGCAAAGGTAGTTGCTGTTTCCGATGTATATGGCGGCGTGTACGATCCAAATGGGCTTGATATTAATAATCTATTAGATAGAAGAGACAGCTTTGGCACCTTCTCTCAATTATTTAAGAACACCATATCCAATAAAGAACTTCTTGAACTGGAATGTGATATCCTTGTTCCTGCGGCCATTTCAAATCAAATTACGGCGCAAAATGCTGCTAATATCAAAGCTTCAATTGTTGTTGAAGCGGCGAATGGACCGACTACGCTCGAAGCAACAAATATTCTAACAGAACGTGGAGTGCTTCTAGTTCCGGATATTTTAGCAAGTGCAGGTGGTGTTACCGTTTCTTATTTTGAATGGGTGCAAAATAATCAAGGATACTACTGGTCTGAAGAAGAGGTAAGTGAAAAACTTACTAAAGTGATGGTTGGATCCTTTGAAAATATTTACAAAGCGGCACAGACACATAATGTGGATATGCGCTTAGCAGCTTATATGGTGGGTATTAAAAAAGTAGCGGAGGCCTCTCGTTTTCGAGGCTGGGTTTAATAGGATAAAAAAATGCTCTTTCCATTTATGTGGAAAGGGCATTTTTGCATGTAAAGTGCAAATTATTTTAATATAATGCAAAAATATTTTGCATACTTGTTCAAAAAATGTTCAAAAATAGCCTTTGTTATTTTGGCATAGAAATTGCAAGTAATAAAGATTGGAATAGTAAAAATATTGGAAAGATTGAAAGCGGATTCTATAAAGGGGGAAGGTATATGAACTTAAACGAGAACAATGCAACACATGAATTAAGAAGAACAATGAAAACTAGGCATTTATTTATGATTTCTTTGGGTGGGGTAATTGGTTCAGGTCTGTTCTTGGGATCTGGTTACACCATTAGCCAAGCAGGACCTGCAGGTGCTATTCTTTCTTACATTGTTGGTGGGTTCATCATGTTCTTAACCATGCTTTGTTTAGGAGAATTATCCGTAGCCATGCCTGTTTCTGGCTCATTCCAAACCTACACAACAAAATTCATTGGACCAGGAACAGGGTTTGCACTTGGTTGGCTTTACTGGTTAGGATGGTCTGTAACGGTCGCATTAGAGTTATTATCTGCTGGGCAACTAATGCAGAGATGGTTTCCTGATTCTCCAGTGTGGATTTGGTGTGCGATATTTGCAATCGTATTATTTTCGCTTAATGCACTTTCTGCTCGAGCATTTGGAGAAACTGAATTTTGGTTCTCGAGCATCAAAATTTTTGCTATTTTAGCTTTTATTGTACTTGGTGGAGCGGCAACCTTTGGTTTTATTGACATGGAAGGTGGTAAACCAGCGCCATTTTTCTCTAATTTTACAGCTCACGGTCTTTTACCGCATGGTTTCACTGCTCTAATAATCACAATGATAGCGGTTAACTTTTCATTCCAAGGTACAGAATTAATAGGTATTGCTGCAGGAGAGAGTGAAGAGCCAGAAAAGACGATTCCTAAATCCATTAAGCAAACCGTTTGGCGTACTCTATTTTTCTTTGTTTTAGCTATTTTTGTTTTATCAAGCTTAATTCCTATGAAACAAGCAGGAGTAGTTGAGAGTCCATTTGTTGTTGTTTTTGATAGTATTGGTATTCCTTATGCGGCCGACCTAATGAACTTTGTTATTCTTACAGCATTACTTTCTGTTGCCAACTCTGGTCTATATGCCGCAACAAGGATGTTATATGCCATGTCAAAAGAAAAAATGACAAGCCCTGCCCTTGCAAAAGTTAATAAACAAGGGGTTCCTTTAAATGCACTAGTCTTGACGATAGGTATTGCTTTATTATCATTACTTTCAGGATTTTTTGCGGAGGAAACAGTCTTTGTTTGGCTGCTTTCGGTTGCAGGCTTAGGTGCCCAGGTTGGGTGGATCTCTATTACGGCTTCACAGATTGCCTTCCGAAGAAAATATATCCGTGAAGGTGGGAAAGTGGAGGACCTAAAATTTAGAACACCACTTTACCCTTTACTCCCGATTATCGCATTAACCCTAAACTGTATTGTATTAGGTAGTTTAGCGTTTGATTCAGAACAAAGGCTGGCCCTTTATTTAGGAGTTCCATTTGTAGCAGCATGTTATTTAATCTATCACTTAAAAATTAAAAAGAACCGCGAGCAGGATGAGGTTAGGGAGCAAGAATTACAGCTTCAAGATAATAAAAAAATGGTTATCTAACACCTTTCAAAAACGTTTGGAGTTTTCCGAGCGTTTTTATTTTTGGATAATGTGTTGTAAACATCAAATAATAATGATTGAGGTGATATGTAATGGGCAAATGGAATGAGCAAGCTGCACCGAATAATAATCTGCCACCAAAAACAATTAAACCTTGGGAATTATTAAGTCAAGATACTGGGCATGAATTTTCTGAGGAATTATCCGATGGTGGAGAGCGCGATGAGTTCATAGAGAGACAAAAAAACAATCCAAAATTGAAATAATCAGAAATAGTGACGATGAAGAATTCGTCACTTTTTTTCATTCCTTACTTTACAAAAAGTTTATGACGTTGTAGAATTTCTATGTACCTAACAAAACTAGGTAGGTGAAAAAATGTTTAACCGTGAATTGGTAAAAGGAAGCACATCGCTTATCTTGCTTCAATTATTAAACGAACGTGATATGTACGGCTATGAATTAGTAAAAGAGCTTGAACAGCGTAGTGATAATGGCCTGAGTGTTAAGGAAGGTACCTTGTATCCAGCACTTCATAAGCTTGAAAAGCAAGAGTACATTGAATGTTATTGGGTCGAGCAGGAAAAGGGTCCTGCACGGAAATACTATCGTATTACTAAAGCAGGAAAAGAGTTATTAAGCGAAAAAACCCGTGAGTGGCAGGATTTTGTTAAAGTAATGAACAAGGTAATAGGGAGATCAAAGCATGGAACGGCCGAAGAATAGGTTTCTTGCAGAACTTGCTGAGGGATTAGGAAACCATACAGATAAGAAAAGTATCCTATTGGAATATGAGACACATATTGATGAAATTCTCATTGAATCATCCCATATGAACGAAGAAGAGCTGACAAATCATATTGTAACAAGGCTAGGGAGTCCTTCGGAGATAGCTGAATTATGGAAGGATGAACTATCCGTTACTCCAAGTAACATGAAATGGCTGTTTATACTACTCAATATCCTTTTTTTTGGGGGAGGCAGCGTATTAACGTTAGCTCACAATCTTTTCGAATGGGTATGGTTAACGAAAATTTGGGATCATTTAACTTCTATTCCTATCATTATTGCCTTCCTGTACATGTTCTTTTGGGCTCTGCTCGGATATGAAATCGGGAAGGGTTTTGGTCAAAGGGGTCGAACGCTTCTAAGAAAAACGTTCTTATTATCACTCATTCCTAATTTAGTGTTGATGATTCTAACAGTTTTTCACATCATACCACATGCATGGTTTGCCCCTTTATTAACAAAAACATTTATTATTGCTTGTATCATTTTTACGATCACTCTTTACCCGATTAGCTGGTTAGGATATCGGTGGGGGAGAAAAGCTTCGATATGAGCAGTTTTTTTTGCCTGTATACCTAGTAAAACTATATATATAGAAAATCTATATAAAAAGAGGGATGCTACATGGAAATCAAGATTGGAAAATCAGATTGGTTGTTTTTATTGTTATGTTTATTGCTCGGGATCGTAGCCGAAGAAGCATTTTTCCGAGGTGAAGTAGGTATTTCCTATATTGTATTCATTATGTCATTCTACTTCGTCTTCTTTTGGAAATATCGCAGCTTTCCGTTTTCACATCAGCGATTAGGATACTTGATTGTTTGTTGTATATGGCTTCTATCAGCCAGTTATTTACTCAATGATAACCAGCTTTTCAAAGCGTTGAATATCGTTGTTATACCAGGATTGGTTATTTCTCATTTAGTATTAATAACAAGCCCAAAAAATTTCAAATGGAACCAGCCTGCATTTATCACTCTAATATTTTCAAGGCTCTTTGATATGTTTAAATATAACTTAAAATTCAGTTCGGTTTTAGGAGAAGGACTAAAACATGGTGTGGGTGGCGACAAGTGGTTAGTATGGAAAAAAATATTAATCGGGGTTGCCATCTCGATACCTGTCTTAATGGTTGTATTGAGATTACTCATGTCTGCTGATACGCAGTTTGAACGAATCATTGGTGGGATTCCGGATTGGTTCAATGTGTTGGACGCAGAAGGGGTGTTTCGTTTAATCGTCATCCTTATCTCCACATTTGGTTTCTTTGGCTTTATGCAAGTGCTGCTAATTAAGCAGATAAGGGTGCTTAAACAACAAGACAATACGGTGAAGTTTCAAATGGACGGAATTATTTCAATTACAGTACTTGTCCTCATAAATATTGTTTATATTTTATTTACGCTGGTACAGTTTAAATACTTCTTCAGTGGCACTCTACAAGATAACTACACTTACGCGGAGTATGCAAGAAAAGGCTTTTTTGAGCTTTTATTTGTCACCTTAATCAATTTATCAATTACTATTATTGTCATCACGTTTGTTCAGCTGACGAATTCTTTTATTAAGCGATTTACGCAAGTATTGCTTACCATTCTTGTTCTTTCAAGCTCAGTGATGCTAAGTTCAGCATTTCTACGGTTAGGCATGTATGAGGAAGCGTATGGCTTTACTTTTACCAGGGTCCTTGTCCATTCGTTTATGATTTTTCTGGTCATTATTTTTGCTTATTCCTTGGTGAAAATTTGGGTGGAAAAACTTTCATTATTTCACTTTTATTTTATTTCATCCATGATCTATTACACAGCAATAGCAGTAATTGACCTAGATAAAATCGTAATAAAAGAAAACATGAACCGCTTCGAAACAAGTGGCAAAATTGATATAAATTATCTCAATCAGTTATCATACACGGGGGTGGAAGGATTAATCACCCTTTATGAGGAAAATCCTGATATACCTGGCTTACGAAACATCTTGCTGGATAGAAAGAGGGAAGCACTCACCACTAACCTTCCGTGGCAATCCTATAATTTAAAAAGAGAGCAAGCTTTTAGTAAACTGAAAAAATTAGATATGGAATAGAAAACGGAAAATTTGATGCATGAACAATCCTGCTTTTAATATGATTAAATATAAAACATAGGGAGAGTTGTCTATGAATCGAAAAGATGTCATCCTCGAACAACTTTTATATTGTCATAACAAAAATGGTTGGTTTGTTTCCTTTCAAAGTGCTGTCGCTGGCCTAACATCAGAACAGGCATCATGGAAGGGGTCTGAAGATAGCAACTCAATCAAGGAAATTGTTAACCATCTAATCTTTTGGAATGAACGTTATTTACATCGATTTAAAGAGATGCCTCTTCAAAAGATGGAAGGAAATAATGACTCTACTTTTAGAAATTTGAGCGATTTAGAATGGCCTGAGGTTGAGGGGAAATTTAATTTAGTAATGTCGGACTGGTACAATACTGTTCGTAAGTGTGAGGAAGAGAAACTAGATCAACCTGTTAATCCTGAAGAAGGTGTTAATGACCCCTGGATTGGAACGTTAACATGTGTAACTCTCCATAATGCTCATCATATTGGTCAAATAGTAACGATTCGCAAACTTCAAGGTTCATGGAATACGGAACAGGGTGTAAGTTAGTCTTAAATAAAGCAAAAAACCGGGCCTCGGCCTGGTTTTTTGCTTTAATTGAGGGAGTCCTGCTTGCATGTATGTAGGAATTCTACACGAAATTAAGATATTTCTACACAAAATCATTGTTTATCTACACACTTTTATGATTTATCTACACACTTCTGCAACTTTTCTACACAAAATCTTACTATTTCTACAAATCTCCATTAATCAAAAAAAAAGCATGACCCACAACGTGAGTCCTGCTTCTCAAAATAAATATTAGTCACCATTAAACATATCAAAAATTCCTCGTGCGATACTACCTTCATCCTTTGAACCACCGCGAGAAGGTGCGGCAGCAAATACGCGGCTTGCTAGCCTGCTAAATGGTAGCGATTGAATCCACACAGATCCAGGACCGCGTAATGTGGCGAAGAATAAGCCTTCACCGCCGAACAGGGCCGTTTTCACACCTTTTACAAATTCAATTTCGTAATTAACATTGCTCGTCATAGCCACTAAGCAGCCTGTATCCACTCTTAAAGATTGGCCAGGAAGAAGGTCCTTTTTAATAATTGTTCCACCCGCGTGAACAAATGCCATGCCGTCGCCTTCAAGCTTTTGCATAATAAAGCCTTCGCCACCGAAGAAGCCGACACCCAATTTACGTTGGAATTCGATACCAACTTGAACACCTTTTGCAGCCGCTAAGAAGGCATCCTTTTGACAAATGATCTTCCCGCCATACTCACTTAAATCCATAGGAATGATTTTTCCAGGATAAGGGGAGGCAAATGAAACTCGCTTCTTGCCCATGCCGGTATTGGTAAAGGTAGTCATGAACAAACTTTCTCCTGTGAGTACGCGCTTACCTGCACTGAAAAGTTTACCCATCAGGCCGCTACCACCACTGCTGGAACCGTCTCCAAAAATCGTTTCCATATGTATGTCATCTTCCATCATCATAAAGCTTCCTGCCTCGGCAACCACTGTTTCCTGAGGATCAAGCTCTACCTCGACAAACTGCATATCATCTCCATAAATCTTAAAATCGATTTCATGGTTATTCATCAATATCCCTCCAATTTTTATAAAATATAAGTCCATATTTATTATAAAAAAATTAGGGAAAAAGTGCTAATTTTAAGGGAAGGACTTTATAGGACAAATAAAAAAGACGTCTGTCGAAACAGACGTCTTTTTGCGTATTGAGGCGAAAAACCACACTCCACATAGTGTGCTCCATAAGGAATGTTTCTCGACTTACACAACTCAGCTCATCGCTTTGCTATTGTAACACGAATACTTTTAGTAAACAAGAGACATTCAAAGAAAAAAATTTCCATTACTTTTATAAAAAATGCTTGATAAGAATGTTGAATTATTCTATATTCAAATAATCAGATATACAAAATTATAAGATGAGAAGGGTTGATATGTTTATTGATAAAAGATTCCATGATTATTCCTTAAGGAATGTACCGAAGGATCTCCTGTCAGGATTGATTGTAGGGGTAATCGCTATTCCCCTCGGAATGGCATTTGCCATTGCTTCAGGGGTGAAGCCAGAGTACGGAATCTATACGACCATTGTAGCCGGGATTCTTATCTCCTTATTTGGCGGATCCAAATACCAAATAGGTGGTCCAACTGGGGCTTTTATTCCTATTTTATTTGGAGTGGTGATGACCTACGGTTATGAAAATCTGCTAATAGCAGGATTCATGGCCGGTGTTATCCTGCTTCTGATGGGTATTTTTAGACTGGGTTCCTTGATTAAATATATACCTAGACCGGTAACGATTGGATTTACGGCAGGTATTGCGGTTACCATTTTCACAGGGCAGATTGCAAGTTTCCTAGGTTTAGAGGGAATAAAAAAGCATGAGGAGTTTATTGAGAACATTAACGAACTAGCTGTACATCTAAATACGTTGAACTTTTTTAGTATTTTAACAGCAGCTATTTGCTTGCTTACTGTGATCCTTACACCAAGGATTGAACCTAAAGTTCCAGGTCCGCTCATTGGTTTAATGGTCTCCACATTGGTTGCCACTCTTTTTTTTCCAAGTGAAGTGGCCACGATTGGAACTGCCTATGGTCAAATTCCAAGTACATTGCCGCAAATACAAATTCCAAGCATTGATATGGATATGATTATGAAGCTTGTAAAGCCGGCATTTGTCATCGCTATGCTGGGTGGCATTGAATCTTTGCTATCGGCAGTGGTAGCAGATGGAATGACCAATAATCGTCATAATAGCAACAAAGAGTTAATAGGGCAGGGAATTGCCAATATGATTACACCCTTATTTGGTGGAATTCCAGCTACTGGGGCTATTGCCCGTACAGCCACGAACATAAAGAATGGAGCGATTTCTCCGTTATCAGGAATTATTCATGGGATAGTCGTATTACTTGTTTTACTATTTTTCGCACCATATGCATCCTATATTCCTTTGGCAAGCATGGCGCCTATATTGATGGTAGTTGCTTGGAACATGAGCGAGAGAAAGGTGTTCTCTCATATATTAAAAACAAAATCGACCGATTCACTCGTCCTAGCAGTCACCTTTTTACTAACGGTTTTTGTTAATTTAACGACAGCTGTTGAAGTGGGTTTAGTGATGTCTGCCCTTCTATTTGCGAAGAGAATGAGCGATGTGATGGTTACGGCAAAAGCATTGCCGAATAGAGAACATAAACATGAAAAGGTAGAGACAGGAATGGTCTCAGATACACACGATTGCCCGCAAATTAGTATTTTTAATGTGGAAGGACCATTATTTTTCGGTGCTGCTGACACTTTTGAAAAAACAATTATGAGCACAATTAACTATCGGCCAAAAATTCTACTTCTCCGAATGAGTAAAGTACCTTTAATAGATACAACTGGAGAAGCAAATTTGTCTAGTATTGTTCACCATTTTTCGAAAAATGGTATAGTTATGATATCGGGTTTAAATCCTCAACCAGAAAATGTGTTGAAAAAGACAGGTTTATATCAATTAATCGGGGAAGACCACTTCTTCAATCATACAGGAGTGGCTATACAATATGCTTTAGAGCATATAAACAAAAATAAATGTCTAGGCTGCAAGCATTTTGCCTTTAGAGAATGTAAAAAGCTATCAGCTGTTGAGACGGTGGAAGGCGGTAGGAAGAAGCTAACTGCTACCATCTAAAAAAGCATAGGAGTGACCAAATTGAATCTTGAAATGCAGCAATTTAAGGCGGAATTCTTCAAGGCATTAGCACACCCTTTGAGAATCCGTATTTTAGAGCTCTTATCAGAAGGGGATAAAAGTGTAAACGAAATTCAAACACTCGTTGGAAGTGAAGGTTCGGCCGTTTCTCAACAATTGACCATCCTGCGAGCTAAAAATATTGTGACGGGTACGAAGGAAGGAAATAAGGTAATTTACACACTTAAGGATCCAATGATTATTGAATTGCTAGCTGTTGCCAGGCAGATTTTCAATAACCATCTCGTTGATACTATTACGATTCTGGATAAATTTAAAGAAGTAGACGAAGAAGCCACTGCAACACCGAAGAATTAATTTTCTTCGGTTTTTTTATGGAAAAAATCTCTATTTTGTAATAATTTATACCTGTTTTTTACAAAAATTAGATTACTATAAAGATGTAGCCAAATAAAGTCATTTTAGGAAGGTGATTCAAAGATGTATGACTTGGTATTGCTGCATCCCCCAACGGTATATGATTTTCGAAAGGAGATGCTATTTACAGGTCCAATTAGCGATGTCGTTCCTTCTTCTCCCGTATTTGAAATGTACCCGATCGGCTTAACTAGCATCGGAGATTTTCTTGAGCGGTATGGACTAAAAGTAAAAATCATTAATATCGCCAATCGCATGTTATTAAATCCTAAGTTTGATGTAGAAAAGAAAATCAGGAAAATAAAAACAAAGGCTTTTGGCATTGACCTCCATTGGCTTCCACATGCTCATGGAAGTGTAGAACTAGCAAAAATCATCAAAAAATACCACCCAGATACCCCAGTCATGTTCGGCGGACTTTCCAGTACTTATTTTCACAAAGAACTCATCCAATATCCGTTTATTGATTTTGTTTTGCGCGGTGATACAACGGAAAAATTAATTCTCTTGCTCCTAAATAAACTAGAGGGAAAGGAAACGGACAGTTTTTTTGATATTCCTAATCTTACATGGAAAAAGGGAACGGACTATCACTATAACGATATAACCTATGTTCCTGATAGTTTAGATGAATTCGATTTTCCAGGCTATCGATACATCATTCGGTCCGTATTTAAATATTTTAATCTACTTGATCCATTGCCTTATAAAGGGTGGCTACAGTATCCGAATACAGCAATCTTAACGTCAAAAGGGTGTACCTATAATTGTTTGATTTGCGGTGGCTCGAAGGATGCCTATGAGCTAAACTGTAATCGAAAAAAATTGGTGATGAGATCGCCTAAAAAAATGCTTGAGGACATAGCATTTATTCAACGATTTACACGTGCTCCCATTTTCCTGTTAAATGATATTAGGCAGGGAGGAAAAGAGTACGTTGAGGAATTCCTTGCCGGGTTAGAAAAAATGAAAGTGAAGAATGAAATTGTGTTCGAATTATTTAATTATGCGGACGAAGAGTTCTTTAAACGTCTCCATAAATCCATTCCGAAATACAGTATCGAATTGACACTTGAATCAGCAGACGAGGATATCCGTAAGTATAATGGGAAGCTTCCATGTTCAAATGAAAAGGTCATTGAAATGCTGCAAGCTGCCTTAAAACACAATTGTGCCAAAATTGATTTATTCTTTATGACGGGGATACCGAATCAAGATTATGAAAGTGCAATGAGGAATGTGGATTTTTGTGAAATTATTCACAAAAGATGTGACGGTAACCTACGTATTTCATATTTTGTTGCTCCGCTCTCACCCTTTCTTGATCCTGGAAGTCCTGCTTTTGAACATCCAGAAAAATATGGGTATAAGAAATTCTGTCATAAGCTCGAAGACTTCCGGGAGGCAATGAAACAGCCTTCGTGGAAAAATATGCTGAGTTATGAAACAAACAGTATGACAAGAGCGGAAATCGTAAGAGCTACCTATGATTCGGCTTTAAAGCTAAATGACTTTAAATATAAAAACAACCTGATTACAAAAGATGTCCATGATGAAGTAGCTGTTAAGATAGATAAATCATTGGAATTCCTCCAGCGCTTGGATAGGATCATTCTTCTGCCCAAATCAAAACAAAAGCAGGAAATGGAGAAAATTAAGGAAGAAGTAGACCAAATCAATCGTCACAGCATCTGTGGAAAAAATGAACTAAAGTGGGAGGTGAAAAAGCTATTTGCTGATTTCCCATCCTTAACCTACATCGGCCTGGAATTATTAGTGAAGGATATCATTAAAGGTGTAAAGTGCAGGTTAGGAAAAATCGACAGAAATATTGTTTTTACAGGTGAGTCTCAAAATAGTAGCATTGAAAAGTAATAGAATTTGGGTTAAATATTTTAATGCTAAAAATAAACTATTATTTTCCTACAAAAAGTGACAGATTGTTCGAAAATAGACACGTTAAAAGGGTCCTTTAACCTATGAAATTTGGCGAGAAACCCGCTAGAAATGTAGAATTGTGGAGGTTTGTGTCGCCCTCTCCTTTATTGACAGTTGAGCTAATCCCATGGTAAATTTTAATCAGCCGTTGCACGAGATTAGATTTATAAATTACTAGCTTGTTCAAAGTTTTAAACGATGTTTGGATGAGAAAAATAAGTAAAGCTATCACGTTGTAATTTGGTGAATTTTACACATGGCTTTTGTTAGCCAATAGGAGGATTTTTTCACATGAAAAACGGTAAAGTAAAATGGTTTAACTCAGAAAAAGGTTTTGGATTCATCGAAGCAGAAGACGGAAACGACGTATTCGTTCACTATTCTGCAATCCAAACAGAAGGTTTCAAAACTTTAGAAGAAGGTCAAGAAGTTTCTTTCGAAGTTGTTGAAGGAGCTCGTGGACCACAAGCTGCTAACGTTACTAAGAAGTAATTCTAACTAAAACAAACTTTAACAGTCCGGACATTGTTCCGGGCTGTTTTTCATTTTTCCGCTTAAAAATCCTTATTTTACCCCCATTCTATAATGATTTCCAGCCTCATTGTTATTGGTATTTTGCTATAATGGTAGTATTCGTAAAAGTAAAGTTAATGAAAATTGAGGTGATTCAGATGAAATTTATCCATACAGCGGATTGGCATTTGGGCAAATTAGTTCACGGTGTCTATATGACAGAAAATCAGCGCGAGGCTTTGGAACAATTTGTGGCTATTGTGGCCGAAGAGAAGCCAGATGCGGTCGTCATTGCAGGAGATTTATATGACCGATCTGTGCCTCCGACGGATGCAGTAGAGTTACTAGATGAGATTCTTTTTAAGATTAATGTAGAGTTGAAGACGCCTGTGATTGCAATTGCTGGTAACCACGACAGTGCAGAGCGTCTGTCGTTCGGCAGCTCTTGGTATAAACACAGCCAATTCTATTTGTCTGGTAAATTAACAAACAGCTTCAAGCCTGTAAGCATTAATGGAGTGAACTTCTATCTTGTTCCTTATGCAGAGCCTGGGGTTGTCCGCCAGCTTCTTGAAGACGAGACGATCCACTCCCATCAAGAGGCCATGAAAGCACTAATCGGCAAAATGGAAGAATCATTAAATCCAAATGAACCGAATGTATTGGTAGGACATGCCTTTGTCCTGGGGGGCCAAACCTCTGATTCCGAGCGAGTATTATCTGTTGGTGGTTCTGGATGTGTGGGTGCTGAATTGTTCGAACCATTCTCTTATACAGCTCTAGGTCATTTGCACAGTCCTGATGCCATCAACCACAGTAAAGTGAAATATTCAGGTTCACTATTAAAATATTCTTTTTCAGAAGCAAAACAGAAAAAGTCCATCTCAATCATCGAAATGGATGAGAAGGGGAATTTTACCCATCGTTACCGCTCTCTTACTCCAAGGCACGATATGCGCGAGTTAGAAGGCCATTTGGAACAACTACTCGACCCCCATTTTTATGAAAAAGAACTGGTCCATGACTATTTGAAAGTTACTCTTCTTGACGAAGGGGCACTAATAGACCCGATCAATAAATTGCGCCAAGTGTACCCAAATGTTCTACATCTTGAAAGAAAAATAGACATTACTGATTTGAAAAAAAAGCAGTCGTTCAGCGCAATTCGCAGCGAGAAAAAGTCTGAGCTTGAGTTATTTGAACAATTTTACTCAGAGATTACTACTTCTGATTTTACTAGTGATAAAAAAGAGGTAATGGCAGAGATTATCGAAAAAGTACTGCGTGAGGAGGGAATCAAATGAAACCATTAAAACTAACCATGCAGGCATTTGGTCCTTACGCGGGCAGGGAAGAAATCGACTTTTCCCATTTAGGTAATCGAACGATGTTTGTGATCTCTGGAAAAACAGGTGCCGGAAAAACGACCATTTTTGATGCGATTAGTTATGCAATCTATGGAAAAGCCAGTGGTGAGGATCGGAATGGTCCAGAACTTCGTAGTCAATTTGCCAGCGATGAACATTTAACGGAGGTTTCTCTCGATTTTTCTCTTCGGAATAAAGTTTATTCGATAACAAGGTCCCCACAACAGTTAAAGAAAAAGGACAAGGGAGAAGGATTTACACAGCTAGGTGCAAAAGCCGAACTATATCGGTGGGATGAAAATGGCGAGAAAAAGCTGCTGGCATCAAAAATCAATGATGTGGAAGAGAAAATCAAAGAAATTATGCTGATTGATGCAAATCAATTCAGGCAAATTCTGATGATCCCACAGGGTGAATTCCGAAAACTATTGACCTCGGACAGTAAAGATAAAGAAGTGATTCTTCAGCGCTTATTCCATACCCAGTTATATAAAATGGTCGAAGAGAAGCTGAAAATAGAAGCAACGGATCTTAAAAAAGCAGTAGAGGACCAAGTGCAGGCACGAAACGAGGCAATTCGGCGCATCCAAGCAGTGACAAATGAGGAGCTGCGGGAATATATAGAGGCAAATAGTGTAAATGATACGATTATACTGCCCCTCTTAAAGGAAGAGATTTCTGGTATCGGTGAAAGGCTTGAGGAACTGAATATTCAGTTTAAAGTTAAGGGTCTGGAACAGGATAAACTGAAGGAACAGCTTTTTGAAGCGGAAGCGATTTTAAAACAGTTGCAGACTAAAGTGGATTTAAAAAATCAAAAAGAACGACTTGTCGCACAAGAAGCGTTATTCGCGGAAAAAGAAGTGCAGGTCCAACGAGCACAAAAAGCCGCTCTTTTAGCAAAACAAGAGGAGCTTTGTCACCGGCTAAAGAAGGAAGTAGATCAACACCAAATTAATGTTGATTCTATAAAATCGGAAATGGAAAAGCTTGATCAATTAATGCAGCAGTATGAGCAGAGGCTCAAAATGGAACTTGAGCGAGAGGGTGAACGCCAAACAGCCCTCAATGAAGTCAATCAATTAGTTAATATGAAAGAAGATGTCTATTCATTTGCAGCCTTGCTTAAAGAGACATCACAAAAGGATGCTGAGTTAAAAGCAGCTCAAGAAAAATTGAGACAATCCGAGCAAGCAATTGACCATTTGCATGAGCATATAACTTCCCTTAATAAAGACAGGGAAGAGATAGAAAAAGGAAAGCTTAGCTACTTAGAAAATGAAAGCACAATGGATAAGCTCAAGGCTGAGCTTGATCGATTTGATAAATATGATACCTTACTTGGACGCTACAAAAAGGCTGAACAGGCTTTAAGGACCAGTACTGGTCGTTATGAAAATACGGTTGCCAAATTTACAGACGCCAGAGCTCTTGTTGATGAACTAGAAACGAAATGGATGCATGGGCAGGCAGCGATTTTAGCTGCAAAGCTTCAAACGGGTGAGGCATGTCCTGTTTGTGGCTCTGAGCATCACCCGACTCCTGCTCTACAGCACGAAGTCACTATTCCAACCGAGGAAGATTTGAAAGCTGCAAAGGAACAGGCGGCTAAATGGGAAAGAGAAAAATCATTGGATGAAGCAAATTTTTACCAAAGTCAATCCGCTGAAAAAACACAGAAGGATGCAGTTCAGGAAATGCTTCAAGAAATACGTTCCTACCGTGCTGATTTTTCAGAAGAGGATTTATTACATGTGAAAATGGAGACGTCCACTGCGAAAAATCAGCTTGTCCAGACTCAAAGCAAACTTGCAGAACAGATACAACAGCTGGACCATATAAAGGGTGTCATTGAAAAGCATGAGGCTGAAAAAAGCGAGTTGCAGCTTGCTATTCAACAGTTAGTGGCAAGGGTGAACGAAGTAACTGTTGAATTTACAGAAAAGAAAACGAATTTGACAAGAATGATGAAGCTCATACCAGAGAATCTTCGTTCAGAAGTTGAATACGAAAAAACGCTCTCTGCTTCACGTAACCGCTATGAGATCCTATTGAAACAGCTAGAGGAAGCTCAACAACGCTTACAAGGTGTGAAAGAAAAGCGCTCAAATGAATCAGCTAGGTTGCAGGATGCCGAGAGTCATTTCTCTAGCAAGCAACAGGAGCTTCTTACAGAACGGGAGATCTTTAAAGATAAGTTATCTGAGCAAGGGTTTGAAAACTATGGTGTGTATCATTCTTCGAAACAATCGGAGGATGAAATTCGCAGACTTGAGGGGCAAATCCGTGCTTATCGAGAAGAGTTACGTTCGGTTACTGATCGTTTGAACGAGTTGACAGAACTATTATCAGATGTGAAAACGCCTGATGTTGAGGGATTAAAGCTGGAGCTTGCAAAACGAACAAGCGAGCTGGAAGAGCTAAACCAGCAACGTACGGATTTGTTTGTTAAAAAGCGTGATAATGAAGAAATATACAGCAGGGTAGTAAGCTTGAATGAACAGATGAAAGTGCTTGAGGAAAGGTATAAGCTAATTGGGCATCTGTACGAGATTGCCAAAGGGCAAAATAATTTTCGAATTACCTTTGAGCGCTATGTCCTTGCCGCTTTCTTAGACGATATTTTGCGCGAAGCGAATGTTCGCTTAAGAAAAATGACATCAGGTCGTTTCGAATTGCTCAGAAAAACGGACCGAGCGAAAGGGAATGCACAAAGTGGTTTGGAACTGCTTGTGTTCGATCAGTATACTGGCCAGGAACGTCATGTTAAAACATTATCTGGTGGTGAAAGCTTTAAGGCTTCCTTGTCGTTAGCGCTAGGGCTTGCGGATGTGGTTCAAAATTATGCGGGCGGTGTGTCATTAGAGACGATGTTTATTGATGAAGGTTTTGGTACGCTTGACCCAGAGTCATTAGATCAAGCGATTGAAGCGTTAATGGATATTCAAAGCAGTGGCCGGTTAGTCGGGATCATTTCGCACGTACCGGAACTAAAGGAACGAATTGATGTTAGGCTGGAGGTTATTGCTGGCCAGACTGGTAGTAGGACGGAGTTTGTGTTTATTAATTAGGGGACATTTGAGAGATTTGAGATAGCAAAGGTTTTCGGGACTTTGCTACGCGACCGATTTCTGTGAGATGATGATCGGAAGGTCGCGTAGGGAGGTTCTATGAGACCGTTGAGCGTGAAAAAATGATTGGAAGGTCGCGTAGGAGGGTTCTATGAGACCGTTGAGCGTGATGAAAAGAAAGAAAGGTCGCGTAGGAGGGTTCTATGAGACCGTTGAGCGTGAATAGATAAAAGAAAGGTCGCGTAGGGTGGTTCTACGAGACCGTTGAGCGTGAAGAAATGAAAGAAAGGTCGCGTAGGAGGGTTCTATGAGACTGTTGAGCGTGAAAAAAAGAAAGAAAGGTCGCGTAGGGTGGTTCTATGAGACCGTTGAAGCTGAATAGATGAAAGAAAGGTCGCGTAGCGTGGATCTATGAGACCGTTGAAGCGTGAATAGATGAAAGAAAGGTCGCGTAGGAGGGTTCTATGAGACCGTTGAAGCGTGAATAGATGAAAGAAAGGTCGCGTAGGAGGGTTCTATGAGACCGTTGAAGCTGAATAGGAGTCAAGTCCATTTAATTGTGTAAAAGTGTCAACAATGTTTTCGCTTGTAAAAAAAGAATGAGTATAGTGAACTACA
>NZ_JBDGJV010000015.1:0-161272 GCF_057656715.1 Neobacillus sp. Soil_C_43
GAACACGGAAGTTAAGCTTCTCAGCGCCGATGGTAGTTGGGACGAAAGTCCCTGTGAGAGTAGGACGTTGCCAGGCAAATGAAAAGACAACCTGTAAAGGGTTGTCTTTTTTCATTCTTGTTAAATTGATGGAAAAAATTTCCTTTATATGGTTAAAAATACAAAACACATCAAAAACGGCACAAAAGTTTTTGAAAATGGCACAAAACCACCTAATATCTGCACAAAACCATGCAAAAATGGCACAAAACACGAATAAAACTGTCTTCAATACCGAATCTAGTCCCACCTCTTGTATAAATCAAATACCTCATCCCAATGCCACTTTTCATAATACCAGCTTGCAACAGTAACATTATTAATCCAAACCTTTTCCTTCCTTTTATCTGCTCGAGAAACAAGTATTTTAGCGGTCTTCCTATTTGTCCTTACCCAAACCAGTTGATTATGAACGATTTGTGGTGCAAAATCCCCTTCGTTTTTTAAAGGAAAGGTAACCTGGGTCACTTGTGTATCGCTAATCTTATTTAAACTTGGTAATGGGCGCTTAGCAATGTCCACTAGTTCACTTTCCTTAGAGCGTGAGACAATGAGAGTGTGGGAGTTATTCCAAAAAAAATCACGATCCACATAACCATTAGGTGTAAGTATCTCTTTTCGTAATCCCGGAATGAAGACTGTCTTTAATTGTTTATCTTTCTGTGCCTCTCGACCTGAGCCACCTATATAACCGAGCTCATTTTTCCAGGGTGACCATCGAAACCAGTTTTCATCATTTAACATTTCATCAACCTTTTTAAAAATCTGCCCGTCAAATGAAAACAAACACAAAGTATTACTATCAGCAGATAACGAAGCAGTTGGGATTAATAAAAAGCTAATCCACTTTTTGTCCGCAGACCATTTAAAGGCGCTCGTACTCACATAGTACTCATCTTCCCCGATAGGTATGGTGTAAATAGGTTTAATCTTTGGCTTGTCCTTATCGAAAACCACTTCTGAAATGATCATGTCTGAATGAAGCTCAGCCTTTTTCCTTGAGGAAATCAATAACCTTTTACCATCAGGGAACCATGAAACATTCTCTACATTTGTAGCAATAGGAGTAGCCAGATAAAGACTAGAAGGATCCGAATTGAAGAAAAATAAAGCATCATTTACAAGAAAAGTGAGTTGATTGCCTTGTGGTGACCAAGCGAAATTTTTAGATACATTTGTTTTTACTTTAAATTGCTTTTTCATTTTAATATTATAAAGCCACAAATCTCCGATGAAGAAAGTTTCATCAGCATCTTTTGCCCCCTTTAAATAAGCAATCCAATAGCCATCATGCGACCATTTTGGATATCTTATTAAGTCTCCATTTGTAATCCGCTCTTCCTTATCAACTACTTTAACCCACAAATCATTGTCTCTAATAAAAGCCGCCTGGGTGGTTGCAATCGAGGCACTCGCAAATACACTTGCATGAAAAGCTGTTAAAAAAAGTACGATTATAAGTGTTTTCTTAATCATAGGAACTCCTCAATCAATAGAATGTGTCTACCTATTATTTAGAGTGCATAAGTTTCTAAAAATTATTTTGCATTCAATTGTAAACACTATGGGTGATAAAAGAAGAAGGTGAAATGATGGATTGGTTGAATTTGCTCCATAAATATAAATTGACGAGTATTATTTTGGCTGCTGTGATTGCATGGATTTGTGTTTATATTATCAATAAACTCGTCCATGATTTTTTTAAGCGTACTCATTTTATTGAGGAACGAAAAGAACAAACGATCGAGAGTATGATCCGATCATTAACAAAGTATACCGCCACTTTAAGCTTTATCTTTTTTGCCATCTCTCAATATGTCACCCATTTTGGCAGAGTTCTTACGGGGGCTGGAGTAGTCGGAGTGATCGTCGGATTTGGTGCACAAAGCCTGATTAGAGATATCCTTTCAGGGATTTTCTTAATATATGAGAAGCAGCTGCATAAAGGTGACTTCATTACGATTAACAATACCTTCAACGGAACAGTTGAGGAAATAGGACTAAGATTTATTAAACTCAGGGAGTGGAGTGGCAAACTATTAACTATAAGTAACGGCGAAATCAAGCAAATACATAATTACAATATCAATCAAATGCGTGTCATCGAGAGAGTGGTCATCAGCTATCGGGAAAATCCTGATAAGGTATGGGAGGTTCTAGAATTGGCTTGTGAAAAAATCAATGAAGTAAACAAGCCATGCATGAAATTAGACGCGACAGAATGTATCGTTGAGCCATTTAAAGTTTACGGGATGACATCTTTAAATGCTTCCTTCAGAGGAATTGAATACACGATTACCGGATTGGTTGATGACGCTTTTTACTGGGATGCCGCAAAACAAACTAGGAGAATAATTGCCCAAACATTATACAATTACGAGATACGACTAGCCGAGGACACGATGCTTCTCAAGCAAGCAGAAGACCTGCATACTTCACAAACTCTGGAAAATTCGGGGCATATTACAACACTTAAGGACTGACCCATAGGAAATTATATGTTAAAGTGGTAGGAAGCAATCGTGGAGGAGGACATCTTGTGTTAGAAAACAGTTTTATCATGGTAGTGATTATTCTGCTCATCAATATTGTCTATGTTTCTTTTTTTACCATAAGGATGATACTAACTTTAAAGGGGCAGCGCTATCTCGCAGCATTTCTTAGTACGATTGAAGTGGTTATTTATGTGCTTGGACTGGGTCTGGTATTAAATAATCTCAATGAAATTCAAAACCTTATAGCCTACGCGGTTGGATATGGTGTCGGTGTCATTGCCGGTATGAAGATTGAAGAAAAGCTGGCTCTAGGCTATATTACTGTTAATGTAATAACAAAGGAATATGATAAAGACCTTCCTAAAATTCTAAGAGAAAAAGGGTATGGCGTCACCAATTGGGAAGCAAATGGACTTGAAGGCGACCGGATGGCGATGCAAATACTCACCCCAAGAAAATTTGAATTAAAACTATATGATGCGATAAAAAGTTTGGATCCTAAGGCATTCATCATTACCTATGAACCGAAATCCATCCATGGTGGTTTCTGGGTCAAATCAGTGAAAAGAGGGAAATTATTTTCATGAGTAAGAAGCAGAAATTTGAGGTCCAGGAAAATGAAAGTATTGAGGATTGCTTGAATAGAATGAAACAGCAAGGTTATGTTCCTGTCCGGCGTACAGAGAAACCCATTTTTCGAGAAGTGAAAAAGGGAAACGAAACTATTTACGAACCAGTCGGTCGTGAAATCGTGTTTGAAGCCCAGTTGTCGGAGTAAAACACGAACATTGTAGTATTATTTAAAAATAATGTTCGATATTATTGTTGACATACGATTGGGTTGGTTGGTAAGATAAAGCTATCAGATGTAACAATTAATCTTTACCCTCATATATCCATGGGAATATGGCCCATAAGTTTCTACCCAATAACCGTAAATTATTGGACTATGAGGGAAAGTCTATATGTTCGGCAATAAGGGGAAGTCCCCTTACGTTTATTTATGAATTCTTTCTAATGCCCGGGCAAATGGCTTTCTCTTATCGAGAGGCTATTTGTTTCGGGTATTTTCTATTTGTTTGTATTTTACCTTGATGTCCATTCGTGTGACAAGTTAAGAGAAAAGGGTGAGTAGGAATGAAAGTTGGCATCATCATGGGGAGCAAGTCGGACTGGGAAACAATGAAGCATGCATGTGACATTCTTGATCAGCTTGAAATTGTCTATGAGAAAAAGGTGATTTCAGCGCACCGGACGCCTGATTTGATGTTTACCTATGCTGAAGAAGCTAGAAACAGAGGGCTAAAGGTAATCATAGCGGGAGCAGGCGGTGCAGCGCATCTTCCAGGCATGGTAGCGGCAAAGACAACTCTTCCGGTTATCGGTGTTCCCATTCAATCACAAGCCTTAAAAGGATTAGATTCCCTGCTATCCATTGTGCAAATGCCAGGTGGTGTGCCAGTGGCAACGGTGGCCATTGGAAAAGCTGGGGCTATAAATGCAGGTCTTTTGGCCGCACAAATTTTAGCAACAGAAGATCAGAAGCTTGCTAATCAATTAGAAGCGAGAAGAGAAGCTATTAAACTAGAAGTCTTAGAAAGTAGTGATCAGCTTGTCTAAAGTGATTTTACCAGGAGCAACTATTGGCATAATTGGTGGAGGTCAGTTGGGAAGAATGATGGCTCTAGCAGCAAAGGCACAGGGCTTTCGAATTGCCGTTTTAGAACCGACACCAGACTCTCCCTGCGGCCAAGTAGCTGATGTGCAAGTGATTGGTGCATACAATAGCCGAGAGGCCATCAGTAAGTTAGCAGAGATGAGCGATGTCATTACATACGAATTTGAAAATATAGATGCAGATACGTTAGGCTGGTTATGTGAGCATGCCTATGTGCCGCAAGGTCCAACTCTACTTACAATTACACAGGATCGGATCAAGGAAAAACGAGTGATTCAGCAGGCGGGTATCGAAGTTGCCCCCTATGAGGTGATACGGAGCTTGCATGATTTATTGTTAAAAATAGATGCAGTTGGGTACCCGGCGGTCTTAAAAACAGCAAGAGGCGGGTATGATGGGAAGGGGCAGCTTGTCATTCACCATCCGGAAGACGTGTTAGAGGGTAAGGCTCTATGTGAACTAGGTCCATGTGTGTTGGAGAAATGGATTCCATTTGAAAAAGAACTATCTGTCATTGTGACACGCAAGCAAAATGGTGAAACAGCCATTTTCCCTGTAGCTGAAAATATTCATGTCGATAATATTTTACATCAAACGATTGTCCCAGCGAGGATTTCAGAGACTGTTGTAGCAGCAGCTGTTCAAAAGGCGGAGGAATTAGCAGATTCTCTTGAATTAGTGGGCACACTGGCAGTAGAAATGTTTTTAACGAATGATGGGACCATATATGTTAATGAGCTGGCACCAAGGCCGCATAATTCCGGGCATTTTTCGATAGAAGCTTGCGAGACCTCACAGTTTGAGCAGCATATACGTGCTATTTGTAACTGGCCGTTAGGAAGCACGGAGCTATTAAAACCAGCCGTTATGGTCAATCTATTAGGAGAGCATCTTGAAACCTTGTATAGAGAGATTCCTACCCAAAAAGATTGGAAGGTTCATCTGTACGGAAAAGAAGATCCTAAATGGAAACGGAAGATGGGTCATGTTACACTTTTACGAGAAACAACTGCGGACGCTCTTAAGGAGCTCGAAATGAGCAGTATTTGGAACACAGCAAAAGAAAAGATCGGGGGATAAAACATGATTGATCGTTACACAAGACCTGAGATGGGTGCCATTTGGACAGAGGAGAACCGCTTTAATGCCTGGCTGGAGGTAGAAATTCTAGCCTGTGAGGCATGGGCGGAGCTAGGTGATATTCCAAAGGCGGATGTTGAAAAATTACGCCAAAACGCGTCCTTCAATATTGAGCGCATCAAAGAAATTGAAGCAGAAACACGACACGACGTGGTGGCCTTTACCCGCGCGGTGTCCGAAACATTAGGGGAAGAGCGGAAATGGGTGCATTACGGATTAACGTCAACAGATGTGGTGGATACAGCACTTTCTTATGTTTTAAAGCAGGCGAATGCAATTTTACAAAAAGATCTAGAAAACTTTGTTGAGATTTTAAAGAACAAAGCCATGGAACACAAAATGACCGTTATGATGGGTCGGACTCACGGTGTTCATGCGGAGCCAACAACATTCGGGCTGAAGCTTGCGCTTTGGTACGAAGAAATGAAGCGCAATCTGGAACGCTTTAAGCAGGCTGCCGAAGGAATTGAGTTTGGTAAGATTTCTGGTGCGGTAGGCACATATGCAAATATCAATCCGTTTGTAGAGCAGTATGTTTGTGAAAAGTTAGGACTGCAACGGGCACCAATTTCAACTCAAACGTTGCAACGTGACCGCCATGCTCACTATATGTCCACGATTGCTTTGATTGCGACGTCCATTGAGAAGTTTGCGGTGGAGGTTCGCGGATTGCAAAAGAGTGAGACGCGTGAGGTAGAAGAGTTTTTTGCAAAAGGTCAAAAGGGTTCCTCGGCAATGCCGCATAAACGGAATCCAATTGGTTCCGAGAATATGACGGGAATTGCCCGAGTTCTACGTGGGTACATGCTGACGGCTTATGAAAATGTGCCGCTGTGGCATGAGCGTGATATCTCGCATTCTTCTGCTGAACGAATTATATTGCCAGATGCGACGATTGGCTTGAATTATATGTTAAACCGTTTCGGTAATATTATTAAAAATCTTACTGTGTATCCGGAAAATATGAAACGAAATATGGACCGGACGCTTGGGTTGATTTACTCACAGCGTGTGCTACTTGCGCTGATTGATAAAGGGTTATCACGTGAAGAGGCGTATGATACGGTACAGCCGAAAGCGATGGAGGCGTGGGAGAATCAGGTTCCATTCCGTGGTTTGATTGAAGCAGATGGTAAAATTACTTCGTTGCTGTCACCGGTTGAAATTGCCGATTGCTTTGACTATAACTACCATCTACAGCATGTAGATACGATTTTTGACCGATTAGGGTTGAATGGGTGAAGGTGTAGAAGCTAGGCTAGGGGTTCTATGAGCCCGAACTATCTTGAAAAAGGGGTTTGCGGTAACGTAGAGAGGACCTACGAGCCCGAAACAGAGGAAAAAGAGAGCAGCCGGTCGCGTAGAAGGGTTCTACGAGCCCGAAACAGTGGAAAAAAAGGGTTAACGGTCGCGTAGAGAGGATCTACGAGCCCCAAACAGAGAAAATAGAGGGTTAACGGTCGCATAGAGAGGATCTACGAGCCCCAAACAAAGAAAAAAAAGGGTTGGCGGTCGCGTAAAGCATCACAACGTGACCCCCAACCAAAAATAAACCAAGGGACATGGCACAACCAGCCTATTTACAGTCTGAAGATTCCCAATATTGCGAACAAGGAGCGAACCAATCCATGAAAGAACTTTTATACGAAGGAAAAGCGAAACGCATTTACACAACAGACAACGATAACACTGTTTTGGTAGAGTACAAGGATTCCACCACCGCATACAACGGGCAAAAAAAGGCAGACATTGCCGGCAAAGGCCGATTAAATAACGAGATTACTAGTTTGATATTTTTAAAGCTTAAAGAACACGGGATCGATTCACACTTTATCGAGCGCGTTTCAGAAACGGAACAGCTGGTGAAAAGAGTAAGCATTATCCCGCTTGAAGTCGTCGTTCGCAATGTCGCAGCAGGAAGCCTTTCAACAAGATTGGGAATCGAAGAAGGCAAAAAACTAACCACACCGATTGTGGAATTTTATCTAAAAGATGATGAATTAGGCGATCCACTCATCACAATTGACCATATTCTTGAGCTAAATATCGCTACAACAGAAGAAATCTATATTTTACGAGGAAAAGCACTCGAGGTAAATGCTATTTTATCCAGCTTCTTTTCAGAGCTAGGTATCCGTCTCATCGATTTCAAGCTAGAGTTTGGTAAAGACGAAAAGGGAAGCATTCTCCTTGCCGATGAAATATCCCCTGACACGTGCCGACTGTGGGATCAAGCAACCAACGAAAAGTTCGATAAGGATGTTTTCCGTCGTGATTTAGGTAGTCTAACCACAGCCTATGAGACTATTTTAGAGAGACTTGGAGGTCATCAGCATGTATAAAGTTAAGGTATATGTCACTCTTAGAGAAAGTGTATTAGATCCTCAAGGGAAAGCAGTCACACACTCACTGCATTCACTCAACTACAAGCAAGTGGCCGATGTGCGAATCGGAAAATATATGGAACTCACTATTGAAAAATCAGAGCAGGACATCGATGAAATAGTAAATGAAATGTGCAGAAGCTTACTTGTCAATCCAGTGATCGAAGACTATCGATACGAGGTAGAGGAGTGTGTCGCTCAGTGAAGTTTGCGGTGATCGTTTTTCCAGGCTCGAACTGTGATATCGATATGTACCATGCGATAAAAAATGAACTGGGTGAGCAAGTGGAATATGTTTGGCACGATACTGAGAGCCTAGAAGAGTTTGATGGAATTTTGCTGCCTGGTGGTTTCTCCTATGGAGATTACCTCCGCTCAGGTGCACTCGCTCGTTTTAGCAAGGTCATGAAAGAGGTCGTAAAAGCGGCCGAAGCAGGCAAGCCAGTCCTGGGTGTATGTAACGGATTCCAAATTCTTCTTGAGGCCGGGCTGTTGCCTGGAGCGATGCGCAGGAATGAGAGTCTTTCCTTTATCTGCAAGCCGGTCCAACTAAGAGTGGAAAACAACCAAACGATGTTTACTGCCGACTATCAACAAGGAGAAGCAATCACAATCCCTGTTGCTCACGGAGAAGGAAATTACTACTGTGATGAAGAAACGCTTGCGAAACTAAAAGCAAATAACCAAATCGTATTTACTTATCAGGAAAATCCAAACGGAAGTCTCGAAAATATTGCGGGAATCGTAAATGAAAAGGGCAATGTCCTTGGAATGATGCCACACCCTGAACGTGCAGTGGATGAGCTGTTAGGCGGGGCAGATGGACTAAAAATGTTTCAATCAATTGTAAAGGCTTGGAGGGAAGCATATGTTGTTAACGCTTGAACCAAATCCTACCCAAATTAAAACAGAAAAAATCTATCAGCAAATGGGTTTGTCCGATGAAGAATTTGCAATGATTGAATCGCTCTTAGGCCGTACGCCTAATTATACGGAAACAGGTCTTTTTTCAGTCATGTGGTCGGAGCATTGCAGCTATAAAAACTCAAAGCCGGTGCTGAAAAAATTCCCGATTACGGGTGATAGAGTACTTCAAGGTCCTGGTGAAGGAGCGGGGATCGTTGATATCGGCGACGGCCAGGCCGTAGTTTTTAAAATTGAAAGCCATAACCATCCATCGGCGATTGAGCCGTATCAAGGTGCGGCAACTGGTGTCGGCGGGATTATCCGTGATGTGTTTTCCATGGGCGCACGTCCTATCGCTCTATTAAACTCGCTTCGCTTTGGTGAGCTGGATTCAGCTCGTGTTCGTTATTTATTTAAAGAGGTTGTTGCCGGGATTGCCGGTTATGGCAACTGTATTGGCATTCCAACGGTTGGCGGCGAAATCCAGTTCGAGCCTTGCTATGAAGGCAATCCACTGGTGAATGCGATGTGTGTCGGCCTTATTGACCATAAGGATATTAAAAAGGGTCTGGCCCATGGTGTAGGTAATACGGTGATGTATGTAGGAGCAAAAACAGGCCGCGACGGAATCCACGGTGCTACGTTTGCTTCCGAGGAATTAAACGAACAATCCGATGAAAAACGTCCAGCAGTTCAAGTCGGCGATCCATTTATGGAGAAGCTTCTTTTAGAAGCTTGCCTTGAACTCATTCAATCCGATGCACTTGTAGGGATTCAAGATATGGGTGCAGCCGGACTTACCAGCTCGTCTGCAGAAATGGCAAGTAAAGCGGGAATGGGCATTGAGATGAATTTAGACCTTGTACCGCAGCGGGAAACAGGGATGACTGCCTATGAAATGATGCTGTCTGAGTCCCAGGAACGCATGTTGATCGTCGTTAAAAAGGGAAGAGAACAGGAAATTACGTCTCTTTTTAAAAAATATGATTTAGAAGCAGTGGCGATTGGAACGGTAACGGACGATAAGAAACTGCGCTTAATCCATAGAGGGGAAACGGTGGCAGATGTACCGGTGGATGCTCTAGCAGAGGATGCACCAGTTTATCATAAACCATCCCAAGAGCCGGCTTATTTTAGGGAGTTCCAGGCAACTGAGCAAGAGATTCCTCAAGTCGACGATTTAAAAGGCACACTAGTAAAAATTCTGAGCCAGCCAACCGTGGCCAGCAAGGAATGGGTGTATGAGCAATATGACTACATGGTTCGCACAAACACGGTTGTTTCTCCTGGATCAGATGCATCGGTTCTTCGGATTCGCGGAACAAGGAAGGCTTTAGCGATGACGGTTGATTGCAACTCACGCTATGTCTATTTGGATCCGGAAACAGGCGGGAAAATTGCCGTGGCGGAAGCGGCGCGTAACATTATTTGTTCCGGTGCAGAGCCGTTAGCGATTACCGATAACCTGAACTTTGGAAATCCAGAAAAGCCAGAGGTATTCTGGCAAATTGAAAAAGCAGCGGATGGAATCAGCGAGGCATGTCGCGTCCTCCAAACTCCTGTCATCGGCGGGAACGTGTCATTATATAACGAAACTAGCGGTACTGCAGTCTATCCGACACCAGTTATTGGTATGGTGGGCTTAGTAACCGATATTGACCATATTACTACGCAACATTTTAAAAACAGCGGCGACCTTATTTACCTTGTAGGTGAGACGAACCCTGAGTTTGGTGGTAGTGAATTACAAAAACTGATTCATGGCCGAATCTTTGGTCAAGCACCTGAATTAAATGTAATTTTTGAAAAAGAAAGACAGGATACGGTCCTAGCGGCAATTCGTGCTGGGTTGGTTCAATCTGCACATGACCTGTCTGAAGGCGGCTTGGGTGTGGCTCTCGCGGAATGTCTTTTCGCTAATGAACAACTGGGGGCAGAGGTAACCATTGAAGGAGACCCTGTCACTGCCTTATTTAGTGAAACCCAATCTCGTTTTCTATTAACGGTAAAAGAAGAGAATCAAATAGCGTTTGAACGTTTTGTAAAAGCCAAGCTAATCGGTCAGGTAAATGCTTCTGGAGCTTTACGTGTGATGAATGATAATGAATCTGTTCTCGAAGCTTCAGTAAACGAACTGAAAGCTGCTTGGAAAGGAGCCATCCCATGCTTGCTGAAATCAAGGGATTAAATGAAGAATGCGGTATTTTTGGTGTCTGGGGACATCCGGATGCGGCCCAGTTAACCTATTACGGACTTCACAGCTTGCAGCATCGCGGCCAAGAAGGAACCGGCATCGTTGTCTCTGATGGGAAAACACTCAAAGGTGTAAAAGGCGAGGGATTGGTGTCAGAGATATTTACAACTGAAGCGATGACAAAATTAACCGGTTCGGCTGCCATCGGTCATGTTCGATATGCGACAGCAGGAGGGGGCGGCTATGAGAACGTCCAGCCCCTTTTGTTCCATTCACAAAGCGGCAGTCTTGCTCTTGCCCATAATGGAAACCTAGTCAATGCCAATTCCTTGAAACACCAGCTTGAGACGCAGGGAAGTATTTTTCAAACAAGCTCTGATACAGAAGTATTGGCCCATCTTATACGAAGAAGCGGCTATCCTCATCTTAATGATCGCGTAAAAAATGCGCTCTCCATGCTAAAAGGAGCGTACGCCTATTTAATTATGACGGAAACGGAATTAATGGTGGCCCTTGATCCGCATGGTCTGAGACCTCTTTCACTTGGGTTGTTAGGGGATGCTTACGTAGTGGCTTCTGAGACATGTGCATTTGATGTGGTGGGTGCAGAATATATCCGCGAAATTATGCCTGGAGAACTGCTGATCATTAATGAAAACGGATTAACCTCTGAGAGATTTGCTATCAGTACGACCAAGGCCATTTGTATGATGGAATATGTTTATTTTTCCAGACCGGATAGCAATATTCATGGAATCAATGTGCATACAGCTCGAAAAAACCTAGGAAAGAGATTAGCACTTGAAGCCCCTATTGATGCGGATGTCGTGACAGGGGTCCCAGATTCGAGTATTTCTGCCGCTATTGGCTATGCAGAAGAGGCGGGAATCCCCTATGAAATGGGCTTAATTAAGAACCGCTATGTGGGGAGGACATTTATTCAGCCTTCTCAAACACTAAGGGAACAAGGGGTAAAAATGAAGTTGTCAGCGGTTCGCGGGGTAGTCGAAGGAAAGCGTGTCGTCATGGTTGATGATTCGATTGTCCGTGGAACAACGAGCAGAAGAATTGTCTCGCTTCTAAAGGAGGCAGGAGCAACAGAGGTACATGTGGTGATTAGCTCTCCTCCGATTAAAAATCCATGTTTTTATGGCATTGATACTTCAACGAAAGAAGAATTAATTGCCTCAGATAAATCGGTCGAGGACATTCGTCAGCTGATTGGGGCCGATTCCTTAACCTTTTTAACAGTAGATGGCATGATGCATGCGCTCGGTCAGGAAGGCACGGACGGCTATTGTCTTGGCTGCTTTACCGGAAATTATCCAACAGAAATTTATCCGGATACACTCCAATATTATTATCAAAAATAGGAAGGGAGCACTGGCATGACAAACGCGTATAAACAAGCAGGCGTAAATATCGAAGCAGGATACGAAGCGGTGGAACGTATGAAAAAACATGTCCAAAAAACAGCAAGAGCCGGTGTAATAGGCAGCTTAGGCGGATTCGGGGGCATATTTGATTTGTCCGCTCTCAACTTGAAAGAGCCAGTTCTGGTTTCAGGCACCGACGGGGTTGGGACAAAATTAAAGATAGCTTTTATGATGGACCAGCACGATACCATTGGGATTGATGCGGTTGCCATGTGCGTGAATGATATCGTCGTCCAAGGAGCAGAACCTCTTTTCTTTTTAGATTATATTGCGTGTGGAAAGGCTATTCCGGAAAAAATTGAGGCCATTGTGAAAGGCATTGCAGATGGCTGTGAGCAGGCAGGCTGCGCGTTAATCGGCGGTGAAACGGCGGAAATGCCGGGCCTTTATCGTGAAGACGAGTATGATCTTGCCGGTTTCACGGTTGGAGCATGTGAAAAGCAGCAGTTAATTACGGGTGAAGCTATAAAGCCGGGAGATGTGTTAATTGGATTAGCTTCTAGCGGTATCCATAGTAATGGCTACTCCCTTGTCAGAAAAGTATTTAACAACTGGTCATTGATTGAATATGTGAATGAACTAGAGTGTACATTAGGGGAAGAATTACTTAAACCGACTAAGATCTATGTAAAGCCTATTTTGTCCGCATTAAAGAAATTCAAGCTAAAAGGAATAGCACATATCACAGGCGGAGGCTTTATTGAGAATATTCCGCGGATGCTCCCTGCTGGTCTTGGTGCAGAGTTGATTGAAAAAAGCTGGCATATTCCAGCCGTGTTTAAGCTGATATCTGAGGTTGGACAAATTGGTTACAATGAGATGTATAATGTGTTTAACATGGGCATCGGAATGGTGGTCGCTATTGATAAGGAAGAGGTAGCAGACTTAATTCAGCATTTCCAGGAAGCTGGAGAAACGGCGTATGAAATAGGTGTAGTCACCAACCAAGAAGGAATTCGCATTAAAGGATTTGGTGAGTGGGAATGAAACGCTTTGCAGTGTTTGCCTCAGGGAGCGGAAGTAATTTTCAAGCCATCGTCGATAAGGTGCAATCAGGAGAGTTGTCTGCCGATTTAACCATGTTAATATGTGATCAACCCGGAGCGTATGCGATCGAAAGAGCAAGGAAGGCGCACATCCCCTCTTTTGTTTTTCACGCAAAGGAGTATCCTAGTAAGGCGGATTATGAAAAGGAAATTTCTTTTCTATTAAAGGAAAGAAACGTCGATTTTATCGTCCTTGCTGGATATATGCGTTTGATTGGCCCAACCTTGCTTAAAGAGTTTGAGGGACGAATTGTGAATATCCACCCTTCCCTGCTTCCTAATTTTCCCGGTAAAGATGCCATTGGTCAGGCGCTGGCCGCAAAAGCAAAATGGAGTGGGGTTACGATCCACTATGTGGATGAAGGCATGGACACGGGACCCATCATTGTTCAGGAACGAGTTCGTGTAGAAGAAAGTGAAACACGAGAAAGCCTGCAGGAGAAAATTCAAGCGATTGAACATAAGCTCTATCCATCCATTTTACAAATGTTGTTAACCAGAGGAGAGGTCATTAATGAAGAAAAAACGCGCACTTATTAGTGTTTCTGACAAAACCGGAGTAGGAGAATTTGCCAAGGAATTAGTTGCACTTGGCTTTGAAATTATTTCAACCGGCGGGACGAAAAAGATGCTTCACGAACAGGGGATTCCTGTATTGGGCGTGAGTGATGTCACTGGATTCCCGGAAATTTTAGAAGGACGCGTTAAGACGTTAAATCCATTTATTCATGGTGGTCTGCTTGCCAAACAAGATGATGTGGAACATCAAAAACAGCTGGATGAACATGGAATTGAGGCAATTCAGCTTGTTTGCGTTAATCTGTATCCATTTCAGCAAACCATTGAAAAACCAGATGTAACAGTGGAGGACGCGATTGAAAATATCGATATTGGCGGTCCAACGATGCTTCGTGCCTCAGCGAAAAACCATCAATATGTCACGGTTGTAGTGGATCCCACTGACTACCCGACAGTGATTGCGGAGTTGCAGGCGAATGAAGAAACAACAATCGAAACAAGAAGAAAGCTAGCGGCGAAAGTGTTCCGTCACACGGCAGCCTACGATGCACTCATTGCAGGTTACATGACAGATTTAGCTCAGGAAGAGACACCAGAAAAATTAACCGTTACATATGAATTAAAGCAAACCTTACGATATGGAGAGAACCCCCATCAACAAGCTGTTTTTTATAAAAAGCCTCTTGGCTCTGTGTTTTCGATTGCCTACGCAGAGCAGCTTCATGGTAAAGAGCTTTCCTACAACAATATCAATGATGCCGATGCAGCACTGCAAATTGTAAAAGAATTCACTGAGCCAGCGGCTGTTGCCGTGAAGCATATGAATCCATGCGGAGTCGGTACAGGGACAACAAGCTTGGACGCGTTTAATAAAGCATTTGCAGCAGATCCTGTATCGATTTTTGGCGGAATTATTGCTTTCAACCGAGAAGTAGATGCCGAAACAGCTAGAAAACTTCACGAAATCTTTTTAGAAATTATCATTGCACCGTCCTTTTCGGAGGAAGCATTATCCATCCTAACAAGTAAAAAGAACCTTCGCTTGTTAATCATTTCGTTTGATGGTGTGAAGAAACAGGAACAGAAAATGACAACGATCGAAGGCGGATTACTCGTTCAAGACCAGGACCGCTTTACCCTAGACGATGCTGTTGTTAAAGTAGCGACGAAAAGACAGCCGACAGATGCAGAATGGGAAGCATTAAAGCTGGGCTGGAAGGTTGTAAAGCATGTAAAGTCCAATGCCATCGTTGTGGCAAATGAGGATATGACCATCGGGATTGGTGCAGGACAAATGAACCGTGTCGGTGCGGCAGAAATTGCATTGAAACAGGCAGGAGAAAAAGCGGAAGGTGCTGCGCTTGCATCAGATGCATTTTTCCCAATGGATGATACTGTTGAAGCTGCTGCAAAAGCAGGTATTACAGCGATTATTCAGCCAGGTGGTTCCATTCGTGATGAGGATTCAATTAAAAAAGCAGATGAATATGGAATTGCCATGGTGTTTACCGGAGTAAGACATTTTAAACACTAAGTGGGGGTTTGTATGATGAAGGTCTTAATCATTGGTCGCGGTGGGAGAGAGCATGCTTTATGCCGAAAAGTAAGTGAAAGCACGTTGGTTGAAAAAGTCTTTGTCGCACCTGGAAATGACGGAATGGTGGATGTGGCTGAGTTGGCTCTTATTGATGAGTCACAGCACGAACAACTCATTCAATTTGCCGTGGAGCAGGGTGTGGGCTTAACCATTATCGGACCGGAAGTACCTCTCTTAGAAGGTCTTGCCGACCAGTTTGAGGCGGCAGGGTTACTTGTCTTCGGTCCCCGCCAAGCGGCAGCGGAAATTGAGGGAAGTAAATCCTTTGCGAAGGAACTCATGAAAAAATATCAGATTCCGACGGCTGATTATGCTGTATTTACTTCCTTTGAAGAAGCACGTGATTATATAGAGGAAAAAGGAGCGCCTATTGTTATAAAAGCCGATGGTTTAGCGGCGGGAAAAGGTGTAACAGTGGCGTTCACAAAAGAAGAAGCGATAGGCAGTTTGGAAGAAATGCTTGTTGGTGCGAGATTTGGAGCTGCCTCTTCTCGAGTAGTCATCGAGGAGTTTTTAAGCGGTGAGGAATTTTCACTTATGGCATTGGTGAATGGTAATGTGGTCGTTCCACTGGAAATTGCTCAGGACCATAAGCGAGCGTTTGATGGGGATCAGGGGCCAAATACAGGTGGAATGGGCGCTTATTCACCTGTTCCTCAGATTGGGAGGGAAACGGTAGAAACGGCGATTGAGACCGTCCTAATCCCGGCTGCCAAGGCTATGGTGCAGGAAGGCAGAAGCTTTTGTGGTGTTTTATATGCCGGGTTAATTGCTACGGCAGAGGGTCCAAAGGTCATCGAGTTTAATGCCCGTTTTGGTGATCCGGAAACCCAAGTCGTCTTACCGAGATTACAATCAGATTTGGTTCAAGTGATGGTAGAGCTATTGCAGGGTGGCTGTCCGCAGCTCGAATGGTCGGAAGAGGCAATGGTTGGTGTCGTTGTGGCAGCAAAGGGATATCCTGATCAATATGAAAAAGGTGCCGTGCTTACAGGATTGAACGATTTTACTGATGAAGTGATTACTTTTCATGCGGGTTCTTTGAAAAATGAATCTGGTGAATTTGTAACTAATGGTGGCAGGGTCCTGCTTGTTGGTGCGAAAGCAGAAACGCTGCAAGCAGCTCAAGAAAAGGTTTACCAAGAGATGGAAAAGCTTCAGTGTGATGGGATTTTTTATCGAAAAGATATTGGTGCAAAAGCAATTCAACCCGTTATTGGCTAACGGGCTCGTCTTTTACTGGAGCGGCGCATATAGGTATAGAGTAAGGCTACAATGCTGCCGATAATCACAATCACCACAAACGACATATGACTTACGTATTCCCAAAACATCATCATCGACTCCTATCAGGGAGGCTGACTCAAGTTAGGGGCTTATGCAAGCCCCTTAGCACTGAGTTAGCCTCTGTTTTTTTTAGCTTTTTTGTTTGGCTCATTCCAAATTAAGTTCTCAGTTAAAAAACTGCTTATATGGGACCGAAATCCCTCTGGAACGACAAGAAAGGTCGCGTAGAGAGGCTCTATGAACCCGAATTTCCTTTCGGTCGCATAGAGAGGTTCTATGAGCCCTATTTCCTTCTCGGAATGACGAGAAAGGTCGCGTAGAGAGGCTCTATGAGCTTGAATTTCCTTTCGAACGAAGAAAAAGGTCGCATAGAGAGGTTCTATGAACCCGAATTCCTTCTCGGAATGATGAGAAAGGTCGCGTAGAGAGGCTCTATGAGCTTGAATTTCCTTTCGAACGAATAGAAAGGTCGCATAGAGAGGTTCTATGAGCCCAATTCCTTCTCGGAATGACGAAAAAAGTCGCGTAGAGAGGTTCTATGAGCCCGAATTCCCTCCCGAACGAAGAGAAAGGTCGCATAGAGAGGTTCTATGAGCCCGTTCCCTTCTCGGAATGACGAGAAAGGTCGCATAGAGAGGTTCTATGAGCCCGTTTTCCCTTTCGAACGAAGAGAAAGGTCGCGTAGAGAGGATCTATGAACCCGAATTTCCTTTCGAACGAAGAAAAAGGTCGCATAGAGAGGCTCTATGAACCCGAATTCCCTCCCGAACGAAGAGAAAGGTCGCGTAGATAGGTTCTATGAGCCCGAATTCCCTCCCGAACGAAGAGAAAGGTCGCATAGAGAGGATCTATGAACCCGAATTCCCTCTCAAAAAACGAAAAAGGTAGCATAGAGAGGTTCTATGAACCCATTTTCCCTTTCGATACAACGAAGAATCATCACGTAAAAGAATTGTTGAAGCCCTTAAACCTGATCCAACATCTAAGACGGATTATAAGGCAGTACCTCTTCTCCATCAAAATCTTCTAAGCCTTCCATGCTATTCCTTGACTCGTTGGCAGGATCATCAACCTGCATTTTACACTGATATTGTTCATATAATGCGGTTAGTGGACAATAACGAACAATGCCCTCTGCTACTTTCATTGCACCCAAAAAGGCAGCCAATAAATAAGAATCTCTCCAAGGACGCTTTACTAGCTTCGAGGTGCTCCAAGCAAGAATAGTTAACCCAAATGTAATCCGAATTAGCGCATTTAAAATCCCGATATTTGGACGGATATTCAAGTTGTTCACTCCTTCACAATATTTTTACAATATTTATCAATTCTTTAATGCGTTAAATGATAAAATATGATAATATAGTATCTAAAGAAATTTTGTAAGGGCTTTCTTTATGATTAAATCAAGTTTTTAACATAGATATAGTTTGTTTGAAAAGGGAGGGATATGGTATGCTAGAACAACGCTACCGCTGGAAAAACAAAAACTTACGCATGCATGTATCCGTTTTAGATGGGAAAACTTCTCCAACAATCCTATTGAAAAACGCCTTATATTTAAATCAGACGTTCCGTCAATGGATGAGAGCGAATATATGGATTTACGACGATCGAATTGTCTATGTCGGCGAAAACCTGCCTGCACATTTGGATGAAAAATGTGAAATCATTGATTGCACAAATGAGATTTTAGTTCCAGGCTATATTGAACCACATGCGCATCCGTTTCAATTATATAATCCCCTAACATTTGCGGCCTATGCATCGCAGTTTGGGACGACAACATTAATTAACGATAATATGGCACTTATTTTAAATTTGAAAAAAAGGGAAGCGTTTTCATTGTTGCGTGATCTCCGCACAATTCCCTCAACCATGTTTTGGTGGTGCCGCTTTGATTCACAAACAGAAATCCTGAATGAAGAGGAAAAATTTTCGCATAGTAATATTAAATCGTGGCTCGAGCATGATGCCGTACTCCAAGGTGGAGAACTGACCGGATGGCCAAAATTGCTTGATGGCGACGATATGATGCTTCATTGGATTCAAGAAACGAAAAGAATGCGCAAAAAAATCGAAGGTCATTTTCCAGGTGCGTCTGAAAAAACGTTAGCGAAAATGATGCTGCTAGGTGCAGATTGTGATCATGAAGCCATGACGGGAGAAGAGGTTTATAGTCGCTTAATGCAAGGCTATATGGTTTCCTTAAGGTATTCCTCTATTCGCCCAGATCTTCCGCAGCTATTGGACGATATGAAGCGTTTAGGCATTGAGGCGTATGATAGATTACTATTTAATACAGATGGCTCATCTTCTGCCTTTTATGAACAAGGAATCACGGATCACATGATTCAAATGGCTATTGAAAAAGGCGTGCCCATTATTGATGCGTATAATATGGCAACTGTTAATATAGCAAGATATTATAATATCGATCATTTATATGGGAATATTGCCACTGGCCGAGTGGCTAATATTAACTTCCTATCAAGTATTGAAAATCCAACGCCTGTATCTGTTTTAGCAAAAGGAAAATGGGTAAAACGTGATGGTGTGAAGGTGGAAGAGGCGTATCCTGGGGTGGATTGGAAGAACTACGGCTTGAAGCCCATGGAGTTAGATTGGGAGTTATCCATGGATGATTTACAGTATTCGATGCCGTTCGGAATTAAAATGGAAAACTCCGTAATTACAAAACCATACTCCATCTCCATTGATGTCTCAGGCGATGAACTTCCACCAGATCACGACGAGTGCTTCTTTACTTTAATTGACCGTAAAGGAAAATGGAGAATTAACACCCTATTAAAAGGCTTTGCAACAAAGCTATCCGCATTAGCAAGCTCGTTTTCTAATACTGGTGACATTATTTTAATAGGAAAAAATAAACAAGATATGCTTCATGCTTTTAATAGAATGAAAGAATTAGGCGGAGGCATTGTGGTGGTAGAGGAAGATAACGTGGTTTGCGAGCTCCCACTTTATTTAAGTGGAATCATGTCAGATCTTCCGATGGAAGAGTTAATGCAGCAGGAAAAGGGATTGTTTACAGTCTTAAAGGATAGAGGCTATTCTTTCTCCGACCCGATTTATAGTCTGCTATTCTTTTCTTCCACCCATTTGCCGTATATTCGCATTACTCAGCAAGGAATGTATGATGTGATGAACAAAACAGTACTCTTTCCTTCGATAATGCGTTAAACTGTAAATAAGTAAAGAGTTAAAGTGTGAAAGCAAAATAGGGGTGTTCTATACATGAAAAAATGGGCTGTTGCCATGGCAGCTGTCCTGTTACTGTTCTCAGGCTGCAGTAATAAGGAAAAAGAAAAAGTACAAGAACCAGTTAAAAAAGAAAAAGTGGTTGAAAAAGTAGAAAAAAAAGAGCAAGAGAAGCAGGAATACCCTTATTATTATCCATTAACAGGCATTGGGTCTACAACCGAAACGGATGGAAGAGCGGTTGCTGTTATGGTAAATAATCATCCGAAAGCCAGACCACAATCAGGTTTAAATAAGGCGGATGTGGTGTATGAGGTGCTTGCAGAGGGTGATATTACTCGATTCCTTGCCGTTTTTCAAAGTGAAAAGCCGGAAAATATCGGACCTGTCCGCAGTGCACGGGATTATTATGTTAATCTTGCCAAAGGACTGAATGCTCTTTATGTAGCTCATGGCTGGAGTGAAGAGGCAAAGAAGATGCTGGAAGGAAATGTTGTGGATAATTTAAACGGAATGGTTTATGATGGTACCCTGTTTAAGCGATCCAAAACACGAAAAGCACCTCACAACTCCTATATTACGTATGAAAATATTTTAAAAGGCGCTGAGCAGAAGAAATATTCGATGGAAAAAAGTCCCCCGAGTTTTACATTTATGTCTGAGGATGAGAGAAAAAATGTAACCGGGAATGAAGCCACATCGGTGAAGGTTACGTATTCAAAGGGTGGGATTTCGGACTCTGTATTGGAATTCGACAGTACTGTTGGCAAATATAAGCGCTTTTCAGGTGGGGAGCAGACAGTTGATTCAGACACCAATGAACCAGTTTTACTGGATAATGTATTTATTATTGAAGCCGTTCATAAAATCATTGATTCATATGGCCGCAGGGATATTGACCTGCAGTCAGGAGGAAGAGCCTACCTCATCCAGATGGGGAAGGTGAACGAAGTAGAATGGGCTAATCGGAATGGACTAATTGTTCCCATGAAAAATGGGAAAGAGGTTCCTTTGGTTCAAGGAAAGACTTGGATCAATGTGGTCCCAACAACTCCTGGAATGGAAACCAGTGTTTCTTTTAACGTCAAATAAACAATTTATCTTAAAGGGGTAAACAATATGCAAATTAATAAATTACGTGGAAAAGAGCTTGACCAGTTGTTCCAATCAGTTCTTTCATTAAAGGATTTGGAAGAATGCTATCGCTTTTTTGATGACTTGTGCACAATCAATGAGATTCAATCGTTAGCACAACGTTTGGATGTAGCGAGAATGCTGCGTGAAGGAAATACGTATCACAAGATTGAAACGGAAACAGGTGCAAGTACAGCAACGATTTCTCGTGTGAAGCGCTGCTTAAACTTTGGAAACGATACGTACGAAATGGTCCTTGAACGTATTAAAGATGAGAATAGTAAAACAAGTAACGAATAAAAAAACCGAAGAGGATAATCTTCGGTTTTTTCTTTTTTATATAACGTGTTGATAAAGCATACTGTTGTTTTAGACACCCTGTTGATTGGAGCGGAAGGCGCGAAGACTCCTGTGGGAGTAGCTGGTCACGGGAGACCCCGCAGGAGTGAGCGACGAGGAGGCTCCCGGACCGCCCCACGGAAAGCGAAGTGCCTGGAGAGGAAATCAACAGGAATGTTAATGTGAAATACAAACTGGATATGATTTCTATAATTACTATTACTGTTTTGTTTTTTTATCGAAAGGTCAAATGCTATAATGGTGTAATGGATTACTGAATGGGAGGATCTTTGGGATGTATGATTTTCGCGAGTGGCGGCATGTCTTTAAACTCGATCCAAATAAAGAAATAACAGACGAGCAATTGGAAAAAATTTGTGAGTCTGGGACGGATGCAGTGATTGTAGGAGGAACGGATGGAGTAACACTCGAGAACGTTCTTGATCTAATGGCAAGAATTCGCCGTTATACAGTTCCATGTGTCCTTGAAGTTTCAAGTATCAATACGGTTACACCAGGTTTTGATCTTTATTTTGTACCGACCATATTAAATAGCAATGATCCAAACTGGATTACCGGTTTGCATCATCAAGCAGTTAAAGAATATGGTGAAATCATGGATTGGGAAGAATTCGCCATGGAAGGGTACTGTATTTTAAACGAAGAATGTAAAGCGGCTAAACTGACATCAGCCAACGCTCAATTAACAACCGAGGATGTTAAGGCCTATGCAATGATGGCAGAAAAAATGTTTCAGCTACCAATCTTCTATTTAGAATATAGCGGTAAATATGGGGATCCTGCTGTAGTAGCGGAAGTTAAAAAGGTTCTTGAACAAACTACGTTATTCTATGGTGGGGGAATCACTACCGCCGAACAGGCAGTTGAAATGGCCAAGCATGCCGATGTCATTGTAGTCGGAAATGTCATTTATGACAATTTTGATCAAGCATTGGAAACCGTAAAAAGTGTCAAATAGATATTTGCTTCAGAGCAAAATTAACGATATGATAAAAATAAGAACAAATGTTTGTAGATGGTGGTGGATAGAATGCAATTTTTAACAGACAAGCTATTAAACGGGCTGAACCCGGAACAACAGAATGCCGTAAAAGCAACAGACGGACCACTTCTTTTAATGGCAGGTGCCGGAAGTGGTAAAACAAGAGTACTAACGCATCGAATCGGTTACTTAATAGTAGAAAAGCGCGTCAATCCTTATAATATTTTAGCAATTACCTTCACGAATAAAGCGGCAAGAGAGATGAAAGAACGTATCGGAAAAATGATGGGTGGTGCCGCTGAAGAAATATGGATTTCTACCTTTCACTCCATGTGTGTAAGAATTCTGCGCAGAGATATTGACCGCATGGGCTTTAACCGCAATTTTACTATTCTTGATACAACAGACCAACAATCCGTAGTAAAAGGGATCTTGAAAGAAAAAAACATTGACCCGAAAAAATTTGACCCTCGTGCGATTCTGGGCTCAATTAGCTCGGCTAAAAATGAACTCATTGACCCAGAAGAGTTTAAAAAGACGGCAGGCGGGTATTTTGAACAAGTGGTCAGTGATGTGTATGAAGAATACCAAAAACGGTTACGTAAAAATCAAGCACTTGATTTTGATGATTTAATTATGATGACGATTCAATTGTTTACACGTGTACCGGAAGTGCTTGAATTTTATCAGCGGAAATTCCAATATATACACGTGGATGAGTACCAGGATACGAATAGGGCCCAGTATATGCTTGTTAAACTATTGGCTAATCGTTTTAAAAACCTGTGTGTCGTAGGAGATTCAGACCAGTCCATCTATAAGTGGAGGGGAGCGGATATTGCCAATATCCTTTCCTTTGAAAAGGATTATCCGAATGCAACGGTTATTTTACTAGAACAAAACTATCGTTCAACCAAGAGAATTCTTCTCGCAGCCAATAAAGTAATTGAGAACAATATGAACCGCAGAGCGAAAAATCTGTGGACAGAAAACCCGGAAGGAAACAAGCTCGTTTATTTCCGTGCAGATAGTGAGCAGGGAGAAGCGCAGTTTGTTGCGGGGAAAATTAAAGAACTAACAAGAGATCAGAATGTGAAGCTGTCAGATATTGCGATTCTCTATCGTACCAACGCACAATCCCGTGTAATGGAGGAAGTGCTGCTGAAATCCAATATTGAATATAGCATTGTCGGCGGCATTAAGTTCTATGACAGAAAAGAAATTAAGGACATGCTCGCTTATTTACGTCTGATTTCAAACCCAGACGATGACATCAGCTTACAGCGTGTCATTAACGTGCCGAAACGTGGAATCGGCTCCACTTCGCTTGATAAAATTGCCGATTTTGCAGCGATGCATGACCTTTCCTTATACCAAGCGTTAGACTCGATTGAATTAATTGGCTTAAGTCCGAAAATTACAAAAGCAGCAAGAGAGTTCCGTGATTTAATTAAAAATTACACGAATATGCAGGAATTCCTTTCTGTAACAGAATTAGTGGAAGAAATCCTGGATAAGACTGGATATCGCGAGATGCTGAAGGCGGAAAAGTCACTTGAAGCACAAAGCCGTCTTGAAAACCTTGAGGAATTATTATCCGTTACGAAAAACTTCGAGGATTCTAGTGAGGATAGAAGCTTGGTTGCATTCTTAACGGATTTGGCACTTGTTGCTGATATTGATTCACTAGATGAGGATGGTGAAAAGGCTGATACCATCACACTTATGACCTTGCACTCTGCAAAAGGCTTGGAATTCCCAGTGGTTTTCCTCATTGGCCTTGAAGAAGGTGTATTCCCGCATAGCCGCTCCCTTATGGAAGAAGCGGAGATGGAAGAAGAGCGCCGTCTTGCCTACGTCGGAATCACAAGAGCAGAGAAGAGCCTATTTATAACCAACGCTCAAATGAGAACATTATTTGGTAGAACAAATATGAACCCTGCATCAAGGTTTATCGCTGAAATTCCGGAGGATCTAATTGAAGGAGTAGAGCCGGAAAAACGTATGAATACGCCATTTAATTCTGGCGGAGGTAGAAGTTTTGGAGGCTCAGGGTCTTCCTTTGGACAAGCAAAAAGTACATTTAGTACACCAACTACCCCAAGAAAACCAGTGATGCGTCCAGTTTCAGCTGCTTCTGGCGGAGAGGATGTCGGCTGGAAGGTTGGCGATAAAGCAGAACATGGTAAGTGGGGAATTGGAACGGTTGTAAGTGTGAAAGGGCAGGGAGAGGGAACAGAACTTGATATTGCGTTTCCAAGCCCAGTAGGTATCAAACGCCTATTAGCTAAATTTGCACCAATTAAAAAAGCATAATCCTTCATGCTATAATCCATGAGTGAAATACCTTTATGAAAGGGCTGGATATATGGACCTTCTAATGGCTGAACAGAAAATCACGGAAGTAAGAAGCTTATTAAATCAATATGGCTATGAATACTATGTGCTGGATCAACCATCTGTGCCAGATGCTGAATATGACAGGCTAATGCAGGAACTTTTAGAGCTAGAGGAAAAGTTCCCAGAGTTAAAGACACCAGACTCTCCTTCGGTGCGTGTAGGTGGTGCGGTTCTTGACGTATTTGAGAAGGTCGAGCACCGTACACCGATGTTAAGCTTAGGTAATGCCTTTAATGAGCAAGACTTAAAGGATTTTGACCGCAGGATTCGTCAGGCTGTAGGAGACGATTTTTCCTACGTCTGTGAATTGAAAATTGACGGCCTTGCTGTTTCGTTGCGCTATGAAGACGGTTTGTTCATTCAAGGGGCAACCCGTGGGGATGGAACCATTGGTGAGGATATCACTGCTAATTTAAAGACGATTCAATCGATTCCGCTTCGTCTACGTGAAAATGTTTCACTCGAGGTGCGCGGAGAAGCCTATATGCCGAAGCGTTCGTTTGAAGCTTTGAATGAGAAGAGGGCGGAGCGCAGCGAGGAATTGTTTGCTAATCCAAGAAATGCTGCTGCAGGCTCATTAAGACAGCTCGATCCCAAAATTGCTGCCTCAAGAAAGCTGGATGTGTTTTTATACGGAATTGGCAATGTTGGTGAAACCGGGGTTGTTTCCCATAGTGAAGGCCTTGATTTTTTAGACCATCTTGGCTTTAAAACAAATAAAGAACGAAGAAAATGTGCCACCATTGATGAAGTAATAGAGTATGTAAACAGCTGGGTAGAAAAACGGCCTCATCTTCCTTATGAAATCGATGGGATTGTCATAAAAGTGGATTCTCTCGAGCAGCAGGCGGAGCTTGGAACAACAGCAAAAAGTCCGCGCTGGGCGATTGCTTACAAGTTTCCTGCTGAGGAAGTAGTCACCACTCTGCTAGATATTGAGTTAAGTATCGGTAGAACAGGGGTAGTGACACCAACGGCTATCCTTGCACCTGTTAAAGTAGCGGGCACAACTGTACAGCGTGCATCACTCCATAATGAAGATTTGATCCGTGAAAAGGATATTAAAATCGGCGACCAAGTGGTAGTGAAAAAAGCAGGTGACATCATTCCTGAAGTGGTCAACGTGTTAGCTGATCAACGAACAGGAAATGAAGTGGATTTCCATATGCCAACACATTGTCCGGAATGTGAAAGTGACTTAGTCCGTCTAGAAGGTGAAGTAGCCTTACGCTGTATCAACCCGAAATGTCCGGCACAAATTCGTGAAGGGCTAATCCACTTTGTCTCTCGTAATGCGATGAATATCGATGGCCTTGGAGAAAAAGTAATTAGTCAGCTTTTTGCGGAGAAATTAATTAGTGATGTAGCTGATATTTATAAACTTACCCAAGAACAGCTGTTAGCCCTAGAACGTATGGGTGAAAAATCTGTTTCCAATCTGTTAAAGGCAATCGAAACTTCTAAAGGCAATTCTCTTGAAAAACTTTTATTTGGCCTGGGGATCCGACATGTTGGGGCAAAGGCAGCTAAAACGCTAGCCCAAGTATTTGGTTCGATGAATAAGTTAGCCGATGCTTCAAAAGAGGAGTTAATTGCGATTAACGAAATTGGAGATAAAATGGCTGACTCGATTGTTGCCTATTTTGACCAAGAAGAAGCGAAGGAGTTAATGGAAGAATTAGCTGCCGTAGGTGTCAATTTGGAATACAAAGGGACAAAGCCAGTCTCTGCTGAGGAATCCGATAGTATTTTCGCTGGAAAAACCGTCGTTCTTACAGGAAAGCTTGAACAGCTATCGCGCAATGAAGCGAAGGAGAAAATCGAAGCGCTTGGTGGAAATGTGGCAGGCAGTGTAAGTAAAAAGACACATCTCGTGATAGCAGGTGAAGATGCAGGCTCCAAACTAACCAAGGCACAAGAACTAGGAATCGAAGTATGGGATGAGGAGAAGCTTGTAGAAGAATTAAATAAGTAAGAGGTGTTCGACATGAGAAAACTCTCAATAGTCGCTCTCTCCCTTGTCTTTTTGCTGAGTGCTTGTGCACCCAATTTTCAAAAGCAAAATGAAGTGGTCCAAACAAAGGAGAAAGACAAAGGGAAGGCGATTATACCAAAATATAATATTTCTAATAAATATTATCGGACCATCCTGCCATTTGTCCCTGGGGAAGCGCGCGGATTGGTAGTTAATAATATAAATACAAGATACGACTTAAACGAATTTGAAATGGGCTTGATGAGAATCGCTCAGAACAGCTTTGATACAGAGAAGTATTACTTTCGTGAAGGTCAGGAAATTAAAGGGAAGACCATCAGAGGGTGGTTAAACCGACAATATACAGATGCACAGCTAAAAGAAAACAAAATGAAGCCTGCAGATAATATTGGCTTAAATCCTGTCAATACGGCTGCTCCTGGTGCTGAGCCTTCATCCCCTATCTATTTGGCTCATATTTTAGAACATGATTATTTAACCAAAGATGATAAGGGGAATGTAACACTTGCTGGTGTTACGATTGGTCTTGCGTTAAACTCCATCTACTATTACAAATTAACAGAAGGTGGAGATACGTTAGAGAAGAAGATTCCTTTTGCTGAAATGGAAAAGGAAGGAAAGAAGTTGGCAGAGGAAGTGGTGAAGCGGACTCGTACTATTAAGAGTCTAAAAGATGTTCCTATTACCATCGCTCTTTTTGAACAAAATAGTAAATCTGCAGTTGTTCCAGGAACGTTTTTCACTTATACAACTGTTGATAAGGGAAGCGCGAATGTAAATGATTGGGAAAAGGTAAATGAAAAATATTATCTATTTCCTTCAAACGATGCTCAAGAGGATCATCGGGATGATTCCATCGCCTTCCTTAACTTCAAGCAGGACGTAGAAAATTATTTTCCAAACTTTAATGGGGTCATTGGAAGAGCCTATTATAATGGTGACCAGCTCCAGGATTTAGATATTACCATTCCTATTCAGTTTTACGGTAAAACAGAAGGGATCGGCTTTACGCAATATGTAACAGGTTTGGTAATGGAGCATTTTCCAAAGTACCTATCTGTATCTGTTAGTGTAACCTCAGTTGATGGTCCGGAAGCACTCATAGTCAAAAAGGCGGATGACACTGAACCGTTCGTTTATATTTACCAATAAGAGGCGTTTAATCGCCTCTTTTTTCTAGTTCTCAAATCATTGAGCCCTGAAATGAAACATGTTAGAATGAACAGTGGATGTAAACGTTTTAATACATAGGAGGGTTTAAGTAATGGTACAACCTTATAAGCACGAGCCATTTACAGATTTTACGATTGATGAAAACCGTCAAGCATATCTTCAAGGTCTTAAGACCGTTGAAGGGTATCTAGGCCAAGATTATGCTCTTGTAATCGGTGGTGAAAGAATCACAACGGAAGATAAAATCGTTTCCTATAATCCTGCGAATAAAGAAGAAGTGATCGGCCGCGTGTCTAAAGCTAGCCAAGAGCTTGCTGAACAAGCAATGCAGTCAGCGGTAGAAGCTTTTAAAACATGGAAAAAAGTAAAGCCAGAAGTACGTGCAGACGTTTTATTTAAAGCAGCGACTATTATTCGCCGCCGCAAGCATGAGTTTTCTGCTCTTTTAACAAAAGAAGCAGGTAAACCGTGGAGAGAAGCAGATGCAGATACTGCAGAAGCAATCGATTTCCTTGAATATTATGGACGCCAAATGCTAGCTCTTAAAAATGGTGTACCAGTTAACAGTCGACCAAATGAATTTAACCGTTATGACTATATTCCACTAGGCGTGGGAATTATCATTTCCCCATGGAATTTCCCGTTAGCGATTATGGCAGGTACAACTGTTGCTGCAATTGTTTCCGGTAATACTGTACTATTAAAACCTGCATCAACGACTCCAGTGGTTGCAGCAAAGTTTGTAGAAGTAATGGAGGAAGCAGGTCTTCCTAAAGGCGTCTTGAACTTTGTACCAGGTAGCGGCTCTGAAGTAGGCGACTATTTAGTTGACCATAAAGATACTCGTTTCATCAGCTTCACAGGTTCACGTGATGTCGGTCTTCGTATTTTCGACCGTTCTTCAAAGGTGAATCCAGGTCAAGTATGGATGAAGCGTTTGATTGCAGAAATGGGCGGAAAAGATACGATTGTGGTTGACTCAGAAGCAGATCTTGAGCTTGCCGCACAATCCATTGTTGCAGGTGCGTTCGGATTCTCTGGTCAAAAATGTTCTGCATGTTCACGTGCTGTCATCGTTGAAGATGTATACGATCAAGTATTGAACCGTGTGGTTGAATTAACAAAAGAATTAACTGTGGGTGACCCTACAGAGCAAGGCACTTTCATGGGTCCAGTGAACGATAATAATGCATTCAAGAAAATCATGGAATATATTGAAATTGGAAAGAGCGAAGGTAAGTTAATGGCTGGCGGCGAAGGAGATAACTCTAAAGGTTACTTTATCCAGCCGACTATTTTTGCAGACCTTACGCCAACTTCCCGCATTATGCAGGAAGAAATCTTTGGACCAGTTGTTGGTTTAACAAAGGCGAAAGATTTCACTGAAGCAATTGAAATTGCTAACAACACTGAGTATGGCTTAACAGGAGCTGTTATCACTAAAAACCGTGCTCACTTAGAGCAGGCTCGTGAAGATTTCCACGTAGGTAACCTGTACTTCAACCGTTCTTGTACAGGAGCGATTGTTGGCTACCAACCATTCGGTGGATTCAACATGTCTGGAACGGACTCAAAAGCAGGCGGACCGGACTATTTATTACTTCACATGCAAGCTAAAACAACATCTGAAATGTACTAAATAATAACAAGTTAAAACCCCTTCTCAACTTGAGAAGGGGTTTTTGCTATTTTGGTACGTTTATTACAAATGGAACGGTGAATACTTTTCCTTTGTGCTTAAATTGCCCCCAAATTTTATAGATGCCTTTTTCAGGAAAGATAGTCATAAATGTAACCTCTGGTCCGTTTCCATCCGTTGTCATTGGATGAATATGCAAGTACTTTTCTGCATCCGCACTCATGGCAACAGTATGACCCAGTGCTCCTAAATAGGGCTGCAAATCTTTTATCGGCTTATTTGTTTTTGCATCATTAATCGAAAACGTCAGGTGTATCGTCTTTCCTGCGATAAGTTGATCAAAGGAAAGCGCCACTTTTTTCCCCTCTATAACATGTATCAGGTTCTTATCAGGCACTAAAGGTACAGTCTTTCCTTCCTCCCCTTCAACCTGGAGCCAGTGAGTTTCTACGCTGCTGTCTCCTCCACCCTTAGGGGTAAACTCGGAAATAAGCTTATACTCACCACTACTCGGGAAGGAAGCAGTAAATTCAAAAAGACCATTTTCTTTAAAGGTAGGATGGATGTGAGCAAAATAAGCTAAATCCTTACTAACAATAAATAAATGCATTTTTTTCTCATGAACAGTTTCAAAAGATGTAATGGGTTGATTAGAAGAATCTTTAATTAATAGCGAGATGGGAATCTGTTCTTTCGCTTGTGGATGATCAACCCCCACCCGCCATTCAGATGTCGTAGGCACCACATCTGTTGGTATAGCACTCATTTTATGCCCCATCGTTGTTTTTGGGACTTTAAGCGGATTACACGCTGATAGAAATAAGGATAATAGAAGGAAAGCACTAATATAATATTTCAAAGGGAGTTCTCCTTTCATGCCCTATTATTCATTTACTCTACATTACCTATTTGACCCATTGCAAGAATTTTATGTAAATTAACTAGTCATAAAGGTCTAATTAAATGGTAAGATAGAAAGGACCATGTCAAAAATCCACTTTGGAGGTATGGAGCATTTGATACCGTTATATTTATTTCATGTAACTACGGTAGAGCACAGTGAAAGCACACTTTGGACTTTTATTATCTGCAACATCTTCGTTGTTTCATCTGGAATTATATTTATGTACAGATTATTTACACAGAAAAATGTCAGGGTCGCAGGGTTAATATTTGGCGCGGCTTTGCTAATTAATTATATCCTTATTGCCATCTTCGGGGATATATTTGATTTGCTTGGATAGGGTGAGAAAGGAGATGATGTAGTTGAAATATTACCGTTTATGGGTGATTGCTTTTTTACTAAAATTTATTGGCTCTGCCTGGGATGCTTCATATCATTTTAAGTATTTATTTGAGGAATATTCCATTCCCCATATTGTTAACACAATTGGTTTCGCCTTAGGGGCGTTTTTGTTAATAAAAGAGTGGCGGCACTCACACTACATGGACCACTTTTCAAGAAATTTAATTACGATTGGTTATGTGTTATTCCTGATTGGAATCCCATTAGATTTTACGTATCACATCGCTTATGGTATTGACTTAACAACATGGAGTCCCACTCATTTTGTTTACTATATTGCAACTGACATTATGATATTTGGTGTTTGGCGCGGATACTATAGGTATACTCTTGATATTGCACCAACCTGGAAATCGATGCACACCTGGTTTGCGATGTTTCTCCTCGAATGCTTCATGTTTCCAAACATGCAGCAGGAAAATGGAGCGATTTCCTATGACCAGTACATTCAAGGGAAATCCATTGCTTCACAGGAAATCTTAGATTTGATCTCCGACCCTGCCTCACAAATATTTGGTGGCATTCCGGATTGGGTGTATCCGATTTATTCTGTGTTAATGGTTGCATTGTTAACTGTTTTGATCATTCGATTTTGTCGGGATTTTACGATTCCTTTCATGGCAGCTGCACTATATATCGGTTTTCGATTTTTGGGAAAAGCCATTTTTGCCGCGGTTGAGTATCCCACATCCTATGTTCCAATCACGCTATTATTTATTCCTCTTGTATTTTTATTGTTTAAAAATATCAGCTGGTGGTGGGGCCTTATTGGTAGTGTTGTCTATTTCCTAGCCCTATTCGCCATTCATAAGTCAGGAATTCTGATTACACCACCATTAGAACTTTGGGAACTTGCCCCCGTTGCCATCATTGGTGCACTTGTTCCTATTTTGAATTCAATGGTTAAGGGCTCATCTATTCCTAAAAAGGAAAAGCAAGTAATCTAAAAAAGGCGATTGTTTAGGCACTTACTAATTATGGTAAGTGTCTTTTTGGCATGGATGTCAGATGTAATTGTTGATACACACATTAATTTTTATACGGTGTGATTCTTGTCCATTTCCAAGTTATCAATAGTGAATAAAATAGGGAGAGCATCTTAATGTGCTTATGTACAAAAAGGAGGGTTGATATAATGAAAAAACCAAAAACAAAATCTAAAACGCAATCAATAACAAAATCAAATCAAACTTATTCAAACCGTGTTATAAGGGCAGAGTTTGATAATAACTGGAAGACTACGATTACCTCAACAGGCTATGTCAAATATACCGCTCTGGAAGATAATTCCGAAGTGAAAGTTTTACTTTCTGATAGTTCAACTAGACTTGTAGTTTTCCCGAAAAATGGTTACGTACTAGTTGGTAGCGGGGGAACGAGTCACTTCAGCAAGCCTCATGTGACCATAACTCTTTAAGTATGCATATTGTGAGTCATTAGTTGACGAAGGTTCGTAATAAATACAGGGAATAGCACAGTTCATTTCATTTTCAACTGTGCTATTTGATTTGCACTTTTAGGTGTAAATTCCCTTTTTACGATAGGAAACGGAATCTGTTAGCCTTTTTAATATTTAAGATATTAATAATGTAATTGTAAAAAGTCTTCGATATCTTTGTTTATTTTTGTTAGGTACTTTTCAGAGGGGAAGTGCCCCATATCATATGTTTTGTAGTTTGTAAGGTTCGGTATGATTTCCTTCGCTGTTTTTTGAATCCTTTCTTCAGGAAAGAACACGTCCTTCGTGCCGGTAATGACCATGGTGGGAGAGTGATAGTTGACTAGTTCACTTTTTTCGGTGAGCTTAGGCATCTCCGACTCTAGTTTGACATCCTTAAATATACTGGCAATAATGTCTCGATCCATTTCTTTCATGCTATAATCTGACATCGTATCTGCTATTTTATTCATCTGCTTTCGGGATCCGTTAGTTTTAAAAATGAGTAACGGAACAAGGATTTTTCTAATCATTTCTACCTTAGAACCGAGCTGGATGCCTGCAGGTGCCATTAAAATCGAACAAGCAATTCTTTCAGGCATAAACGTAGCAACTCTAAGGATGATTCCGGCTCCATAGGAAGGCCCTAAAAAGGCTGTTTTTTCGATATGAAAATGGTTCATTAATTCTGTAGTCCACCGGGCAAAGCTATCATCACTTGCAGAGATCCGATTTTCTTCACTAAAGCCAGGGTGACCAATGGTATCCGGCGCGTAAATTCTATAGTTTTTAAAAAGGGGCTTAAACCAAGATAATGTCATTGGATTAATACAGTTTCCACCTTGAAAAATAAACAAAGGCTTTCCTTCTGTAGGACCCGACACTAACACATGGGTTTTTCCAAATGCTGTATCTACATAAACCCGATCAAAATCAGTTTTAAATTCTCGTAGATAATTTTCATAGAATCTATCTATAGTCGCTTTCCCTTCCTCACTTTTATAAATCGTATGTTTTCCCATGTAACACCCCGACTTGTCATATTATTCCAACTTTATAATTATTATCTAGCGAATAGAGGTTTATGACAATAATGTGAAATCATTCACATATATTATTTTGAAAGTGACGAACGTCACAATTTTTATATGGGCAGGGATTTACAATTTAACTATAAAGAAAACCTTACTAACTAACATTAAGAATTCAATATATAGGGAGCGACCCACGATGAAAAAATTAGTGATGATCGGAAACGGAATGGCTGGTGTAAGAACAATCGAAGAAATACTCAAAACAGCACCTGAGCAATTTGAGATAACTATTTTTGGACAAGAACCATACCCAAACTACAATCGGATTAAGCTATCCAATATTCTTCAGGGCGATACCAACTTTGAAGATATTATTATCAATCCGCTAGATTGGTATAAAGAGAATAATATTGAGCTATTTACAGGTGATGCGGTAACAAAAATTGATGTAGAACAAAAACGTGTGATTTCTGAGCAAGGCAGGATAATAGAATATGATGAGTTAATTATTGCAACAGGATCGAATTCTTTCATTCTACCGATTCCAGGTGCAGGCAAAATCGGTGTCACCGGATTTCGTGATATCAAAGATTGTGAAATGATGATCAAATCGGCGAAGCAGTACAAAAAGGCAGCCGTCATTGGAGGTGGGCTGCTCGGACTGGAAGCTGCAAGAGGACTACTTAACTTAGGCATGCAGGTGGATGTGGTTCATCTTATGCCGAACTTAATGGAGCGCCAGTTGGATCCGATTGCTTCTTCCCTACTGAAAACGGAGCTGGAGTCACAGGGCATGAACTTCTTGATGGAAAAAGAAACCGTCGAAATCCTTGGGGATGAACAGGTCAAAGGCCTTCGTTTTAAAGATGGCTCCGAGGTAGAAGCAGACCTTGTCGTTATGGCCATTGGGATTAAATCGAATACACAGGTAGCGAGGGAAAGCGGCATTTACGTGAATCGCGGAATTGTCGTGAGTGATTTCATGGAAACTAGCGTGCCAAATGTGTACGCAGTTGGTGAGTGTGCAGAGCATAGAGAAATTGTTTATGGATTGGTTGCTCCACTCTATGAACAAGGAAAAGTACTGGCAAGCCGGATTTGTGGAAATGTGGGTGAACCGTATCAAGGGTCTGTTACAGGAACACAATTAAAGGTTGCTGGTGTGGATCTATTCTCTGCTGGAGAGATTTTTGAAGATGGATCAACCAAATCCATTATGGTTTACAACGAATATGACGGCGTCTATAAAAAGATTTTAACAAGAAACAACGTCATTGTTGGTGTGGTATTATATGGAGATACGAAGGATAGCACGAAGCTGTACCGAATGTTAACGAAAAAAGAAGATATCAGCGGAATGACGAGCATTTCAGTGCTTCAATCGGAATGCACTGGTGAAGGAGGAAGCGATGATGTTGCTTCCATGCCAAATGATGAATTGGTTTGCGGCTGTAACGGTGTCACAAAAGGTGCGATTGTGGAAGCCATCAAAACCCAAGGATTAACCACACTGGATCAAGTGAGCCATTGTACAAATGCAGGCCGCTCTTGCGGACGCTGTAAACCAATGGTCAGCAACATTCTTGCCTATACACTCGGTGATCAATTCGATGCGGCTGCTGCCCAAAAGACAAGCATTTGCAGCTGTACAACCATAAGCCGTGAGGAATTGGTGGAAGAGATTAAGGTTAAAGGCTTAACTAGCGTGAAAGAAGTTATGAACGTGCTGGAATGGAACAATGAAGAAGGCTGTACAAAATGTCGCCCGGCCATTAACTATTACCTTGGCATGATTCATATGGATGAATATAAAGATGACCGTGATTCCCGACTGGTGAATGAGAAAATGCATGCGAACATACAGAAGGATGGGACATATTCCGTTGTACCAAGAATGTACGGTGGGGTCACAACAGCGGCTGATTTGAAAAAAATTGCTGAAGTAGCTGAAAAATACGATGTACCATTAGTAAAATTAACGGGTGGACAGCGGATTGGGTTGTTCGGTGTGAAAAAAGAAGACCTGCCACAGATGTGGGAAGAGCTTGATATGCCATCTGGGTATGCGTACGGAAAGACACTGCGCACCGTTAAGACCTGTGTGGGCGCTCAGTTCTGCCGGTATGGTACCCAAGATTCAATGGCACTTGGCATCGAATTGGAGAAGAAATTCGAACGTCTTGATACACCTCATAAAGTAAAAATGGGTGTGTCAGCCTGCCCAAGAAACTGTTCCGAAGCAGGAATCAAGGACATTGGTTTCGTAGGAATCGACGGCGGTTGGGAGATTTATGTGGCTGGAAACGGTGGCGTAGACCTTCGCCCTGGTGACCTGCTGTGTACGGTGAAAACGCAGGAAGAGGTTATGGAAATGACAGGTGCTTACCTGCAATACTACCGTGAAACAGCCAACTACCTGGAGCGGACGTCTAAATGGGTAGAACGAATGAGCTTAGAGCATGTGAAGGAAGTATTGGCTGATGAAGCGACACGAAAAGCCTTAAATGAGCGAATGGATCAGACATTGAGAAAGTATATTGAGCCTTGGAACGAAGCGATTCAAAGTGAAGAAATCCAAGATAAATATTATGCAAAACGTATGATCACAGTTGGGAGTGAATTCAAATGATTGAAACACTAACTCGCATTCCAGTCGTACACTACTCCAATCTGAAGGGTAGAACAGGGTATTCTATAAAAATCGATAATCAAGAAATTGCTCTATTTAAAGTATCAAACGGCGGTGTCTATGCACTTGAAAATCGCAGTCCCCATCCGAAGGGCGGAGTCCTCTCCGAAGGGATGGTCAGCGGAGACTATGTATATTGCCCAGTTTACGATTGGAAAATTTCATTAGTGGATGGAAAAGTTCAGGCACCAGACCAAGGTCAAGTAAAAACCTTTAAAGTAGAAATAAAAGAAGATATTGTGTTCATCATAGTATAAAAGGGGGGGACAGTCCCCCGCTGCTTTAAAGCAGCAGGGGACTGTCCCCAACAAAGCATAGTGGAAGGATGGCTGCAGGATGAAGAAGGGGAAAGTGTTTTTAGTAGGAGCAGGGCCAGGGGATGTTGGTTTAATAACGGTTAGAGGGTTGGAAGCAATCAAGCAAGCCGAAGTTATTCTATATGACCGGCTTGCAAATCCTAAACTGTTAGAGTTTGCACCGGAAGATTGCGAACTCATTTATTGTGGGAAATTACCTGACCGCCATATTTTACGCCAAGAGAACATCAATGATCTTTTAGTGGAAAAGGGGCTGGAAGGTAAAATTGTAGTCCGCTTAAAAGGCGGCGACCCCGGTGTGTTTGGCAGAGTCGGAGAAGAAGCGGCAGCCCTTGCCCAATATCAAATACCCTTTGAGATCGTCCCTGGCATTTCATCAGGGATTGCAGCCCCCCTGTATGCTGGAATTCCAGTAACACACCGTGAACATGCAGAGTCCTTTGCTGTTGTCACTGCCCACGATAAGTCTCAAAACGGCAAGCCGAAGCTCGACTGGGAAGGTCTTGCCCGTGGTGTGGATACGATTGCTTTTTACATGGGAGTTGGAAATTTACCATTTATCTGTGAGAATCTCATGACCCATGGAAAGCCGGCAACGACACCTGTTATATTGATCCAATGGGGAACATTCGGCCGTCAGAAGACCCTGCAAGGAACATTAGCAGATATTTCGGAAAAGGTCTTGGAAGCCAAATTCAGTAACCCAGCAATCATTTTAGTGGGGGAAGTCATTTCTCTTCGTGAAAAAATAAGCTGGTTCGAGAAAAAGCCATTATACGGACGACAAATCCTGCTTGCAAGAACGAGTGCCAGTCCTAGTGAATTAGCTAGTGAATTAATGACTCAAGGAGCAGATATCATTGAGTTTCCGAAATGGAAAAAGACGGCCTTGCCTTTAGACCTAACAAATATTACTGCATATGAAAAAATTGTATTCGCTTCACCTGAAAGTGTAGCGGAATTTTTTAAGGCTGTGGTAGAACAGGAAATCGACATTCGGAGCATTCGAGCAGGCTTTTTCGTTGCTTCCATTAAATCGATGAAGGCATTAAAGGACCGCGGATTTTTAGCTAAACTCACAGAAGAGATGGTCGATTCGGAAGATATGCTTATTGTCGGTGATGCGAGTATCTTGAAGAAAGGCTTTGTGAAGGCTGAATTGATGGTTACAAGCCAAAAAGAACTAGACGTACAATTCCTGCCTATTTTTAAACGTATGCTCGAAGAAGCGGATGTAAATACAGTGGTGTTCCCGAGCAGTTCATCGGTTGAAACCTTTGTCGATGCTTTAAGTGAATGCGGGTTCGATACTGTATCTCTTTTAAGAGAAATGCAGGTAGTCAGCATGGGCCTACAAACTCAGGCGGCAGTCATAAAAGCGGGTCTTCCAACAACCGGGATGCCGGCTCAAGCGACAAAAGAAGGCCTGGTTGCCTATCTGGCATTGCCGGTTGATAAAGGGTGTGAAGCGTAAGGAGATGACTACTAATTATCCGATTATGCTGCGCTTAAATGGGAAAAAAACAGTGGTTGTTGGCGGAGGAAAAGTAGCGGAGCGCAAAGTGAAGGGGCTTCTCGGCACTGGTGCTCTTGTTTCCGTGGTGAGTCCTGAATTAACTGATGATCTTTTAAGGCTTGCAAGGGATGGTGACATCATCTGGCTGGAAAAAACTTTTTCGAAGGATGATATTCAGGATGCGTTTCTGGTCTTTGCCGCTACAAATGATGAGGGTGTAAATCAGTTTGTGAGAAGTGTAGCGAAAAACCATCAACTCGTCATGGTTGTGGATGATCCTGAAGGTTCCGATTTTCATGTCCCGGCGCAGGTACAAAGAGGCCGATTAAGTATAACTGTGTCCACAGGCGGAGCGAGCCCTATCCTTGCAGGGAAGATTAGGGAACAACTAGAACAGCAATTTGATGAGCAATACAGTGACTATCTCGATTTTCTTTTTTCAAAAAGGCAATGGATTTTAAAAGAGGTGAAAGATTCCTCTCTAAAAAAGAAACTGTTAACAGCCATTGTAAGTGAGGAATTTTTAATAAGTGAAGATAGGGAAGAGGATTTTCAGCGTTTATTATAGATTGTGCGTAGGCATATATACCTAAATTTTATTTTGTTAAAAACAAGTCTGGATTGTCATTCAGGCTTTTTTTGTGTTTAAAAAATAGAATGTAAGGGATTATTTACCTATTTTTATAAAATTTTCAGAAAAGTGGTTCCATTTTTGAAAAACGTGTTATATAATACAAAACGAGGATAGATACTGTATTATAACAAAGAGGTGATCAAGTTCATGTCAACGCAAACGACTGGTATTGAAGTGGTTGGGGCTCTAAAAGCCCAGTATGATGAGATTTTAACACCTGGGGCATTGAATTTTATTGAAGAGTTAGAGAGAAAGTTTGGCGGAAGAAGAGTAGAACTGTTGCAGTACAGGACAAAACGCCAAGAGGAAACTGACAATGGTAAATTGCCAGGCTTCCTCCCTGAGACAAAACACATCCGTAACGGAGAATGGACAATCGCTCCGCTACCAAAAGACCTTCAAGATCGCAGGGTGGAAATTACAGGACCGACTGACCGGAAAATGGTTATCAATGCTTTGAACTCTGGTGCAAAACTATTTATGGCAGATTTCGAGGATGCCACTTCACCCACTTGGGAAAATGCCGTCGAAGGACAAATCAACCTTAGAGATGCAGTAAAGCGGACAATTTCATTTGAAAACCCGAATGGGAAGAGATACGAACTGAAGAAGGAAACAGCCGTCCTCATTGTAAGACCTCGAGGACTCCACCTAGAGGAGAAGCACGTGTTATTAGATGGCAAGCCTATCTCCGGAAGCTTTTTAGATTTTGGTTTGTACTTTTACCACAATGTGAAGGAATTACTTGCAAGAGGCTCTGGACCATATTTTTACCTGCCGAAGCTTGAAAGCCATTTAGAAGCAAGGCTATGGAACGATGTCTTTGTTTACGCCCAAGAAAAGCTAGGTGTAGACCAAGGAACAATCAAAGCAACTGTATTAATCGAAACCATTATGGCTGCCTTTGAAATGGATGAAATTCTTTATGAATTAAAAGAACACTCAGCCGGCTTAAACTGCGGAAGATGGGATTATATTTTCAGCTTCATTAAAAAGCTTCGTCATCAGAAGGATGTTATTCTTCCTGATCGTTCTCAAGTGACGATGACCGCACCGTTTATGCGTTCGTACTCCTTACTTACCATTCAAACTTGTCATCGTCGGAAAGCGCCGGCAATGGGAGGAATGGCAGCACAAATACCGGTTAAGAATAACCCGCAGGCCAACGAAGAGGCCTTTGCCAAGGTAAGAGCAGATAAAGAGCGCGAAGCACGTGACGGACACGATGGTACATGGGTTGCCCATCCAGGACTTGTTCCGGTGGCAATGGAAGTGTTCAATCGTGAAATGCCGACACCAAATCAAATCCATACATCGAAGCAGCAAAAAATCACGATCAATGCCCAAGATTTATTAGAGGTACCAGGCGGAACCATTACAGAAGAAGGGGTACGCACGAACATCAATGTGGGCATTCAATATGTGGCTTCCTGGTTATCAGGCAGAGGCGCAGCTCCAATTTACAACTTAATGGAGGATGCGGCAACGGCAGAGATTTCACGGGCGCAGCTTTGGCAATGGATTCGCCATCCGAAAGGCATATTAAAAGATGGCAGAAAAGTAACCTTTGAAATGTATGAGGAATTGAAGGTAGAAGAATTAGAAAAAATCAAACAAGAAATTGGGACTGTAGCTTTCGAAAACGGACGATTTGATGAAGCAGTGAAATTGTTTGATGGGTTGATTTTCAATGAGGAATTTGCAGAATTTTTAACACTCCCTGGATATGAACTGTTATAGATTGTTGTGTTTATTTTTATCAAAAAAATAATAGATTACTAGGAGGAAATGAAAATGACAGATCAAAGAGTTGCTGGGTTACAAGAAAGCTGGGAAATGGATAGCCGTTGGAAAGGGATTACAAGACCGTACACAGCTGAGGATGTTATCAAGCTGCGCGGTTCAGTTGATATCGAACATACTTTGGCTCGCAAAGGGTCTGAGAAGCTATGGAAGCTTTTACATGAAGAGGACTATGTGAATGCACTAGGTGCCCTAACAGGAAATCAGGCAGTACAGCAAGTAAAAGCAGGGCTTAAAGCCATCTACTTAAGCGGCTGGCAAGTAGCAGCCGATGCAAACCTTTCCGGTCATATGTATCCGGACCAAAGCTTATACCCAGCGAACAGTGTTCCAAGTGTGGTTAAGCGAATCAACCAGGCGTTACAGCGCGCCGATCAAATCACTCATTCGGAAGGAGACAACTCGATCGATTGGTTTGCTCCAATTGTGGCCGATGCTGAAGCAGGCTTTGGCGGACAGTTAAACTGTTTCGAGTTGATGAAGGGTATGATTGAAGCGGGTGCTTCCGGCGTCCATTTTGAAGATCAGCTTTCCTCCGAGAAAAAATGCGGACACTTAGGTGGTAAAGTATTGCTTCCAACTCAAACAGCGGTTCGCAACTTAATTGCTGCTCGTTTGGCGGCAGATGTTATGGGCGTTCCAACCGTATTAGTTGCCCGTACGGATGCGAATGCAGCGGATTTAATCACAAGTGATATTGATATGAATGATGCACCGTTTATTACGGGAGACCGTACACCAGAAGGATTTTTCCGAGTGAAAGCCGGGATTGATCAAGCGATTGCTCGCGGTTTAGCTTATGCGCCATATGCAGACTTGATCTGGTGCGAGACTTCTGAGCCGAACATTGAGGAAGCAAGACAGTTTGCGGAAGCGATTCATGAGCAATTCCCTGGCAAACTTCTCGCTTACAACTGTTCACCATCGTTTAACTGGAAAAAGAAATTGGATCAGGAAACGATTGCTAAGTTCCAAGTGGAGCTTGGAAAAATGGGTTACAAGTTCCAGTTCGTAACGCTTGCTGGTTTCCATGCTTTGAACCACAGCATGTTCGAGCTTGCCCGTGGCTACAAGGAGCGCGGCATGGCGGCTTACTCTGAATTGCAACAATCTGAGTTCGACAGCGAGCAATACGGCTACACTGCAACTCGTCACCAACGTGAGGTTGGTACAGGGTACTTTGATCAGGTATCTATGGTGATTACAGGTGGAACATCTTCGACAACGGCGTTGAAGGGTTCTACTGAGGAAGAGCAGTTTACTGGGAAGAAATAAGTTTGTGGCCGTGGCCATGTGGTTTGTGGTATGGCTTGGGCGGGACCCTTCTCTCCTTTTTGGGGGGGAGGGTTTTTGTTGTTTTATATAAAGATAGACTGGTGTTTTCATGTTAATTTAGAAGATGAAAGACAAAATGAAGTAGATTAAGATGAAAACTGTCCTTCATCGGGTGGATGAAGGACAAAATGTAGTAGATTAAGCTGAAAACTGTCCTTCATGAGGTGGATGAAGGACAAAATGAAGTAGATTAAGATGAAAACTGTCCTTCATCGGGTGGATGAAGGACAAAATGAAATAGATTCAGATGAAAACTGTCCTTCATGAGGTGGATGAAGGACAAAATGAAATAGATTCAGATGAAAACTGTCCTTCATGAGGTGGATGAAAGACAAAATGTAGTAGATTCTAACGAATTCTGTCCTTCATGAGGTGGATGAAGGACAAAATGAAGTAGATTCAGATGAAAACTGTCCTTCATGAGGTGGCTGAAGGACAAAATGAAATAGATTCAGATGAAAAATGTCTTTCATTCAAAAAAACCAAGATTACTCATAATAAGCCCATTGATGAACTCCGGTCACACTAAAATGTCGACTTAGAACCCTGCTGATTCTCTTTTTTGACCCAGCACCCTCACACCACTCATAAACTAAATTGGTAGTAATTCCTATACCTGGAAACAGAAGCTGCAATTCCCCTACACCTCGCAAAATTACCGATTCCACCAACTCTTCGCACCCACAATCATCACACACAAACTTCTTACCACAAACGGAGAGCGAAGAAGAGTGGCACATTTGGCATGTTGGTCCCTTTTTTAGCTCCTCATACTTGTATGGACGGATTCGTGTATAGGGAGATTCTATCTGGTGCAAAGCTACAAGCTTGTCTGCAAGTTCTTTATCTTGTTTAGTTATTTGGCAGCGGAGATCATTTAGTTTTTTCATAAAACGATTCAATTGGGATAAGTAGATAATGGGTTCATCTTTTGGGGATTGATAAAGGGTAAACGAGGGATTAATAAAAACAACATATCCCTCAACGTTATAATGATATCCTAGGTTCTGAAGTAATTGTCGCAATAAGGATTTAATTCGCTTTAGTTGATCTAGAGGATTTTTAATTTCCTTTCCCTTTCCATAAAGAGCAGAGAAATTGCCATTTTCGTAAATATAGTCACCTTCGATATTTTTGACTTCAAAAACATATATGGTCTTTGGAAACATAAGTGTGGAATCAATCTGAAATTTAGATTTGTTACTTTCGAGGAGCAAATCATTTAGTATCAAGGGCTTACTCTGGAGCTTCTCCGTGTACAAATCAAACTGGACTTCACCGGCAAAGCCTTTTTCGAGATATAAAAAGTTCTTCTGCTCATCAACCGTGAGATGCATGCGACTGTTTAAAATCCTCCAAATCTTTATCTCATCTGATTCAATTCTAACTTTATAAGGCATACTCCACATCCTTTCTTATTCTCTAAGTTAATCTTATAAAAAATAGCGAGTGAGAAGTATGAACATTTTGTTAATTTTACGGCCAACCCCCACATTTTTGGTAAGTAACGTTTTATAGGGTATTATCATACATAGTAATAGCCTTTTAAATGGAGTTGAATTATTTGAAAAAGCCTACGGTTGATGAAGTGTTGCAGCAGGGGATTTATGGAGCGATAGAGACAAAACCGGATGAGCGGCGCAAATACTTAGGGACTTTACGAGAAAGGATTATTGTCGCCATGAAAAAGAGCCAAGTAGCCGAAACAGAAGTTTATCCGCAGATAGAACAATTAATGAAAGAAAATCCACAGGCTCACTTATTTTTAAATGGAAATATGAGCTATGAGGATCTTTCAAAGTATGTAAAAATGGCGAACAAACAAAAAATAGAGCACACGATCGTGACCAATAAAGAACACGATTCAGAAATAGGATTAGTGTTAGCGATGGATCATGCGATCGATAAGGAAGAAATCTATATAACAAAGAAAATAGCGGTACAAGAAGAGGCTAAAAAAAGTAAGGGTTTTTTTGCTAAACTCTTTAATAGGTAGCAAAATCAAAAGGCTCGTAGTCACTCCACGATACTAAGGGCTTTTTTTATGTTGTATAATAATGGAAAAAAGAAGTGGTGATCGTATGTCAATAAAAGGAATCAACCATTTGCTATTTTCAGTTTCAAACTTAGAGAAATCGATTGAATTTTACCAGAATGTTTTTGACGCTAAGCTACTTGTGAAGGGGAGAAGTACGGCTTATTTTGAATTGAATGGTCTCTGGCTCGCGCTTAACCTTGAAAAGGATGTTCCCAGAAATGAAATTTGCCAGTCCTACACCCACATTGCCTTTTCAATCGAAGAAGAGGACTATACAAAAATGTACCAGAAGCTACAAAAATTAAAGGTCAACATTCTACCTAGTCGGCCAAGGGATGAAAAAGATAAAAAGTCAATTTACTTCACCGATCCGGATGGTCACAAATTTGAATTCCACACAGGGACACTGCAAGATAGACTAGATTACTATAAAAAGGAAAAACCACATATGGAGTTTGGGGACAGTCCCCCGGCGCTTTAGCGCAGTGAGGGACTGTCCCCGCTTTTGATTACAGATGCATGCAGCTCAATTTCCACATTTCCTTTGATGGCGCGGCTGATCATACAGGAGGTTTCTGCTTTTTTGGCAAGTGTATAAGCCAATTCGATGTCTTTTTCAGTAGCATCGTGGTTCAGTACGATCAGCGGTCGGTGAATAATCTTTTTATAGGTAATGACGCCCATTGTTACATCGACAATTCCCACAGATTCCATCGTGAGGTTTTCTTTTTGCAATTTACTGCGTTCCATCATCGCTGCAAGGGTAATGATATAACAGGTGGCAGCGGCGCCCAAGAGCATTTCATCAGGGTTAGTTCCCACTCCCGGTCCATTCATTTCTGGTGGAATGGATACTTTGGTTTTTAAATTACCTGCTTCAATTTCTCCTACGTCATTGCGTAAACCTGGCCAGTTTGCGTACAAATGGAAATGATGTTCTGCCATGAAAGATTCCTCCTAGTTAATTAAAATAACGGTACACTCTATTAAAAAAATATGGTACCGTTAAGTGGTGTTGTAAATTTTTAGGGAGTATTAAATGAATGAAAATTATCTTTAAACTATTATTAATAATCATACTTTGCCTATATTTAGCCGTCCTAACGAAATTAATATTATTTAAATATATCGCTTTAACAGAAATCATCCATCATTTCAATTTCACTTATGACGAATATCATTGGCGTTCAAATAACTTTGTCCCGTTTAAAACAATCTTTTTTTATCTCTACATAGCGGATGTTAACTTGAATATTCGTATTGAGAACTTAGCAGGGAATGTGATTGGTTTTATCCCGTTCGGTTTTATCTTACCATTGCTGATGAAAAAGTTTCAAAGACTTAGCGCTGTGATGCTTGCTTCCTTTTGCTTGAGTTTGACATTCGAGATTCTACAATTATTATTTGAGTTTGGCAGTTTCGATGTAGATGACCTGATTTTAAATACATTTGGCGGAATGTTGGGGTATATTCCAGCTAAACTTCTCTTGCGTATTATTAATTTTAGAAAAAAAACCAACCGATGAATCGATTAAAAAGATCCACTGGTTGGTTTTTCGCTTTCCGAGCCGGTGACTGGAATACTATCAGCCAATAATTGAATATTTTTTGTAACCTTTGTGCTATAGGTAAAATCGCCATAGCAGTAAGGATAGCGGAAATTATTTTTATTTCCCCCGCATGTATAAAGAGTTGGCTTCTTTTTTACTTGAAGAAGAGAAAATTGTTTTGCTAACTCTTCACTATGTTTGCCGCCGTGCTCCGCCACGTAATCCACATACCCGATGCCCATATTGTAGGCCTGTATAATAGTAGGAAAATCTACTTTTTTCTGATTGCCATAAGTGAATACCCGTTGAAAATGCTTCACCCCGACTTGAATACTTTGCTTCGGGTCGGTAATCGAGTTTCTGGCTAAACCGGCTGATTCAGAGGCCTGCATCGGATCCCCGCCCTTCCCATGGCTTTCCTGCTGCATGAGAGCAATAAGAACGTGGGTCTGACTTTCAAGATGATATTTTGCTAGTTCTTGTTGGATCAAGGGACTATATTTTTTTACATCAGCAAATGGATCTTTTTTATCTATAGGGGTTGAAATTGGTTTTTGAAAATAATTTTGAAACATCGCTAAGGCGCAAAAAACTAAAAATAGTACGAAAAAGGTTTTGAACTTCTTCCGTCTTCGCTTCTTCATTCCATAACTCTCCCAGTTCTTTCTTCTGAGAACATTATAAAGGATATGGTATTACCTGTCAGTGTCGTAAGTATGAAAAACAAAGATTATTTGTGGAACCAATCTAAAACTCTATTCTTTTGTTAATAATGATGAAGGAATCATTGCGGTAAAGCGGAAAAGTTTGGTATCATCAATATTAAAATAATAACGAAAATTGGGATTGGAGGTAATCTGAGATGTCACGAATTTCAAATGAGCAGGTGAAACATGTGGCGAACCTGGCACGGTTAGCAATCACCGAGGAAGAGGCAGAAAAGTTTACAAAGCAGTTGGATGCCATTATTTCTTTTGCTGAACAGCTGAATGAATTAGATACAACAAATGTAGAGCCAACTTATCACGTGCTTGACATGAAAAATGTATTGCGTGAGGATGTTCCACAACCAGGACTGCCTCGTGAAGAGGTGCTAAAAAATGCACCGGAACATCAAGATGGACAGATCAAGGTGCCATCGATTTTGGGAGAGTAAGGAGGGAAAAAAGTGAGTTTATTTGATTATAAAGTTTCAGATTTGCATGAGCTTTTACATAAAAAAGAACTAAAAGTTTCCGACCTCGTCAATGAATCGTTCACACGAATTGGTCAGGTGGAGGAAAAGGTACAAGCCTTTTTAACATTGGACGAAGAGCGGGCAAGAGCAACCGCCAAAATGATGGATGATAAGCTAAACTCCGGAGCCGAAAAAGGGTTGCTTTTTGGCATGCCGATCGGTTTAAAAGATAATATGGTGACAAAAGGACTCCGCACCACTTGTGCGAGTAAAATACTAGAAAACTTTGATCCTATCTATGATGCGACCGTTGTTCAGAAACTGCAGCAAGCGGAAACTGTGACGATCGGTAAATTAAACATGGACGAGTTTGCCATGGGTTCCTCGAACGAAAACTCTTACTACAAAAAAACACGTAATCCATGGAATCTTGATACAGTTCCAGGAGGATCATCAGGTGGTTCAGCGGCATCAGTTGCTTCCGGAGAGGTTCTCTTTTCGCTAGGATCTGATACTGGTGGTTCGATCCGCCAGCCTGCTTCTTTTTGTGGAGTAGTTGGGATGAAACCAACCTATGGCCGTGTGTCCCGATTCGGTCTTGTGGCATTTGCCTCCTCACTTGACCAGATAGGACCAATTACTAGAACGGTTGAAGACAATGCCTTTCTCCTGCAAGCAATTTCTGGGTTAGACCCGATGGACTCTACTTCAGCAAATGTGGATGTACCAAACTTCGCTGGCGCTTTAACTGGTGACGTAAAGGGTCTGAAAATTGCGGTTCCAAAAGAATATCTCGGTGAAGGTGTCAGTGAATCTGTCCGTCAATCGGTACTAGACGCATTGAAGGTACTTGAAGGTCTTGGGGCTGTTTGGGAAGAGGTTTCGCTTCCACATTCCAAATACGCACTTGCAACCTATTACTTGCTTTCATCTTCTGAAGCATCAGCGAACCTTGCCCGATTTGATGGTGTTCGTTATGGCTATCGTGCACAGGATGCGGAAAGCTTAATCGATTTATATAAAAAGACGCGGGCAGAGGGCTTTGGGGATGAAGTCAAACGCCGGATTATGCTAGGTACGTTTGCGTTAAGCTCTGGATATTATGATGCGTATTATAAAAAGGCGCAGCAGGTTCGAACACTCATCAAGAAGGATTTTGAAGATGTGTTTGCAAACTATGATGTCATTATTGGACCAACTACACCAACGCCTGCTTTTAAAATTGGTGAAAACATCGACGACCCACTAACGATGTATGTGAATGACATTTTAACCATTCCGGTAAACCTTGCGGGTGTTCCAGGAATCTCCGTTCCATGTGGATTTGATGCGGGTCTGCCATTAGGCTTACAAATCATCGGTAAGCATTTTGATGAGACGACCATTTACCGTGTTGCCCATGCATTTGAACAGGCAACCAACTTTCATAAACAGAAGCCAGAATTGTAGGGGGTGAAATGATGGAATTTGAAACAGTCATTGGACTTGAGGTCCATGTAGAGTTAAAAACGGAATCAAAAATTTTCTCAGCGAGTCCAAACCATTTTGGTGCGGAGCCAAATTCAAATACAAGTGTCATTGATTTAGGCTATCCTGGAGTTCTTCCTGTCTTAAATAAAAAGGCAGTTGAATTCGGTATGAAAGCAGCTATGGCTTTGAATTGTGAAGTAGCTACTCACACGAAGTTTGACCGAAAAAACTACTTTTACCCAGACAATCCGAAAGCCTACCAAATCTCCCAATTTGACAAACCAATTGGAGAGCATGGCTGGATTGAAATTGAGGTAAACGGCTATACGAAAAAGATTGGTATTACAAGAATCCATCTGGAAGAGGATGCAGGTAAGCTAAATCATGAAAAAGGCTATTCACTTTGCGATTATAATCGTCAGGGAACGCCGCTTGTAGAAATCGTTTCCGAGCCGGATATCCGCACTCCTGATGAAGCATATGCCTATCTGGAAAAATTAAAGTCAATTATTCAATATACAGGTGTTTCTGATTGTAAAATGGAAGAAGGTTCACTCCGTTGTGATGCGAATATCTCCATTCGTCCTGTGGGGCAAGAGGAATTTGGAACAAAGGCGGAGTTAAAGAACTTAAACTCATTCAATTTTGTTCGCAAAGGTCTTGAATACGAAGAGAAGCGTCAGCGAGAAGTGGTTTCATCAGGTGGGACAATTGATCAGGAAACACGCCGCTTTGACGAGGCGACGGGTGCAACCCTTCTCATGCGTGTAAAAGAAGGCTCAGATGATTATCGTTACTTCCCAGAGCCGGACTTACTGGATTTATATATTGACGAGGACTGGAAGGCACGAATCCGTGCTGAAATCCCTGAACTGCCAGACCAGCGTCAGAAACGATATATCGAAGAACTAGGTCTGCCTGTCTACGATGCCAAGGTATTGACCGTGACGAAAGAAATGGCTGATTTCTTTGAGGAAACAGTAGCTGGTGGAGCGGATGCCAAGCTTGCATCGAACTGGATAATGGGAGACGTTTCTGCCTATCTGAATGCGGAAGGGAAAGAACTTGATAAAGTTGCGTTAACTCCAGAAGGGTTAGCGAGTATGATTAAGCTGATTGAAAATGGCACAATTTCTTCTAAAATCGCGAAAACTGTTTTTAAAGAGTTAATTGAAAACGGTGGCGATGCAGAGCAAATCGTTAAGGACAAAGGACTTGTGCAAATTTCCGATGAGGGCACTCTTCTAAAAATTATAGCAGAAGTACTTGATGCCAATCCGAAATCAGTAGAGGATTTTAAGGATGGAAAAAGTAAAGCAGTTGGCTTCCTTGTTGGTCAGCTGATGAAAGCAACAAAAGGACAGGCCAACCCACAACTGGTCAACCAATTATTGCAACAGGAATTGCAAAAAAGATAAACAGAAGCTGGCAGAATCAAGTTAAAGGGTTCCGTTTTCGGGTGCTTTCTTATTAAAAGACACAAGAATTGACGTATGAATTGGCATACGTCTTTTTCTTTATTTATCAAGGTTTCTACGAAATTTCATTAACTTTGACATAGCGATTGACATCATTATTATTATGGTCAATAAGTATTGTACAATTAAAAAAGAGGGTCAATACTTCTGTCATTTGCAGTGCCGTTTTGAGTTATAAGCTGGTCGATAAAAAGCTGCTGATTCCCGCTTCTAGGATCAAGAGGGTCCGCACTTATCGGTTGGGGGATCAGGTTAACCACTCGATCTGATAAATAGACGGAAAAATCTCGCTTAATTAGTAATTATTATTAAAAAAATCTTAAATAGACGGAGAGATTCCGCCTATTGACTCGAAAAATTCGAAAATGGGAGATTTTGCTTTGTATAATCGGAAAAACTCCCCTTATATACCACGAAACGAGCTCCATTCTGCATCTAACCGAAAAATCTCCGCTTATTTTACTTTTGCTGGTTACTCGATTAAGGACAAGACATCTTATTTAAAAGGGAGTGAGTATATCTCGAAAATCCAAGAGAAGCTCATTTTGATGGATTCCGGTGAACTGTATCACAATATATAAATAAGGTTTTTGTATACCAATAACGATGCCAATACGACTGTCATTTCGGCACATATTTTAAGAAAAGCACCTCAAAACGGAACTTGAATATGAGTTATCTCTTAACGAATTTCAAAGGGGAAACAAATACATTGATGGTTTACATACCAATTCAAATTACACAGCTCTAGCTCATCTTTGGTTGATAAAACAAACTCTTCATTCCAAGAAATGGCGATTTGTATCCGATGAGGACGAAACGATAATGAAGTCTATTTATCGTGTATTCAACGAGGAGATTCAATTAGATAATGTTCATCATTTTTATGTAAAACAGACCGGGATAAGACACTTCAAGATGCATTCCGTGAACATATTTCGGCTGCTTTGAAACTAAAGGCGTGGGGTGAATTGAACGGATTTGAAGAACAATCTCTAAACAAATTAGCCACAATAAAAGTTTCACTTGAATTAAAAAGAAAACCGTTGTACAAAGTCTTATCTGATGGCAAACAGAATTATAAAGTTTGGGCAAAGAAACCGATTGAACATCCTCTTCCCCCTTCAGATCAAGGGTACTTTACTGTAGATTGTACAACGGATATAAGTTCCTATTCGGATGAATATGTCGCCTATATGCTATTAAAAGTCACTGACAGACCGACAAGCAATTTTATGCAAATGATTCGAAGAAGGTTATCAGTACTTGAAAGACCGTTGGTAACGGCGAGAGGAAGTGGCAAAAGCTACATTTATGCAAACTTTAATCCAAAGTATGCTCAAATGGATGTCACCATCCTACGAACCTACTACAATTTTTGTTCGAGAACAAAATCAAAAGGAAATAACAAAAAGTTAACTCCGGCTCAACACCTTGGTATTGTGAACAAGCAATTTTCACTCAACGATATTTTGTATTTTAAATAAATTAGCGCTTGGAAATTGTATTTATAAGTAGAAAAGGAATTTCCGTAATCGATATAGAATCCTTAATTGGGCAAGTAATCTTCCTAAAATGAAGGGAAATGTTATATGGAAAAATCAAAAAATGTTTTTGATGCTTTTAATAAATCTTTACCTAAAGACCAATCTATATCTGAGCGAGAAAGAAAAAACTTAGAAAGTGAATTAGATAGGGCTGATAAGATATTTAAAACTTTAAGTAGTAAAAATTTTTTATCAGAATTTAAAATGAATCTTAACAAAGCAAAAACCGAGAATGATATTGAAGAGCTTATCAAAAAAACGGTAAATATAATTACAAAACAAATTAAGCAAATGAAAATAAAAAATGTAATTGATTCAATTACATTAAGAATTGAAAATTATGAGTATCCCTTTCCACCGACCATTATTATTTCAACTGATAGTGATGAAATAGAAATGGAGACAGAGCTTATTAAACCAAAAGAATTACATTATGAATTTGATGCAATTAGTGCTGACTATAACTTAATAAATGCAAATAATATTGATAGTATTTTAGAAACTTATAATAAAATTCTTACCAAACTCATTGAGTATAATTGGATAACTATTTGTAAAACATCTAAACAATTTGTAGTTAAATTAGTTAAACCTTGATGTATCATTGGACAATTTCTTTATATAAATAGAAAACACCGCGAATTTGCGGTGTTTTGTTGTGGTGGTACTATTATGTGAATTGTTATGTGATTAGCTGTGTTAAAAGTCGGTGAAATAGTATGTAATTTATATATGCTTTTTAAAGTTTTGCACCTCACAAGTAAACCCGTTAGAATCAAGTCTGCCGGCTTTTTCTTTGAATTATAAGAATGTATAAAATTCGCTTCGAGAATTGTCCAGCTCCAGCGCCTAGCCCCTCAGGTCAAATAACCTTCGGCAATAAAAGTCAAAAGGCGGACTTTTCTTGCCGAAGAACATTTGCCTGTCGGGGCTGAACAAGACGCTTTCGCTTTTCTTATTTTTGTCGAAACGTTTTTCGACATTCCTCGCTTCATTTCCCGGGAAAAAACCCTTTGTTTAAAAGGGGCTTAGGTGGAATTAACCAAACGTTTGATTGATGATGAACCGTAGGGGAACTTGTCGAAGCGTGCTTTTTTTGACACGAAAGAACAATATCCCAATAAAAAAATGCCAGGCAATTGCCTAGCGCCATACTTGAAAATTAGAAAGAAATCATTGCCCCGCGTTCATCGAAAACTGCTGAAGGATTCCAAGCGACTTCCCAAAGATTATTTTCTGGATCTGCAAAATATGCTGTCCGTCCGCCCCAAAAAGCATCACTCGGTTCTCTGACAATTTTTGCTCCAGCCTTTCGGATTTCCTCAATGACAGAGTCAACCTGCCCTGGCTCCTCCAAATTAATTGCAAAGGTTACCCCACGAAAAGCTCCAGGCGATTGTGTAATTTCAATATTCGCATCCTTGGCAAGCTCCTTAATTGGAAATAAGGAAAGCAACACACCGGCTGTTTTAAAAACGGCATAGGTATCTGAACTAATACTGGTTTCTTCCCATCCTAATGACTGATAAAAAGATCGAAGTGCTGGTAAATCATAAGCGCCTATAGTAATCAAACTAACTCGTTGTGGAACCATTATTTATCCCTCCAATAAAATGTCTGTACCTTTATTTCTACAAATCAATTGCCTTCTCCTTCAATCTGGTAGTTTAGTTCGAATAGAAAATGGTAAGATTTAGAGAATAGGGAAAGAGGGATCTCAATGACAATATATATTGCACTATTAAGGGGAATTAATGTAGGCGGTCATAATATTATTAAAATGGCTGAATTAAGACAGCTGCTTGAAAGCATGGGTTTACATAAGGTGAAGACTTATATTCAAAGTGGGAATGTTTTATTTGAATCTGAGGAGGGGGCTACACAACTCACCCAACGATTAGAGGAAGAAATCAGAACTACTTTTGGATTTTCTGTCCCCGTTATCTTAAGGACTGCGGAAGAATTGACACGGATCATTCAGGATTGCCCCTATTCGTTAGATTGTTTAAACGAAGGAGAAAGTGTTCAACTGGCCTTTTTGGCAAGCAAACCTTCCCAGGAGGGCATCGAATATGTAGAAGGTTTTCAAAGTGAACTGGATGAATGTCGAGTTATCGGTAGGGAAGTTTATTTATTCTTTCGTCAAAGCATCCGTGATTCAAAGCTAGCGATTCAGTTGCCAAAGCTAGGCGTTCCTGCAACCGTACGGAACTGGAAGACAGTGCTTAAGCTGGCAACATTAGCAAAAGAGTTGGCTAAATGAAAGAAAGCCCGGATTATGAATCATCCGGGCTTTTTCAATAGTCTATTATTGTTTTAATAAACGAACACTTTCAGTGAACTCTTTTTCGATTTCATCATTTTTCTTATAAGTGAGTAAGCTGACAATGTAAGCCACAACCAGGTTAAGTACGAAGCCTGGAACGATTTCATAAAGCGATTCGCCAAAAATGACTTTACCAAGGTCCGCATTTTTCCAAACGATAACGGTAACAGCACCGACGATCATTCCGAACAGGGCTCCCCAGTTGGTTGTCTTTTTCCAGAATAAGCTTAATAGAATGATAGGACCAAATGATGCTCCGAAACCTGCCCACGCATAGGCGACAAGGTCTAAAATTGTGTTGTTTTGTTGGAAAGCAAGTGCAGCTGCAACAACAGCAACAAGGAGCACGGCCATTCTGCCTAAGAAAACTAACTGTTTATCCTTCGCGTTTTTGTTCATTACTACTTTATATAAATCTTCAACTAGTGCACTTGAGGTTACGATCAACTGAGAAGAGATCGTGCTCATGATGGCAGCCAGAATAGCGGCCAATGCAAATCCTGCAAATAAAGGATGGAAGAAGATTTGACTTAACGAAATAAAGACAGCTTCTGGATTCTTTAATGAAAAATCAGCATTATTATGGAAGAATGCCAGGCCGATAAATCCAGTAAGAATGGTCCCAACTAAAGAAATAATCATCCAGCCCATTCCGATGCGACGGGCACTTTTTGTTTCTTTGATTGTTTTAATGGCCATAAACCGAACGATGATATGTGGCTGTCCAAAGTATCCAAGGCCCCAAGCCATTGCAGATACAATTCCAATAAAAGTAGTTCCTTTAAATAAATCTAGTAAGGTAGGGTCAATTGCACGAATCGTATCAAACGTTTCCGCTGGACCACCTGTATGGAAAATACCAATCGCAGGAACTAAAAGTAACGCAATCAGCATCATTAACCCTTGAATGAAGTCTGTATAACTTACTGCCAGGAATCCACCAAATAAAGTGTAGGCAACAACAACGCCACCAACGATATATAGACCTGTATGGTAGCCTGTTCCAAATGAACTTTCAAAAAATACTGCTCCCGAAACCATTCCTGAAGACACATAGAAAGTAAAGAAAATAAGTATAACGATACCTGATACAATGCGGAGTAGTTTCGTTTTGTCTTTAAAGCGATTTTCTAAATAACTTGGAATTGTAATAGAGTCATTGGCTACCTGCGTATAGGAGCGCAGACGAGGTGCTACCAATAACCAGTTTAAATAGGCTCCAATTGTTAAACCGACAGCGATCCAAGCATCCGCTAAACCGCTTACATAAATTCCGCCTGGTAAGCCCATTAATAGCCATCCACTCATATCAGCTGCGCCAGCACTCAAGGCGGTTACTGCAGGTCCTAAAGACCTTCCCCCGAGCATGTAGTCCGTCAGATTGCTAGTTTTTCGATAAGAATACCAACCGATGAAAAGCATCATGGCGATGTAGATTCCAATCGAAACTAATTGTAGTGTCTCGTTTGACATACTTTTCCCCCTTTATTATATTGGAAATTACTTATAATAATATTTCCTATATATGAAATATTCTATCAACTTATTAAATTCATTTCTAGTACTAATTTATTGCTTTATGAAAATAGTAATAAGTGCTTGTAGAATACCATAAGAAAACGTTTCAATGCAGTTCAATTGTAACGTCTGACTAAAACGACTATCATATAAGAAAATCGGAAGGGGTGTAGTTGGGATGGATTTAAACATTTGGTTTCAAAAAGGAATGACAGTGGATGAATATATTAATGCAATGACTAGTAATAAAGAAGAGATGCTATCCATTTGTGAGCATTTCACCCTATCGGCTGAAGACACCAAGAAGCTAGAGGAATTAAGGGAGAAGCAGTTACGAGTCATCGTTATATCAGAGGATTGGTGTGGGGATGCACTCTTGAATAATCCAATTTTACTCAAAATTGCTGAAGCTAGCGGGATGGAGGTTCGGTTTGTTCTTAGAGACCAAAATCTAGAGTTAATAGACCAATACTTAACAAATGGCACATCAAGGGCCATTCCCATTTTCATTTTTATCGACCAAGAGGGGAATGAAGTGGGGGTTTGGGGTCCAAGAGCACCAGAAATGCAGGCACTTGTGGAAAATGAACGTGCAGCCCTGCCTGAAAAGGATGCAGTTGATTTTCAGGAAAGACAAATGGAAATGTATAAGCGCTTGAGAACATCTTATCAGCAGGACGCAGCCATTTGGCAAACAGTAGCAAGCAGCATAATAGCGACAATATTAAAATGAAAATGAGGCTGACTCAGAGTATAGGAGTCAGCCTCATCTTTTTATAGTTTAAAATTGCCGCCGCCCTTCGGGGGAATGCGATCTTTACTTAAATTTTTATCATTAATCTTTGGTTCGATCCCAAGAATGAAATTACGGATATTGGACCGATGGAGATAAATTAAAAAGAATGAAAAGAATAAAAAGATGAGTTCTAAATCTAATTCAGGTGAATAAAAGGAATAGGCAAGCATGCTTAATCCAACAGAAATTGATCCGAAAAACACATACTTGGTTAAAAAAATTATGGCAAAAAAGGAAAGATAGGCAATGACCAACAATGGGAGATTGGCTATTAATAATGCACCAGCGGTTGTGGCAATAGCTTTGCCACCTCTAAACCCTGCAAAAATGGGAAAGCAATGGCCGACCACGGCAAGTAATCCAAAATAGATGGGGTCTACATCCACTTGAAAATATATAGGCAGATAAGTTGCTAAAGCACCCTTTGCAAGGTCGATCAGAAGGACGAAAATAGCAGACTTTTTTCCAAGAACCCGTAACGTATTTGTTGCTCCCGGATTTTTACTTCCAAGTTCCCGGATATCGACACCAAAGAGTAGTCTGCCCACAATCAAAGCAGTGGGAATACTTCCAATTAAATAAGAAGCAAGAAGCAATAACCAAACCACATGCATCAGTCCCTCACATATAATTTTTAATTCTAATAGCATTCTATCACATTTAAATGGTATTATTTTGTTAATATCTCAATATTAGGAAGTGGAGGGGGAAGCTAACATGAGTAAAATTGATTTTGGCCAAGTTGCTTATAGCTATGCCCGATCAAGAGAAGATATTCCCGTCACTTTAATGGAAAGCTTGCAACTGCGCAATATATTTTTTGATGGAAAAATGATCGCTGACCTTGGAACAGGCACAGGTGTACTTGCAAGAAAAATAGCGATGAGAAAAGCAAATGTAGTTGGTATTGAACCATCACAGGAATTGTTAAATCAGGCTGTCTTATTGAATCAAATGAAGAATTTTAATATTCCCTATCTACTGGGAACAGCGGAAGCCACAGGTTTAGAAGATTCTCAGTTTGATATTGTGACGGTAATGAGGGCGTGGCACTGGTTCGATCGTCCGAAGGCTATTCAGGAAATCAAAAGGATTTTAAAAGCAAAAGGGACATTAATTATCATTGATTCTGGATTTCTCTCAGGACCGGATGTGGTGGAAAAGACCTTAAAGGTTATTGAAAAATACGTAGTGAGCGGTTTAACACCGGCTGGTTCAAAAGCGGACTCTAAAATGCGAATTAATGGCTTTCCAGTTGAGTGGTTTGAAGAGTGGAAAAAGGAAGGATTTGAAATTAGAGACTTCTACAAGCTAAATTACACTGTTAGCTTTTCGAAAGTAGAATGGGTGGAACGAGTAGAGTCGATCTCCTGGCTAACGGGGTTAGATGAATCGGTTCGAAAGGAAGCATTAAAGGAATTAACGGACTCTTTACCGGAGGGGGGATCTTTTGAGATTCCTCATGACTGTAATGTTTGTATCTTGCGATTAGAATAAGCAATCTTTTTAGGCGTGCGATCCGTTTCGCACGTTTTTTTATGATGGTCTTCAAGAGAGCATGATAAGATAAAAAATATTTATATAAAAGTGTAGGGGTTTTTGATATACGTTTCGTCTATTGATATGAAAGAACAGAGAGAAAGGGGGAGAGAATCATTAGCGACACTGTATTAATAGAAAAAGTGCGGGAGGGCAATGAACATGCCTTTCGACTTTTGGTTGAGAAGTACAGCAATGACGTGTTCCGGACTGTCTTTGCTGTTCTTCGTGACCAAAAGGAAGCAGAAGATGCCGCACAAGAAGTGTTCATGAAAATCTATACCTCTCTCTCCCAATATGAAAATCAAGGGTTTAAAACGTGGATGACACGAATTGCTGTCAATCATGCGATAGATGTAAAACGAAAACAGGCAAGAAGAAGAGAGGAAGTTGTGGATGCCCTCGAACAACAGGCATTAGGGACACCGAGGGATAGTGTAGAAAAAGAAATCATTGAAAATGATCAACGCAAGCTTGTTAGGAAAAGGCTTGATGAGTTGCCAGAGAATTACCGCGAAGTCATTTATGGGTTTTACATTGCGGAAAAAAGCTATCAGCAAATGGCTGAGGAACAAAAAGTACAGGTGAAGACGATTGAAACCAAGCTGTACCGAGCCCGAAGCTGGATGAAAAAGAATTGGAAGGAGGACGATTTTTCATGAAGCATTACACCTACGATGAATGGCTGCAATATGTAAGGAATGAAATCACTGGTAAGACCCGTGAAGAGTTTGAAAATCATCTTTATACATGTGACCAATGCCTTGAAGTCTACTTGCAAGCAGTAACAGTAAATGAATCATCTCTCCCAATTCTATCAAATGAATCTAGTTTTACCGATGCCGTAATGGCAGAAGTCTCTAAGAAACAAGGTACGGTGCCTGACACCAAACTGGAAGAACAAAAATCCAACAAGAAGAAGCCGTTTTATAAGCAGGCTGCGTTTCATTATTTATTGGCAGCGGCTGCGACGATCTTGTTAACTTTTACTGGAGCTTTCCAATCGCTTGCAACTTATGCAAATTCATTAGAAACAAATCAGGTTCAGGAAAAAAGGCCTTCGATGACAGAAGGGATGATGAATAAAACATTCGCATGGATGGATTCACTAGAAAAAAAGGAGGCAAATAAGAAATGAAAAATCCGACAAAGGCGCTAACATTAAATCTTATTCCTGGTCTTGGTCATATTTATAACGGCAAAGTTTTTCGTGGCTTATTTTATCTTATTGCAGTTGGTATAGCAGCATTTGCAACACTGATTGGTGCAATGAATTATGCAGGAGGAGAAGCCTTCTTAGCCTTTTTAGGAGGGGCTGTCTTCTACATTATTAGCTTTATAGATATGGGACTGCAGATTTCAAAACATAAGGCGGCATTAAAGGCCGCTAATCCGGATGATAGCCAAAATCAAGACTCCGAACGGTTTTATACAATTGTCTTGTCTTTTGTCCCAGGTCTGGGGCACTTGCAGATTGGTCTGATGAATAGAGGCTTGACCCTTTTAGCGGCGTTTTTGGGTCTTGCCGTCATGGTTATTTTTGTAACAGCTATGTCTAATCGTGGCGAGTTTATGGTGTTCTTAGCAGGTTTGCCGATTATCTGGGTGTACGGATTTTTCGATGCTGTCCAACAGGTCAATAAAAAGCAACGTGGTGAGGAGCTAATAGATAGAAGTATTTTAGAGGACTTTGAAATGAGGAAAGAAGACGGAAAGAAGAGTAAATCCATTGCGACCTTTCTTTCTATCTTCCCTGGAGCCGGCCACCTCTATTTAGGCCTACAGCGCAGAGGGATTCAGTTAATGGCTGCGTTTTTATTTTCCATATATATTTTAGATGTTTTACGATTAGGAATCTTCTTGTTTTTAATACCGATTATTTGGTTTTACAGCTTTTTTGATGGACTGCAAAAAGCATCTAGGTACGGTGAGGAAACGATTGAAGATGTGCCGATCATTGCCTATTTCCTTAATCACCAAAAATGGGTGGGTATTGGGCTTGTGATCATGGGAGTGTACTATTTAGTGATGAACGTCTTGCTTCCAGCCTTCTCACCCGTGTTCTCAAGACTATTGGATATTGATGTGATGTACTGGGTTCAAGGTTACTTCCAGCCGTATTTCCAGACAGGTCTTGTTTGTCTGTTATTAATCGGAGGGGGAATCAAGCTATTATCTGGTAGTAAAAAGAAGCGGGAGGTAGAAAGCCATGAGTAAGTGGGGAAAAACGATAACAGGGGTGGTCCTAATCGGAGCCGGAATTGGGTTCCTTTTTAGAAAAGGAAAGGAGGATGAGGCATGAGAACCTGGCGTGTAGGTACATTTTCAATGGGAGGTTCGCTCCTATTTCTTGGTCTTTTCCTCTTTTTTTCAAGGTTTCTTGGGTTTAGTATGGTTCAGGTGATGAGCGCGTGGTGGCCGATTTTATTAATCGTGTTAGGTGTCGAAATTTTACTCTATTTATTTTTGTCACGGCAAGAAAAGCCGATGTTAAAATATGATTTTCTTAGTATTTTCTTTGTGGGACTGATGGGGACGACGGGAATAGCGTTTGCCGTTATTAGCTCGACTGGTCTGATGGACAAGGTGGAGGAATTAATTGCGAGGGAAGAGCGGTCGTTTGAGCTTCCTGCATATTCCTATCAAATGGATGATAGTATCAAACGAGTGGTAGTCAGAACTGTAGGCTATGATATGACGATTGAGGCGACAGAAGAAAAAGAGGTTTCTATGTTTGGTACGTATCGGGTTCAAACAGCGAAGAAGGATAAGCTGTTAAAAACAGCAGAAGATTTGATTTCAGCAAACAAAAGAGGCGATACGTTATATCTGAATGTGAAGACCTTGCCAAATGAGGTGGGGCCGTTTGATGTACAAGGGAATATTGCGGCAACGCTTCTTGTACCAAGTGATGTGAAGCTTGAGGTGATCGGTAACGGCAACGAGCTTACGTTAAAGCCTAGGACGCTCGCAAATGATTGGAATATTGAGAGTGCTTCATCGGTTATGGTCGATGTTGCGAAAAATAGTGATTTGAAGGTAGCGGCAGTTGGAGTCGAAGATGTTCGCGGAAAGGATGGCGAATGGAAGGTATCGGAGGATACGGCTTCTTCTGAAGGCATAGAGAATTCATCTGTGTTGAAAAATGCGGTTTATCAAGCAGGAGAAGGCAAACACCGTATCAATATAGTTAATGCGTATAATGTAAGTCTAAATAGCAATTAGTAGGAAACATCATCTTATTTTTTGCAAAAAAAAATAAAAAGATTATGATAGAAGGTGGACTCTGGAGAGAGAATAGTACTTATGGCCTCGCGTTATGTTTGTAAGCGAGGATAATAATTGGTAGAATATAGAATTGACAGAGTCGTTGTTATTTAAAAAATTAGGATGATGATGATGAAAAGAGCAAGACTAATTTATAATCCAACTTCAGGACGTGAGTTGATTAAGCGTCAGTTGCCGGAGATACTTATGAAATTAGAGGCGGCTGGCTATGAGGCCTCATGTCATGCCACAACCGGAGCAGGCGATGCAACAAATGCGGCGCGCATAGCTGTCGAGCGCAAGTATGACATAGTCATTGCTGCTGGTGGAGATGGAACCATTCATGAAGTGGTTAACGGCTTAGCTGAGCAGGAGTATCGTCCGAAATTAGGTATTATTCCAGCTGGAACAACGAATGATTTTGCCCGTGCGCTTCAAATTCCAAGGGATATTGGAGCCGCTGTCGACATAATCACAAAAGGGGAATTAATACCCGTCGATATTGGTCGTATTAATGAAAAGTATTTTATAAATATCGCAGGTGGCGGAAGGCTTACTGAGCTTACATATGAGGTCCCTAGCAAATTAAAAACAATGCTTGGTCAGCTTGCCTACTACCTAAAAGGAATGGAAATGATTCCTTCAATTAAATCCTCACATTTAAAGCTTGAATATGATGGGAAGCTGTTCGAAGGAGAAGCCATGATGTTTCTTGTTGGCTTGACGAATTCCATTGGAGGATTTGAAAAGCTTGCGCCTGATGCCTCTATTAATGATGGACTGTTTTCATTATTAATTTTGAAAAAGGTCAATTTAGCAGAGTTTATTCGGATATCAACTTTAGCCGTCCGCGGGGAGCATGTGAATGACCCCAATGTCATTTACACACAGGCAAATCGCATTAAAGTGTATTCCGATGATAGGGTGCAGTTAAATTTAGACGGAGAATTTGGCGGACTGCTTCCAGCAGAGTTTGAAAACCTATACCGCCATTTAGAAGTGTTTGTGCCACTTGACCATATTCGCCCGCTAGACAGACCGACAGATTGGGAGCCGGGTAAAAGATATAGCTAACAAGAAGTTCGTTCCATATGGAGCGAGCTTTTTTTCGTAACGTGGAGGTTTATATAGGAGGAAAAACCGGATTAGCTCTAGAATTAAGGTATATAATGGGGTAATAGACAACAGTCAAGACAAATAAGGGGTGTGGGGATATGAAGGCATTGATCAACATTGACTATACAGTTGACTTTGTTGCAGATAGTGGGGCGCTAACGTGTGGAAAACCAGGTCAGGTCATCGAGGAGAAAATCACTCAACTAACGAACGAGTTTATTGAGAATGGTGATTACGTGGTCTTTGCTATTGATGTCCATGACCAGGGGGATGAATACCATCCGGAAACCAAATTATTCCCACCGCATAATCTTCGCGGTACATCTGGAAGAGACTTATTTGGAGCATTAAAGGATGAATATGAGAAAAGTAAGGGCCAAGAAAATGTTATTTTTATGGATAAAACAAGGTACTCCGCCTTCGCTGGTACAGACTTGGAAATCAAACTAAGGGAGCGTGACATTACGGAGGTTCATTTGGTGGGGGTTTGTACGGATATTTGTGTGCTGCACACGGCGGTAGATGCGTATAATAAAGGTTTCAAAATCGTTGTTTACAAGGACGCTGTTGCCTCATTTAATCAAGCAGGACATGAATGGGCACTAGGACACTTTGAACAATCGCTTGGTGCTATGGTGAAATAGTCTAATTAATGATATTATTGTTTGTAATAGTGAGAATCTGTAATAGTATTTCGGAGGGCGATTATGAAACACATTTATCAAGATGATAGTTATACTCTTCATACCGATCTTTACCAGATTAATATGACAGAGACATATTGGAGAGATGGTATACATAATAAACGTGCGGTCTTCGAATTATTTTTCCGCAAGCTACCGTTTGGGAATGGCTATGCTGTTTTCGCTGGTCTTGAAAAGGTCATTCAGTACATTCGAAAATTCCACTTTACGGAAGACGACCTTGAGTACTTAAAAAATGAAGTAGGTTATCAGGAAGATTTTCTTGAATATCTAAAAAATATAAGGTTCACTGGAACCATACGTGGCATGAAAGAGGGCGAACTCGTTTTTGGCAATGAGCCGATTTTACGAGTAGAAGCGCCTTTGGCTGAAGCACAGTTAATTGAAACAGCTTTGCTCAACATTGTGAATTACCAAACATTAATTGCGACGAAAGCTACAAGAATCAAACAAGTTGTGGGCAATGAGGTTGCAATGGAATTTGGGACAAGACGTGCCCAGGAGATGGACGCAGCTATTTGGGGAACGAGAGCGGCTTACCTTGCAGGTTTCGAAGCAACAAGTAACGTGAGAGCAGGGAAATTGTTTGGGATTCCAGTCGCTGGTACCCATGCTCATTCTATGGTTCAAGCATATAAAGATGAATATACAGCATTTCGTAAGTATGCGGAGTCACATAAAGATTGTGTTTTCTTAGCTGATACGTATGATACACTCCGTCTCGGCGTGCCGAATGCGATTAAAGTGGCAAAAGAGATGGGAGATCAAATTAACTTTATTGGGATTCGCTTAGATAGCGGAGACCTTGCGTATCTTTCTAAAGAAGCACGTAAGTTATTGGATGAAGCTGGATTTAAGAATGCAAAAATTTACGCCTCCAGCGATTTAGATGAGTATACGATTATTAACTTGAAGGCGCAGGGTGCAAAAATTGATAGCTGGGGAATTGGTACAAAGCTAATTACTGCCTATGATCAAGCTGCACTTGGTGCTGTTTATAAAATCGTTTGTATTGAAAATGACAAGGGGGAGCTGGAGGATACGATTAAAATTTCCTCTAATCCGGAGAAAGTAACTACTCCAGGCCTGAAAAAAATCTATCGCATTATTAATAATACGAATCACCATGCAGAGGGTGATTATATTGCGATGGAGGATGAGAAACTTCCTGAAAAGCGTCTAAGAATGTTCCACCCCACTCATACGTTCATTAATAAGGTGGTTACAAACTTTACGGCGAAACCACTTCATGAAGATATTTTCGTTGATGGCGAGCTTGTGTATGAGCTTCCGTGTTTGGAAGAATCCCGTGATTACTTGAAGTCGAATTTAGATTCACTATGGGAAGAATACAAACGGATTATGAACCCAGAAGAATACCCAGTCGACTTAAGCCAAAAGTGCTGGGATAACAAAATGAAGAATATTGAAGAGGTAAAAGAGAAAGTAGCTGCGATGAAGGAATAACAGATAGTTGGGCGTCCTGAGAAGGGCGTCTTTTTGGTATTTGTTAAGAAAGAAAATCCGATGAACGACAAAAATAAGAGAATACGGAAAGAAATGTCCTTCATAAAGCCGATGAAGGACAAAACATAAGAGAATATGAGAAGAAATGTCCTTCATATGGCCGATGAAGGACAAAATATAAGAGAATATGAAAAAAACTGTCTTTCATAAGACCGATGAAGGACAAAATATAAGAGAATAAGAAAATAACTGTCTTTCATAAAGTCGATAAAGATCAAAGTCTTAGGATGAAATCTTCAAAAGTGCCAAAAACTCCGGCTCGGGTTTTATTGTTTTTGTCCCCTTCTCTGACCAAAGAATAATCTCCTCATTCTTTTTATAATTGAAGTACACATCAAAGGTTCCAATATCTATTCTACCTTCATTTTTTTGAGCCGGTGCTTTTTCTTTTGAATCATATGCATTGTTAATAAAATGAATAATGGCCTTTATTTCATCAGGGTCAGTAACCTTCTCACAGTCTGACCTTAACGCCTCAGCATGAATGCATAGGCTTTCAGGTGCATGCTCAATCCAAGTGGCAGAATGTAGAATAGGTCTTTGATCGAACATGACTTCTGTTTGCTTGTCCCCTTGATTGTAGCTTGCAGAAACCCATAAATTGACCCCTTTTTTGGTCCACTCTGAATACGCTCCCGACCAATCGTTATCTGGGTCCTTATCATCAAGTGCGGAGCCCTTTAAAGTTAACGTCCAACCATGCTTTGGCAGCTGTTTTTCATAAAATGCAAAAACCTCCCGCCAAGAATCGCCTTCCATCACATACTCACTTCTTGTTGGTTCTAATCCGGGGTATAAGGGGATATCCTTATGCTCTTCAGGAATGATAGACATGCCTTCATAGGTATCGTCAGTCGCAGTTTGATATCCATACCAGCCTGCTGTAAATAATAGAACAATCAAGCAAAGGTAAAGCCAATTTCTTTTTTTCATAGTGGCTCCTCTCAAAACAAATAACGCTATAGGAAAATTTTAGCATAAAACTCATCTCGCATGGGGCCTTGTTTCGTATTCTTCCTCAGAATGTGATACAATTCTTCTAGTCAAAAACGGAGCAAAGGACGAAGCAAATGAGCAGAACAGTACCGGTAAATAAGAACGATTATATAGATGTCATTTTTGAAGATATAACCCATGACGGAGCCGGAGTTGCAAAGGTTGAGGGTTATCCGTTATTCATCCCCAATGGTCTACCTGGTGAAAAAGCGAAGATTAAGGTAATTAAGACCGGTAAAGGATATGGAATAGGCCGGTTAATCGAGCTATATGAAAAAAGTCCGTACCGTGTCGAAATTTCCAGTGATGAAAAACATAAATACGGCGGCTGTCAGCTTGAGCACATTAGCTATGAAGGGCAGCTGAAATATAAAGAAAATCAAGTTCGGCAAGTACTCACTCGGATCGGCAAATTAGAGGATGTGGTCGTACATCCGATTCTAGGGATGGAAGAACCGTTCCACTACCGCAACAAAGCACAGGTACCAGTCGGAGAGAAAGATGGTAAACTGATTGCTGGATTTTTTAAGCCAAGAAGCCATGAAATTGTTGATACCAATGAAAGCTTGATTCAGTTACCTGAGGTGAATGAAGCGGTCCAGGTTGTAAAGGAAATTTGCAGCGAGCTTGGTATTCCTGCCTACCAGGAAGAAAGCCATAAAGGTGTAATTAGGCATATTATGGCTCGCTATGGTAAACAAACGGAAGAACTCATGGTTGTCATCATTACAAGAACCACGGACCTGCCACAGAAAAATCGGCTGGTTGAGGAAATGGTCGCTCGATTGCCTAAGTTAAAATCAATCGTTCACAATGTAAATTCCAAACGAACCAATGTGATCATGGGGGAAAAAACCAGTGTTTTATGGGGGAACGAGGTCATCTATGATTATATTGGTGATGTAAAGTTTGCGATATCAGCTCTATCGTTTTACCAGGTAAACCCTGTACAAACAAAGGTCTTGTATGACAAAGCATTGGAATATGCGAATCTAAGTGGAGAAGAAAATGTCATTGATGCCTATTGTGGCATTGGAACGATTTCTTTATTTTTAGCACAAAAGGCCAAAAAAGTATTTGGTGTAGAAGTGGTTCCTGAGGCGATTGAAGATGCGAAGCGAAATGCGGAATTGAATGAAATAACGAACGCAGAATTTGCTGCCGGAGAAGCAGAGGTTGTGATTCCAAAATGGTACAAGGAAGGAAATACGGCCGATGTTTTAGTAGTGGATCCACCGCGCAAAGGCTGCGATGAAGCATTACTGCAAACGATTATTGAAATGAAGCCGAAGAAGGTTGTCTACGTATCTTGCAACCCAGGAACGTTAGCAAGGGATCTGCGGATTTTAGAAGACGGAGGCTACAGGACAGTAGAAGTCCAACCGGTTGATATGTTCCCAATGACGACGCACGTCGAGTGCTGTGCATGGCTTGTGAGAAAGTAGAAGAAGTATGGAGGGTTCTATTCTAAATGGAAAATAATGATATATTAATACGATTAAGATATGCTTTGGATATAAAGAATACAGATATGGTTGAGATTTTTAAGCTTGGTGGCGTTGAAGTTACAAAAGAGGAAGTCCTTAAAATCCTTACAAAATCAAATGATGATGTAGAGTATGAGGAAGACAATGAGGAAGACAATGAGGAAGACGTAATAAAGTGCAATAATAAGATGTTTGAGTCATTTTTAAATGGCCTTATTACCTTTAAGCGAGGCAAGCAAGAGCCAAAACCCGGCCAACCTGATAGACCGCAATTCTCTAAGGAAAGTGTGAATAATATCCTTTTAAAGAAATTGAAAATAGCACTAACCTTAACTAGTGAAGATATGATTGATATATTTGATAGTGCAGGGATTACGATCACAAAAGGTGAATTAAGTGCTTTATTAAGAAAAGTAGGCCATAAAAATTATAAAGAGTGCGGTGACAAATACGCTAGAAACTTCTTAAAAGGACTAGCTATACAATACCGGGATTAAGTTTGAAGGGGGAACAAAATGCTTAAATTAGGTGTCATTGGTCTAGGGGATATTGCGCAAAAAGCATATCTGCCGGTCTATAGCGGCATGGAAGAGATTGAGTTTCACTTTTATACAAGAAATCAAGAGAAGCTAAGGTCCATTGGCAGCAAGTATCGGTTTGAACATCTTCATTCTGACATGGAGTCCTTAATGAAGAGTGGCATTAGCGGGGCATTTGTTCACTCCTCTACCGCTTCCCATGAGGAAATTGTGGAGGCACTCTTAACACGTGGTATTCATGTGTTTGTTGATAAGCCTATTTCCGATCACTATGATGGAGCGAAAAGGCTTATCGAGCTGGCGGAGGAAAAGGGACTCATTCTTATGACGGGGTTTAACCGGAGATATGCACCTTCTTATACAAAATTAAAAGAAGTGCAGGAGCCAAATATGGTCGTGGTTCAGAAGAACAGAAATAGTTTACCAGGAGAACCGCGGACGTTTATTTATGATGATTTTATTCATGTAGTAGATACAATGAGATATCTATTTCCGTACCCCATTAAAGATTTGATTGTCAACGGAAGAATGGTTGAAGACGCTCTTTATCATATAGTGGTTCAATTCATTGCTAGTGACGGCAGGTCGGCCATTGGCATCATGAATCGGGATAATGGGACGAACGAGGAAATAGCCGAGGTGATGGGGCCGCTTGAAAAAAGAACAGTCCACAATGTGTCCAAATTGACTATTTTAAAGAATATGGAAACAGTTGATGTTCGGAGCAGCGACTGGGAGCCAACCTTATTAAGACGTGGGTTTGAACAGATGGTAGCAGATTTTGTCCAATCGGTACAAACAAATGCGACCCCAGGGATTTCTGCACAAGATGCGCTTAAAACACATGAAATCTGTGAAAAAATCATCCATGAGTTATTGAAAAAATCATAGCGTTAAGAAAATGTTTGCGCTTACATATTGTAATCTTGCAGAAAAATGATATGATAGGGTTATTATTAATAATGATCACATGTTACTGATACGATCAGGCATGGTGGTAAAATGAAAGGCATTTTCATGTCCTTTTATTATGCCTCCATGCCTTTTTTATTTTACTCAGAAAGTATAAAACTCGACTTCGAGAATTGTCCAGTTCCAGCGCCTAGCCAGTTTTCACCCAGAATAATCTACCTTGAGTATCTTGTAACAATCATGGCTTGATAAAGCGATGATTGTTACAGCTCGGGTCAAATAACCTTCTGCAATAAAAGTCAAAGAGCGACTTTTCTTGCAGAAGAACATTTGCCTGTCGGGGCTGACCAAGGCGCTTCCGCTTTTTTTAGTACTAGGAGTTAATACAAGACCGTAAGATAATAATAGGGTTAGATGGACATTTAACCAAGAAAAAAAGGAGTAAAGAAGATGAGATTCAACATATTTAAAAAGGAGAAAGATTCTATTTATGCACCTGTAAATGGAGAAATCCTTCCGCTGAGCGAGGTTCCAGATCCGGTTTTTAGTCAAAAGATGATGGGTGAGGGCATCGCTATGATCCCTGAAGCGGGAAAAGTTTTTTCGCCTGTAAAGGGGAGCGTCATTCTCATTGCAGAGACTAAGCATGCGATTGGTATTCGTGCGGTAGATGGAACCGAAATTCTCATTCATGTCGGTCTCGAAACGGTATCTTTAAACGGGGAAGGATTTACGATTGCGGTCAATGTGGGGGATAAAGTATCTACCGGTCAGCTGTTGATGGAATTTGATTTGGATACGATAAAAAAACGGGCAAAAAGTATCATAACACCTATTGTTATTACAAATAGTAATGAAAATGGCAAACAGTACCGTTTTACACAAGAGAAAAAAGGCATTAAAGGGGAAACCGTTATTATTTATGAGACTTAAAGGAGGTGATGGTGGGGAGAGTAGACTGACAAAACAGCGGCTATTTTGCATTTTTTTAGGAAATTATTTTATTTTTAGTTCGTATTTTGTATGATTGTTGTTTTGTTAGTAGGTCGTCATTTTAAGAGGAGGTTAGATAATGAAGAAATATTTACAGAGAATTGGTCGTTCCTTGATGCTGCCGGTAGCTGTATTACCAGCTGCTGCGATTTTAATGGGTATCGGTTACTGGATTGACCCTACTGGCTGGGGAGCAGACAGTGCGCTCGCCGCTTTCTTAATTAAAGCAGGGGCGTCGATTATTGATAATATCCCAATCCTATTTGCAGTTGGGGTAGCACTTGGGATGGCAAAGGAAAAAGATGGGTCGGCTGCGCTGAGTGGTTTGGTCGCCTATCTAGTTGTTACTACCTTGCTTTCAACCAATACAGTGGCTTTATTACAAGGCATTGATCCAGCAAAGGTAGACCCTGCGTTTGGAAAAATTGGAAATGCGTTTGTAGGGATTCTTTCAGGTATTGTCGCGTCAACGATGTTCAATCGTTTCAGTCATGTGAAATTACCGGATGCATTGGCATTCTTTAGCGGCAAGCGATTAGTGCCAATTATGACGGCGGTTTCGATGTTAGTGGTTTCAGCTGTATTATTTTTCGTATGGCCAGTCATTTTCACTGGATTAGTTTCTTTCGGTGAAGGAATTTCAAAATTAGGTGCGCTTGGTGCCGGCCTATACGGTTTCTTCAACCGTCTATTAATCCCAACAGGCTTACACCATGCATTAAACTCGGTGTTCTGGTTTGATGTGGCTGGTATCAATGACATTGGGAACTTCTGGGCAAGTAAAGGGGAAAAAGGCGTAACAGGCATGTACCAAGCAGGATTCTTCCCTGTTATGATGTTTGGCCTTCCAGCTGCTGCGTTAGCAATGGTTCATACAGCAAAAACAAAGAAGAAAAAACAAGTAGCTTCCTTGATGTTAGCTGCGGGCTTCGCAGCCTTCTTTACAGGTGTAACGGAACCAATTGAATTTGCCTTTATGTTTGTTGCACCAATGCTTTACCTTGTACATGCGATTTTGACAGGTCTGTCATTAGCCATTGCAGCAGCGTTCCATTGGACAGCTGGTTTCGGCTTTAGTGCGGGTCTAGTCGACTTTGTGCTAAGCTTAAGAATACCAATTGCCAATCAGCCATATATGTTACTAGTTCAAGGTCTCGTATTTGCGGTAATCTACTACTTCTTATTCCGATTCATTATCGTTAAGTTCAACTTAATGACTCCTGGTCGTGAGGAAGATGATGACGAGGCTGAAGCTGGCGAAGTGAGTGTTGCTACAGGTGAAAGTAAATTTGCAGTAATGGCAGCACAGATTTATGAAGGATTGGGCGGCGACGCCAATGTGGTTTCTGTCGATAACTGTGTAACACGCTTACGATTAGAAGTAAAAGACATGGATGTTGTGGACCAAAAGAAAATTAAGGCAACCGGTGTTCCAGGGATTAATATCGTTGGAAAACAAAGCATTCAAGTCATCGTAGGAACAAATGTCCAGTTCGTAGCGGATGAAATCATGAAGATTCGCAAGAAATAATAATCATATGGTATGAGAAAACGCTTAGACGTACGAATGGTCTAAGCGTTTTTTTGTCATTATAAAGTTCGTAATCTCTCGATATGAATAGTGATGTATCCCAGTTCGTGTTCGGGAAGGTGGATGCTGTATTGTTCTGTGAGAAGCTTCGCGACGTTTTTTGCACATTGATAGGAGACTGCGAACTTCTTTTTGATCATGGTCAGCATTTCATCGTCCATTACGGGCTGCCCAGAATGGCTGCTTCTAGAAAGTGTAAAACGGAGATGGGTCAGTAATCGTTGATACGATAGGTCTTCCTCCTCAATGGATACGTGAAGACACGCTTTAATCGCATGTATCATTTCGCCAATAATCGCCGTTTGCCGCAGTGTTTGCTTCATATCTCCACCATGCAGTTTAGCTGTATGAATGTGAAGTGCCAAATAGGCTGCCTCATCAACAGGCATTTTGATAGTGGTCCTATTCTCAATATGTTTGATGGCCCACATTCCGATATCAAACTCTTTTCTATAGAGCGTCTTTATTTCATGGAACAGTTTGTTTTTCAACTGGATGCCTTGAACCACCCTTTCAATTGCAAAGGATAAGTGATCGGTAAGGGCAATGTGGACATGGTCATTTAATTTGGACCCAAGAGCTTCCTCTGCATATGTGATGATTTCCTCAGCGAGGGCAAAATGTTCCTCAGGAATTTTAAGCAGTAGCTGCTGAAATTTCTCGTTTTCTTTCATGATGAATAGCTTTTCAATTTTATTTGGATTAATAATGTCATTTCTTTTCTTTTGAAAAGCGATGCCTGCCCCGATAGCAATTTTCTCTTCATTGTTATCAGAAACCACAACAGCATTATTATTTAAGATTTTTTTTATTTTCAAAAGGGCGTCAGCTCCATAGTAATCCGATTTATTCTACATTTCTACATGGTTCTCCTTTTTCCTTCTTTGATATGGGATAATATGAAAAGAGGTTTGATTTTATTGAGTTTTTTAATAGGTAGGAGACAGCCATGAAGGAACATTATTATGATAAATTACTAAACATAAAAACAAAAGAGGTACAGCAGGGATTTCATAAATCTTTGCACTATCATCGGTATGAACCGACACCTTATAGTGCACTTGAGGTGTTATTTGAAAAATATAAGTTAAATAACCAAGATCATATTGTGGACTTTGGCTGTGGAAAAGGACGTCTTAATTTTTATATCCACTATTTCTTCGGTGCTTCGGTGGTAGGGGTGGAAATGGATAATGAGCTCTATCAGGCTGCAGTTCAAAATCAAAAAACATATTCGAAAAAGACTAGTAGGGAAAAGGTTCACTTTCTTTGCTGTTTAGCAGAAGAGTACGAAGTGCAGCAAGAAGACAATCGATTTTACTTCTTTAACCCTTTTTCTGTTCAAGTATTTAGAAAGATTATTAATAATATTTTGCGTTCCTATGAACAATCACCACGGGAAATCGAGCTGGTTTTATATTATCCAGCGGAAGATTATATTTACTTTTTAGAAAAGGAAACAGCTTTTGAATGGATCGAGGAAGTGGTTCTGCCGTATGTTTATGAAAAGAATCCGAATGAACGATTTTTAATTTATCGATTAGGATAGTAAGCGAAAGGAGTGAGGCACTTTCATGTATCACCGTATCTGGACGGTAGCCAACATTTTATTAATTGTTCTATCGGTTGTGTATATATGGTTATTCCGCCCGCATGATAGTACATTAGTTGTAACAGGTCAAACATTAGCACAGTTGGGTGTCATTTTGTTTTTGATTAATATCAACATGTATTTCATATTTCTAGTTATCAGAAATACATCCATCCGTAAGGTGAAAATACGCCTTGCAAAGTTTTCCCGATACTTAATGAAATGGCATATTAAAATTGCTTTGTTAGCAACAACGATCATCTTGGGACACGTATGGATCAACCTATATGAGTTTAGTCGAATACTGGGGTTCAATCATGTGAAATTGTTAAGTGGATACCTGGCGTTGGTATTCCTGGGTATTACTCTCGCTGCCGGGTATTTGCGTCATAAAAAGGCTTCAGGGTTCAGGAGGAAATTCCACCTTATATCGGCGATGATTTTCCTTGCAGCCTTTGTGCTTCATATGTTTGTATTAGTTTAAGTGAGTGTATTTTATACATGGGGAAAAAGTAGGGAAGGACGTTGACTATGAATGAAAATAAGACATTATTAGATGCATTTAAAGAGACGGAATATCAATTACCTGGTCACGGAAATCGAGACATTCAGGTCCTAAAAGAGGCTTTTGCGAATGTGGATGGGGATTTGGAAAGTGATATGTATGGGAAAGGCAAGATCATCGAGGATTTCCAAGCGAAAATAGCAGAATATTTAGGGAAAGAAGCGGCTGTGTTTTTCCCAAGTGGAACGATGGCGCAGCAAATTGCCTTACGGATTTGGTGTGATCAAAAGGGTGTCAAAAAGGTTGCTTATCATCCATTGAGTCATTTAGAAATCCATGAAGAAGATGGTTTAAAGGAATTGCATCATATCGAGCCTGTATTGCTGGCAGATAAAAGTAGAGTTATTAGTTTGGATGATGTCGTTGGTATGGATGAGGATATTGCTTGTTTATTGCTAGAATTACCACAGCGTGAGATTGGCGGTCAATTGCCGGATTATCGAACACTTGAGGAGATATCAGCTTACTGTCGTGAAAAAGGCATCAAATTGCATCTAGATGGGGCAAGACTCTTCGAAATTATTCCTTACTATCAAAAGTCGGCTGAGGAAATATGTTCTCTTTTTGATAGTGTGTATGTCTCTTTTTATAAGGGGATTGGAGGCATTGCTGGAGCCATTCTTGCAGGTGAAAATGCCTTTACAGAGGAATCAAAAGTGTGGAAAAGACGCCATGGAGGGGATTTAATAAGTCTTTACCCTTACTTAATCAGTGCCGATTATTATTTTGATCAAAGGATTCCTAAAATGGCCCAGTATTTTGAGGAAGCGAAGGAGCTGGCAGCACTTTATAATCAATGCCAGGCAGTCGAAACCAAGCCGGCAATACCGGTTTCTAATATGTTCCATGTGCATGTACATGTTTCCAAACAAGAACTGGAGCCGATTCTTTTAGCTGTATATGAGGAAACAGGGCTAGGATTGACCAGCTATTTACGAGAAACCCACGCGGAGGAATGCTACTTCGAGGTGAATATAGGCGATCGATTTGCGGCTGTTCCCAAAGAGAGACTCAGAAAGACCTTTGAAGTTCTTGATGAAAAAATAAGAGCAATTAGAAAGTAGAGTTTGGGGGGAGGAATGGATGGCTCGAAGGATTTATGTGGTCAGGCATTGTGAGGCGGAAGGGCAGCCAAGGGAGGCTCGCTTAACGGATAAAGGCGTCCAGCAGGCATCTGAGTTAGTGGAATTTTTTTCGGAAATTGAAATCAACCGAATTGTTTCCAGTCCATTTATACGAGCGATTTATTCCGTGAATCCGCTGGCTGAATTGAAACAAATCGAAGTGGAAACGGATGAACGGTTAACTGAGCGAATCTTGAGTACAAAGGTATTGGAGGATTGGCTGGAAAAACTACAAGCCACCTACAATGATTTGGAGTTAACATTTGATGGAGGCGAGTCGACCCGTGAAGCAATGGCGAGGGTTGTAAGTGTGGTTGAAGAGGTATTAAATGGTGAAGTTGAAAATACCCTCATCGTCACACATGGGAATTTGATGTCTTTACTACTGAAAAACTATCAGTCTGATTTTGGTTTTGTACAATGGCAAAAGCTTAGTAATCCGGATGTCTTTCTTTTGGAGTTTGATGAAAATGAAGTTTTGCTGAAGCGATTATGGCAGGAGAAAGAGGTGATCGTGGCTTCTCATGATTTATCAAAAACTAGGAAAAACTGAGGTTAACATTCCAGTTCTAGGTCAGGGCACTTGGAAATATGGAGAAAATAAGCATGAAGCAAAGGAAGAAATCAAAGCATTAAGATTCGGAATAGAAAATGGAATGACTTTGATTGATACGGCTGAGGAGTATGCCAAGGGTGGTGCGGAACGGATTGTCGGTGAGGCCATTCAAGACTGCAGGAAGGATATTTTTCTAACGACAAAGGTGTCTGCGAAAAATTGCTCCTATCAAGGTGTGATTGAAGCCGCTGAGGCAAGCTTAGAAAGGCTAAAGACCACTTATATTGACTTATACCTGCAGCATTGGCCGAGTGCGCAACATGAGGTAGAGGAAGTAATGCGAGCGATGGCTTACCTAGTAGATAAAGGACTAGTAAAATATATCGGAGTGAGCAATTTTACTCCGGAGTTAATTGATGAAGCCCAGGCGGAGTTGGGTAACCGTTTGCTCGCATGCAACCAAGTGGGCTATCATTTAAATGACCGGCGGATTGAAAACAATGTCCTTCCTTACTGCCAGGCGAAAGGGATTACTGTTATGGCCTATTCTCCTTTTGGTTATGCACCAATGTTTTTTGGTAATCAGGGATTCCCGCAACCAGGATCAAAAGAGCGGATAGCACTAGATGAAATGGCTGCCAAATACGAGAAAACCGCCTACCAATTAGCTTTAAACTGGATTCTCAGAAAAGATGGGCTTGTGGCAATCCCGAAGGCAAAAGATATAACTCACATAAAAAGTAATTTAGAAGCATTGGGATGGGAATTATCTGCTGAAGATGTAGAACAAATAGAATGGCTGTTTCCTAAACCAAAAGAAGGTTTACCCTTACAAAGGTATTAATAGAGTTAAAAGTATGAACGGTGTCAGGCACCATAGGAGTAAAAGATGAATTCAATAGAGTTAAATAAACGGTTGGATGTGCTCGATTATTTGCGGGGGTTTGCTTTATTAGGGATTATTTTAGTGAATATTATTCCGTTGTTGTCTGTTAAGCTCCCTGAACCTGGCACCATGGATGCTTCTTACTGGCGATTTCTTTATTTATTTGTTGAAGGTCGCTTTTATACCATATTTACTTTTCTATTCGGTGTTGGGTTTTATATATTTATTTCACGTGCCGAGGCGAAAGGGAAAAAGGGAACCATGCTGTTTTTACGACGCATGTTTGTACTTTTTCTTTTTGGGTTGATTCATGTAAAGTTTCATCCTGGAGAAGCGTTGACCATTTATGCCGTTAGCGGCTTCATTATATTACCTTTTTATCGGGCACCTAAGTTGGTCAATTTTTTATTTGGCCTAGCAATGCTGCTCGCTTTAAGTCTTTTTTCGGCTAAAGTTTTTATGGTAGTTCCACTAATGCTCTTAGGGATTGCAGCTGGACAGTATCAAGTGTTTGAGGGGATCTCGCAACAGTGGAAGAAGGTAGCTATTTTCACAGGGATTATGTTTGTATTAAGTATGGTTGGCCTCTTATATCAATATCAACTTAGCCCGACGGTGTTTGAACAACTAGGTTACAGTCATTCCTACAAAATGAGGCAGTTTATTAATTTCGGTATTACCATCGGACCAATTGTGTCTGCATTCTATGTGGGACTGCTGGTGTTGTTGCTACAAATTCCACCCGTTCAGAAAGTGCTAACGCCACTAAAAAGCTATGGTAGGATGGCCCTGACAAATTATATTTTACAAACGGTTTTCATGTTATTGGCTGGAAAGGTACTAAACCTATACGGGCAGCTGTCATATACTCAATCATTTTACCTTTGTTTAATTATTGTAGTCATTCAGTTGACCTTCAGTAGCATTTGGCTCTGCTTTTTTCGGTTTGGACCGCTCGAATGGCTGTGGAGAATGGCGACGTATTTCGAGCGACTGCCGATTCGGAAACGTGATTCAGTCTAGGCGAAACTGATGGAGACCAATCAGTTAAAGAATAAGGCCGGTACTCCTCTTTGTAAAATCGGAGGGGGAACCGGCCTTCCTTGTTTCATGAAATCATCTGCTGTTATTTCTTAATTTCTACATCATGTTCTTTTGCTAGTTTATCAAGCTTATTCTGATAATCGCGAATATGTTTTCTTGCATCTGCCAGCATGTCGTTCGCTTGTTGAATGAGGGCTGGGTCCTGTTCTTCTAAAGCCTGTTTAATAGTAGTAAAGGCTTTAAATTGGATGTCCGCGCCTTCGATATAAATCTCGTGAATATCCTGTAATTCCTCCGTTTCGATGTTAACAGAATCTAGCTCTTTAATAAACTCGTTGTAATTAGGGATAACGTCCTTGGTTAATGCATCATACATCGTTTGATCATCGGTATAATTTGCCCCAGAAACGCCCTCATAAGCAGAAACGGCCGCACTTTCCAATTTGCCTGCTTCTTTCATTTCTTTATTCACATAATTAAGCAAATCATCATGTATAGGATCCCCGCCGCATCCTGATAATAAAAAAATAAATGGTAATAAAATCAATGCCAATAGACCTTTTTTCAATTAGCCACCCCCTTAATTCAAAATTTATGAGGGTAAGGAAGTCCAATATGATAGGGAGAACAAATTAAATATTGTAGTTTTGAAGAAAATGTCCGTGTGGAATGGATAAATCGCAAAAAGTATCTTTCTTTGGTGCCTGACACCCACCAAAAAATACTTCTTTTCTTTGTCGCAAAGTTCTGTAAAATGGAAGGTAGAGATTAATGTGTTTGGAGAGATATTTGTGGCTAAGAGTTTCCCTATTTTTGGAAAAGAGAATGAGTCTGTTGTCTATAATCCTGATGAATTAATCGATCTTTTTCTTAATTGTACGGCTGATGGAATCTGTATTGTTGATATGGAGAATCGGTTTATTCGAGTGAATGGCATGTATACGAAAATTTTCGGCTATACAGAGGAAGAGATCCTTGGGCGGAGATTTGAGGAATTCCCCAACCCTGACGTTGTGAGTGGAATAATAAGCGCGGTAAAACAAGGGGAGTTTTTCCATGACATTGTGACTCAACGTTATCATAAAGATGGTCGAGTGCTTGATATAGCTGTGTCCTATTCTCCTTTTCGAAACGTAGCGGGGGATATTATTGCCGTAATAGCCATTTACCGTGATATCACGGAGCATATAAATACAGAAAGAGAATTAAAGAGAACACGTGAACTGTATCGATTAATTACCGAGAACACTACAGATATGATTAAGCTTTATTCCAAAGATAAAGAGATCCTCTATGCAAGCCCTTCTCATGAAAAAGGGGTTGGTATTAAACCAGAACAACTAATTGGTCAAGATGTGTATGATCTCATCCTTCCGGAGGAAAAAGAAAACTTTGAACAAGTATACCAAAGGTTAATGGAAACAGGTGAACCTCAACTACTTCAAGTGAAACTAAAGACGGGCGATAATAAAGTAATAGATTCCGAGACTACAATTACGCCTATCTTTAATGAGCATAATGAGGTAGAATGCTATGTTACAGTTGGACGAGATGTGACGGACAGGGTAAAAAATGATGATGCTTTACGGAATTTAGACCGACTTTCAATTATTGGTCAATTAGCAGCCGGGGTCGCGCACGAGATACGTAATCCTTTGACATCATTAAAAGGATTTTCCAAGCTATTAAAAAGTACACCTAATAAAGAGAAGCAGGATAATTATTTGTCCATTATAATGAATGAGCTTGACCGGATTGATATGATCGTCAATGAGTTTATGTCACTAGCAAAACCACAGGCCATTCAATTTGAAAGGAAAGGCCTACATTCCATTTTAGATAGTACGATAAATATTTTGCACCCGCAAGCATTATTGCATAATGTTCAAATCATCAACCATGATATTAATCAGGCAGATGATATTGAACTATTATGCAGCCCTAATCAACTGAAACAAGTCTTTGTTAATTTTCTTAAGAACGCCATCGAATCCATGCCGAGTGGAGGGAATGTCCATGTTTATGTAGAAAAATTAACGGGGAAAAGAGTTCAGATTAGTTTTGCTGATGAAGGCATTGGGATTGACTCGCACGTAATGGGATATTTAGGAACGCCATTCTATACAACCAAGGACAAGGGAATTGGGCTTGGTCTAACCGTTAGCAACAAAATCATCCAAGAACACAACGGAACCATGAAAATTGAAAGTGAACCAGGCAAAGGAACGACAGTAAAAGTTCAACTCACCTATATTTAATTAGGCTCTTTTCGTAAACTTTTGAGCCATCTATCATTTTTGTTCCTGATTCAAAACCAACTTCGGACAGAGTAGGCTGAGAAAGCAGAAACATTGTCAGAAGACAGGTCAACTTCGGACAGAGTAAGCTGAAAAATCAGAAACACAGTCAGAAGACAGGTCAACTTCGGACAGAGTAAGCTGAAAAAGCAGAAACACAGTCAGAAGGCAGGTCAACTTCGGACAGAGTAGGCTGAGAAATCAGAAACATTGTCAGAAGACAGGTCAACTTCGGACAGAGTAAGCGGAAAAACCAGAAACACAGTCAGAAGGCAAAGCAACTTCGGACAGAGTAAGCTGAAAAAGCAGAAACACAGTCAGAAGGCAGGTCAACTTCGGACAGAGTAGGCGGAAAAAGCAGAAACACAGTCAGAAGACAAAGCAACTTCGGACAGAAAAAGGGTGTCAGGCACCGCTCATGGACAAAGGTCCTTGTGTAGTGCCAGGCACCCTTATTTTGTGTATCGGTTCGCATAGCTTGAGGCGACGAAGGCGTCCGGCTTGATTTTAGGCTCTACTCCCATGGATTCTATTCTAGTGACCATTTCTCTGACAAATTCACTCGTTTTATTCCGTTTTCCGGCCCCGATATCAATATGGCCTTCCATAGTAAAAGTAGCTCCATGGTATAAATGAGGAAGGACAATAGAGATTAATTCATTTTTTCTTTCTTCCGTGAACAGAGAGACGATCTCTTCTGTTAAAGACAACTCCAGTGATATACGTTCATGGAGATGTGTCATTTTTCGGGGAACAACCACTTTTCTAATACAAGCCCATACACCTTTACCCTCATTCTGAATCACAATTCCGGTAATAAAGACCGTATTCGATTTGTGGACCTGTGAGTCTGTCCCTACCATCAGGCGGTAGTTTCCGTTTGGATCGAACTGCATAAATGTAATAATCCGTAGAAATACCTGTTCAAATGTCATTCCAGTCTCTTGAAGGTTCTGAAATGAAGGGGAATGAACTGAATAGTTTTTCATAAAAAAGCACCACATCTTTCCTTTCCGTTTGAAAAGTTTAGACTCAACTCTTATTGCTATCTTATGGGAAGCGGTGTGTTGTCGTGCCATCTTTAGTGAGGTAGTGTGGAAAGGGCGGGCAGGTATCCATCTATTCTGCAGCGAATTATTGATAGGTGGTTTCTTATCAATTGAGGAGGGGGAGGGATGAAAGTTTGGCCTATTCAGAGCTATTCATCGTAGCGGAAGCCAACCGGGGTCACGTAAGTAATGTAAAGCTATTTGAGTATTTAGATGAGGGGCGCAAGTGGTGGTACCGATATTGTGTCTCTCTCGGGGTTGAAGCGGTGGTTGTACATATTGGGGTCGATTATAAAAAAGAAGTATTCAATCATGATCGATTATGGGTTCAAACGTCTCTGGAGCGGATAGGAAATACAAGTTTTACACTGAAGCAAACGATGACGAATGAGCAGCAAGAGGGAATGGTAGCTGCGGAAGTAGTTCTTACAACGATTAATCGTCAAACAAGGCAGAAGGTGCCAGTACCTGATGAGATTCGTAATCTGTTAAATAGCGATTCTAATTTGACAGAGGAATATACTGCTGGGAAGAATGAGAAGGGATAGCGCTTTTCCCAGTTCGTCCGAAAGTTCTTCTTAAAAACAATTATATGCCTATCAATCTTTGTGCCAGTCCAACATTAGATAAAGAAACAAGAGATTTCTAGATAAGGATGATGGAAAATGGCAAAAAGAAATAGGGGAAAAACGATTAGTTATCTGCCTTCAAATGGTCGTGGGACATGCCCATTGTGCAGTAGGACGGGAGTAAAGCTTCTTTACACACAGAAGACAGAAACAAACCAAACCATCAAAGTCTGTAAGTTTTGCCGTCCAAAAAAATATTGAGCGAACGGCATGAAAAAAGGATTGAGCAGCAGAACTGCTCAATCCTTTTTGTGTGTATTAGGCCTTTGCCTTTTTTGATACTCTGACTACATTGAGGATGCTAGCTGCTAGACCGCCCCATAAAATGACCATCCCAACAATCATCATAGTAAGTGCACTTCCTGACATATTAAGCAACCCCCCTTTTTTCTTCTGTATTGGCAGATGCTTTCCAACCTTTAAGAGATAGTAGGATACCAATAAGAATTGTCACTGCCACTACCAACAGACCTGCATACATAATAAGCTCTGTAGGATAATTTTCGTAATTTTGCTTTAAGTTTTGACGAATGTTATCAAACATCATATAACCCAAAACAAGTGGTGTAACGACACCAAGGCATACTTTCCACCAAGTACCTACACGTAGGTCAGAAATTTCATTTGTATGTTTTTGTAAACCGGTTAACCCTTTGAAGAACCAAGCAACCAAGATTACTTCAATAAGTCCAGCAAATACAATTCCAAAGTTGTTAATGAAATAATCAACCACATCTAGTAAATACAATCCGCCGTGTGTTGCGAAAAGAAGAGAAATAACCGTTGCTGTTAGTCCGCCAGTTAAGACTGCTTTTGTACGTGATACATTGAATTTATCCTGAACAGCAGCTACAAATGTTTCTACGATGGAAATAAGTGACGTCATTCCAGCAAAAACTAAAGATAGGAAGAACAATACACCGAATAATCCATTTAAGCCAGGGAACTCGTTGATGATGCTTGGGAATACAACGAAGGCTAGTCCAATTCCACTGCTAACCACTTCATCAATTGGTACTCCCTGTTGCTTTGCCATAAATCCAAGTGCTGCAAACACTCCAATGCCAGCAAGTAATTCAAATCCAGAGTTGGCAAAAGCTGTGATGAATGCATTGTTATTAATGTCTGATTTTTTTGGTAGATAACTAGAGTAAGTAATCATGATGGCAAATCCAATAGATAAGGAGAAGAAGATTTGTCCATAAGCGGCAATCCAAACTTTTCCGTTTAAAATCATATCCCAATTCGGTTTGAAAAAGGCATTTAATCCACTAGCTGCACCATCAAGAGTTAAAGCACGAACGACGATTACTAAAAACATTACTACAAGAGTTGGAAGGAAAATCTTATTAAGCCTTTCAATTCCTTTTGAAACTCCACGAAATAAGACAAAAAGAGTAACTGCCCATACAAAAAGTAATGGAGTGACAATTCCGGAAACAAGTCCTCCAATTTCACCTGGTTTATCAGATAACTGTAGAACTTTTCCAAATAAGAACTTGCTAGGATCTGATCCCCACTGAGTACCAAATGAATAAATCGTATATTTGATAGCCCATGCGATGATAACAGAGTAGTAAGTACAAATAACAAAGGCGATTAATACCTGCCACCAACCAAGCCATTCTGCTTTTTTGTTCAACCGGAACAATGATAGTGGTGAGGAACCTCTGTATTTTTGACCAATTGTGAATTCTAAAATTAAGATGGGAATTCCTGCTGTTAAAATGGCGAATAGATAAGGTAGGAAGAAGGCTCCTCCTCCATTTTCATAGGCAACGGCTGGGAATCTCCAAATATTCCCTAAACCTACTGCCGAACCAACTGCCGCCATGATAAATCCGTATCTTGACCCCCACTGCTGACGTTTTTCCATACTATGTTTCCCCCTATGTGAATATACTTTTATAAAATTCAGATAATAATTTCGTTATCTTAATATACCTTTAAAAAGGTAGTTTGTCAAAATATTTTTTGAAAATTTTATTTAATTAAAAAATAAAAGCTACCTAATAGCGTTTTGGAAGAAGCCATAAAATGTAATAGTTAAATAAGAGTTTTCCTTTATTAATATAGAAGCGATAAATTTATTGTAAACCAATTTTAATATTTGGTTGACAAAAGGTTGTCTTACCATTTATTTTAAATTTAAGACATTTATATTGTAGGGTGGGAGAGAACGTAAATGAAAAATTTAAGAGCACTTGATTTAACACTATCAGCTATGTTTGTGGCATTGATGGCCATTGGTGCAAATATCAGTACCATTGCTCCATTTTTACATGTTGGTGGGGTACCGATTACACTTCAAACCTTTTTTGCTATTCTAGCAGGAGCCATTTTGGGAAGCAGATTAGGATCTATCGCAATGACCGTTTATATGTTAGTAGGATTGGTAGGTGTTCCTGTTTTTGCTGACTTTTCTGCAGGATTATCAATCATTATTAAACCTACCTTTGGCTTTATTCTTTCTTATATCTTCACAGCCTTTATTATTGGAAAAATAGTAGAGAAGAAAAAAGGGGTGGCAACTTTTATTATTGCTGCTTTAATCGGAATGGCTGTAAACTATGTCTTCGGAACCAACTGGATGTACTTTGCTTATAAACTTTGGGCAGCTGCTCCTGAGGGCTTCACCTATAAAATGGCTTGGTTCTGGATGCTTGCTCCACTGCCAAAGGACATTGTTCTATCTGTTCTAGCAGCCATCATGGCACACCGCCTTGAAACAACCGTTCTATCAAAAGGACAATTCAAACATCTAAAGCGTGTATCATAAATCGAATTTGGGTGTCAGGCACTACTCGTGGACAGTTTTCCATGCGAGGTGCCTGACACCTTTTTTGATGGAATTGGAAATAATAAAAAATGCTCTTTGTGTAAACTTTGTAGTTATCTAACATTTTTGTTTCTGTTTTGCAAGGTAGGTCAACTTCTGACATAGTTGGTAGAAAAGGGAGAAAGATAGTCAGAAGTTAGAGCAACTTCTGACAGAGTTGGTAGAAAAAGAAGAAAGATAGTCAGAAGTCGGAGGAACTTCTGACAGAGTTGCCATAAAAAGAAGAGAGATAGTCAGAAGTCAGGTCAACTTCTGACAGAGTTGACAGAAAAGGGAGAAAGATAGTCAGAAGTCGGAGGAACTTCTGACAGAGTTGGTAGAAAAAAAAGAAAGATAGCAGAAGTCAGGCCAACTTCTGACAGAGTTGACAGAAAAGGGAGAAAGATAGTCAGAAGTCGGAGCAACTTCTGACAGAGTTGGTAGAAAAAGAAGAAAGATAGTCAGAAGTTAGAGCAACTTCTGACAGAGTTGGTATAAAAAGAAGAGAGATAGTCAGAAGTCAGGTCAACTTCTGACATAGTTGGTAGAAAAGGGAGAAAGATAGTCAGAAGTTAGAGCAACTTCTGACAGAGTTGGTAGAAAAAGAAGAAAGATAGTCAGAAGTCGGAGGAACTTCTGACAGAGTTGGTATAAAAAGAAGAGAGATAGTCAGAAGTCAGGTCAACTTCTGACAGAGTTGACAGAAAAGGGAGAAAGATAGTCAGAAGTCGGAGCAACTTCGGTCAACAAAAAGGGTTGGATGGGAAATTTAACACCAAATAAAAAAGAAGCGGCCAAAACCGCTTCTTTTTACTGGTTTGCAATTAGTTATACGACTACTGCTTTTGCTAGACCGTTAACCATGGAAGCTCTGTTCTTTCCTAGATCCTTGGAACGGAACAACAGCTGGTCAGCCATAATATAGGCTTTTTCAATAGAAATTTGGTCGTTTACCTTGTAGTAATAAAGGCCAAACGAAGCAGTATAGGATATGGAGACGTGTTCACCCTGATACTCAACATTTACTGCGTTGTTTTCAACGCCCCTCAGAATCTCATTCACCAGATTCCGTGTTTGATCATAATCTCTTTTTCTGAGACAAAGAGTAAATTCCTCTCCACCACTACGGAACAAATAATCATCTTCATCAAGATAGCTTTTTAGCGTAGAAGCAAAGTGCTGAATAACTTTATCGCCTACTGCGTGATTGTAATTGTCATTGATTCGTTTAAACTTATCGATGTCGCATACGACAATACCGATATGTTCTTCCGTTTGATTAAGCTCAGCCATTTTTTTATCCATAAATGTACGGTTATGCACGCCAGTCAGGAAGTCTGTATAGGCCATTTGCTCGAACTTGTCCCTCTCCAGCTTATGTTGAGCGCTTTGAGCCTTCGAGAAAAAGGAACGGCTTACCACGTAGTTTAAAATAAATAAACTAATTAACATATCCCATTTCCCATCTTTTAAAAACAAGAAAAGCAATCCGTTGGTGATGGCTACTTTCCCATAATCAAGCAAACTTCTACTTTTAAAAACAAAGTCTACACCTTCTTTAAGGGTTTTAAGATCACCCATTATGTAAAAAGCAGTAACTAAGAAGGTAGCGGAAAGAAGGGAGGCGATACATGTTAGTAAAAACAACGAAATCCAAAAACCATAGGGATTGTGCTTAAAATCAATGAACGATTCTAGTTGTAGATACAAGAAGTAGGCTATTGAGTTGGTAATAACAAAGGCACCAATATTATATAAAGTGTCTGTAAACTCACTGGGGTCAGCGGTCTTTGTCCACTTTCTATAAGCATACACGGTAAAGCGGTAGATCGTTTCAAATATGAATAAGCCAAGAGGACCAGTAAACAAAACAAATGACAAGCAGTAGCTAATACCATATTCAAAATTAGTGTTGCCGTTTTTTGAAAAAACTCTAAGGTGATAATACAGACTGGAGAATACCCAAAACATAATTAATGCCTTAAAAAACTCTGATGTAGGTATTAATACATGTTTGGAGCTAATTGCTATGGCAAGGGCAATAAGAAAGATAGATATGTCATACAGCCTAGCTTTTAGCATAATCGTTTCGGTTCCTTCCTGAAAAATCGCAATTACGTTCACCCTTAAATTAGTTTTTCTTTTTAAAATTGGTAGGACCATTTTAGCCCTACTTCTATTTTACATAATTTCATTAGATATAACGACCTATTTTTTTACAATATTACGATTATCCTAAACTTTTAGAAAAGTTGCTAGAAAAGAGAAGGATTTCTACAAATGTCTAGTAAACGGGAAATCCCATACATTGTAAACATTCCTTGAATTTGGACAGTGTAAAAGGCATCATCCAATTGATGATGCCTTTTTGCTGTCAATTCTCTTGTTCGACCATACGAGACCGCTTGTGTCTAGCGTAGAAGAGTGTGGTTGTGATAATGGATAATACTCCGAATAGGACGCACATGAGCTGTAACCCAATCAGGTCTAGAAGAAAACCGCTGATTAGTAGGACAATCTGAAAGGAAATTCGGTCCAGCATATTACGGAAGGAAAAGAACCGTCCGTGATACTCCTTTGGCACTTTTGTTTGGAAAATGGTAGCGGCTGTTGGAAAAAAACAGCCTACGGAAAAGCCAAATAAGGAAAAGGCCAATACACTTAACACAGGAACATTCGCTAAATAAAGGAACAACTCTGAGCCGCCGATTAAAAATGAACAAAAAAACAAAATGATATAAGGTGATACCCTGTCAGTGATCAGCTTAATAATAAAGGCACCAAGCATGAAGGAAATCCCTTCAGCAGTGTAGATCCAACCTTTTATCGCTGAACTATGCTGGAGTTCACTGATATTAATGACTAACAGGTTAAACCCGCCGAGAAAAAGTACCGGTACAAGTGTCATAATAAGTGTCATATAGACAATCGGTAGATTTTTAATGATGGGAAAAACATCTTTAAAACTATTCTTCTCTGAAGACTTGTTCTTCATCTTTTCTGGTTTATCTAGTTGTCTTTCATCAAAATTCAAGAACCAGGTAAGGATAAAGAGCCCCACATATCCTACAAGCGAACCTACATAGAGCATGGATAAGGGCAGAACCACCAGCAAGACTCCAGCCAGTGCGGTTCCAATAATCCGTGACAGGGTAGAGACGTTCATATGAACCCCGTTTAACTGAAGCAAATCTTTATCAGTCACAATAAGTGGAAGTGCTGCCTGAAGTGCTGGAAAATAAAAAGCAGCTGATATTTGCAGTAGAACCAAAAACAAGGCCATCCACCAAATGGAGCCGGTATGGATTGCAATCAGCATAAAAATCACGCTAATAGCACGTACGAAACCAGCTATCAACATTACTCTTTTCTTACTGGCTTGATCGGTTAGCCGGCCAGCATATGGTCCGACAGCAATCCCGGCAAGTAACCCTCCTGCTAAAAGTAATGACTTTAAGAAATCCGAAGGCAGTTTCGCCTGCATAAACTCTAAGTTCCCAATAATGCCCAGCCACAACCCCAGGCCCGCAATAAACTCCCCAGACAGTAAAATCCAAACATTCCTGTTTCTCCACATAAGATGTGCCTCACGTTTCTGATCTATATATTTCCTTCAAAGATACAATAATTTCTAATTTAGTAAAAGAAAAATATGAAATCATACAAACTATAAAACAATTGCTTGGAAAGATTTGATGTTTTGTCTAATGACTGTGGCTGGTAGTATTGTATAATAAACTTATTGACTGAATTTTTACATAATTAAACAGATAACTCAATCCTTTTCCATCGGCTTCAACTAAACCATCCTAAGCTTTTCATCTCCATGAGATTCAATAATACAGTAATGGAAACAGACGTAATCTCATTATTTAAAAAGGGGAGTGTTCAGTATGCAAAAACAAAAGCTATTGATTAATGGGGAAAGACTGATGAAGGAACTGGAACGATTTGCAGATTTTGGTCGGACAGAAAACAATGGGGTTACAAGATTGTCATTATCAGAGGAAGACCGTCGCGTTAGAGATTACTTTCGTTCCTGCTGCGAAGAGTTAGGCATGTCGGTCAAGATCGATGATATGGGATGTATGTACGCCACACTTGAAGGGACCGAAAATAAACCGCCTATTTTAATAGGGTCCCATTTGGATACCGTGAAAAAAGGCGGGCGCTTCGACGGTGTACTAGGAGTAGTTACCGGCTTAGAAGTAGTTAGAACACTTGTAGAAAATAACATCAAACCCAAAATTCCAATTACCATTGTTAATTTTACAAATGAAGAAGGGGCAAGATTCGAGCCTTCTATGATGGCTTCCGGTGTCCTATCTGGGAAATTTGATAAATCAGTTATGCTGAAAAAGAAAGATGCAGAGGGTACCACATTTGGAGAGGCCTTAAAGGCTATTGGTTATGAGGGTGAGGTAGACAATCGACTCAAAGAAGCGACTGCCCTTTTAGAGCTGCATATTGAACAAGGGCCTATTTTAGAAAAAGAGGCACTCACCATTGGTGTTGTCGAGTGTGTGGTAGGGATGTGCTGTTATGAAATAGAAGTAACAGGAGAATCCGACCATGCAGGTACTACACCAATGGATATGCGAAAAGATGCTCTTTTTGCAACGAACAACCTTATTAATGAAATCCGTCAACGTTTAGGCAGCCTGGATGAAGAGTTAGTATTTACAATCGGTCGAATGAACGTATATCCAAGCATTCATACCGTTATCCCAAATAAAGTAATTTTTACTCTTGAGGCAAGACATAAAGATATGGAAATCGTCAACACCGTCAAAGATTTCATTCATGGGCTTCCTCAGTTCGCAGAAAATGAAGGCTGTGAGATCAAGACTACTAAACTATGGGAACGGGATACGGTTTGGTTTGAGCCGGAAATCTGCGAGCTTTTAGAGCAGTCTGCCCAGTCACTTGGATACTCCAATAAACGAATGGTTAGCGGTGCAGGGCATGATGCTCAATTTATTGCCAGCTATGTTCCGACCGCCATGCTGTTTGTGCCAAGTATCAATGGAAAGAGCCATTGCGAGGTAGAACTGACGACGTGGGAAGACTGTGAAAAAGGTGTAAATGTTATTTTAGACACCGTGCTTGCTTTATTATCAAAATAGGTTCACTTATAAATATCTCATAGACTTTTTCGCAGCGGCGGAAAGGTCTTTTTCTTTTTTTTGACCATTTATATTAAATGGACAAAAATACCAACCAAATATATATTTTCCTTATAGCAATAGTGGATATTCTAGTTTAATATAATAGAAAATAGTAAGATTTTAACAAGGGATAGGTGGAATCAGTGATCCTTTTAGACTATATTATGAATCTCTCAATATTTTCACTCATGGTTAGTTTGCCACTGGTAATACGCTCGTTTATCAATCATAGACCCTTTAAGAAAGTTCAACTTTGGGTGGGATTATACGGGGGAATTGTTTCAATCATTCTTGTCCTATTATCCATTCACCAGGATGGTTATTCGTACGATATACGGTACGCTCCTGTTATCCTGGTTTTCGCCTATCTCGGACCGATTGCAGGGTTCATTACTGGGATTTTTTCATTGCTCATAAGATTGTATTCAAGTGGTCAATGGATGCCGGCTATTCTTGGCTGGTCCATTATTATGATTAGTTTTTCGATTATCCATGTGTATATTTCGCGGTTGACCGCGATCAAAAAGAGTGCCATTTTCTATGCATCCTATTTGGTCATCTACATAGTAACCGTTCCATTTCTTTTCAATGTATTTAGAGACAAGCCAGTCTTTCACCTTCAATATATATTATTTGTCATGTTAGGAGTGGTCATTGGTGCTTTACTCATTGAGTCCTATGTAAAGCTCCACAGGTTGAATAATAGGCTGTCTGATATGTATAAAATGTTAGAAGAAAGTGAATCAAAATATCGCCTCATCGCGGAAAATACATCCGATCTGATTATAGTGATGAATAAGGATCATTCGATCAGTTACTTTTCACCTTCTCATAAGGTCGTTTTAGGTTTTCAATGTTGTGAACTAGAAAAATTTGAATTATGCAAGTTCATTCATGTAGAAGACGTCGTTGATTTTAAACAAACAATTAAGACAATAATTGAACAGAAGGAATCGCAAGCACTGGAATTCCGATTGAAGCACAAGGAAGGTCATTATATAGAATTTGAGTCCCGATGTATGCCTGTTAAAGGAGAAGGACAATCAGTCGAGCATATTGTTATTATCAGTCGAGATGTTTCTGAACGGAAAAAAGCAGAGGAATTCCTACTGCAATCAGAGAAGCTTTCTATTGTCGGGGAACTGGCTGCGGGAGTAGCCCATGAAATTAGAAACCCTTTAACAACAATCAAAGGATTCCTACAACTCTATCGGGGAGAGAATACCGCAATTGACCGCTTGCTTCTTACGGAATTAGAGCGGATAGAGGGGATTACCAGCGAATTACTCTCTTTAGGCAAGCCGCAGGCAGTGCAATTAAATCGGACCGATTTGCGAGATTTACTAAAAGATACATTAGAGTTACTTTCCCCAGAAGCGCTGATGAATGGTATTCAAATTAATTTAAATGTGGAAGATACTGCTTTCTTTATTACTTGTGAAAGGAATCAATTGAAGCAGGTATTCCTCAATATTTTAAAAAATGCGATGGAGGCCATGAAGGATGGCGGAGAAATTAGCATTGGCCTTCGAAAGAGTGCAGAAGGGGAGTGCCTGATTTCCGTTCAAGACCAAGGTTGCGGTATTCCTGAAGAGCTTCTTCCTCGTCTAGGCGAGCCATTCTATAGCTTAAAAGAAAAGGGAACAGGCCTAGGAATCATGATTTGTCATAAAATACTTAAGCAACACCATGGCAGTATATCTTATAAGAGTAAAATGAATGAAGGAACACTAGTAGAGATTACACTGCCATTGGCCAGTTAAGGACATCGTCACACTTTAATAAATAGAGGTAGCATAAAGACCTTTTCGCTCCCAGCGGAAGGGTCTTTTCGTTTGCTTTTAATAGGATTAGCTCTGTTATTCTTCCTTGTCAGATGGTTTAGAAGAAAAGCAAGAGCTTCTTCCATGCAACAATTTAATGATACACCGTTTATGGGTTCACATACATCTTTGGCTATGTTGAATTAGGAAAAGGGAGCACTTTCACTGTTCGGATTCCTCAATAAGTAAAAGTGTTTACTAAAAAGTAAAACCGTTTTCACATGGAATGTTGTATGATTTAAGTAAAATTTTAATAAAAGAGAGGATATTGCTAACAATGACTGTCATTCCAGAGGTTAATTGGCTCTCAGATTTAAATGTATTTGCCGTCAACCGACTTTCCGCTCATTCCGACCACTATTATTACGAAACTATGGAGGAAGCGAGAAATGCTTCTCCAATGAAACTCCGTCATAGTTTAAATGGTCATTGGAAATTTGCCTATAGCATAAACCCTGAATCCCGTCCGAAAACCTTCTTCAAGCCTGACTTTCATACGGCAAGCTGGGGTGACATTACGGTGCCTGGACACATCCAGCTTCAGGGCTATGGGAAACCACAATATGTCAACACAATGTACCCATGGGATGGTCACAACGACATCCGTCCTCCTGAAATTCCGATGGACGATAATCCAGTAGGAAGCTATGTGAAAATGTTTACTGTGCCTGTTCATATGATAGACAAACCGCTATACATATCCTTTCAGGGTGTTGAGTCAGCTTTTTATGTATGGCTAAATGGAAAGTTTGTCGGGTACAGTGAAGATACCTTCACACCTGCCGAGTTTGAGCTTACTCCATTTTTAATAGAAGGAGAGAATAAATTAGCGGTTGAGGTTTACCAGCGCAGCACAGGTAGTTGGCTGGAGGACCAGGATTTCTGGCGTATGTCCGGCATTTTTCGCGATGTATATCTTTATACGGTACCGGAAATTCATGTGTACGATGCTTCTATAAAAACAGAATTAGAGGCTGATTTTAAAAAAGGAACGCTGCTAGCTGACCTCAAGCTGCAATCCTTTGGTACTAAGAGCATCTCAAAAATAACGGCCGAATTGTATGATAGAAATGGCAATTTAGTAGCTATGAATCATGTGGTGGAAAAGGACGGAGAGTGGACCCTGTCACTTGAACTCGATCATCCAAAACTATGGAGTGCAGAGAATCCTTACTTATACAAGCTTTATATCCAAGTGTTTAACGAAGAAGGTAGATTAGTAGAAGTAGTTCCGCAAAAAGTGGGTTTTAGAAGATTCGAGCTGGTGGATAAAATCATGCGTATAAATGGGGAACGGATTGTGTTCAAGGGTGTCAACCGCCATGAATTTAATTGCCGGACAGGCCGTGCGATTACAAAGGAAGACATGCTGTGGGATATTCAAACCTTAAAGCGTAATAACATAAATGCCGTCCGTACCTCGCATTACCCGAATCAAAGCTATTGGTATGAGCTTTGTGATGAATACGGGATCTATGTGATTGATGAAATGAATTTGGAAACGCATGGATCGTGGCAAAAAATGATGACGGTTGACCCTTCATGGAACATTCCAGGGAATAAACCGGAATGGGAAAACATTGTTATGGACCGGGCGGTGTCCATGTATGAGCGTGACAAGAATCATCCCTCGATTTTGATTTGGTCCTGTGGGAATGAATCCTATGCTGGTGACGTCATTCTAAATGTTTCAAAATATTTTAAGAGAGTCGACCCGAGCCGACTCGTGCATTACGAAGGGGTTTTCCATAACAGAAAGTATAATGACACCAGCGATATGGAAAGCCGGATGTACGCAAAGCCAGCTGAAATTGAAAAGTATTTGAGTGAAAATCCAGAGAAACCATATATTAGCTGTGAATATATGCATGCCATGGGAAATTCGCTTGGTGGTATGTACAAATATACGGATTTAGAGCAGAAATATCCAATGTATCAGGGGGGCTTTATTTGGGATTACATTGATCAGGCCCTGATAAAAAAGAACAGGTATGGAGAAGAGTTTTTAGCATACGGCGGTGATTTTGGCGACCGTCCGACGGATTGTGGCTTCTGTACGAATGGAATTGTGTATGCCAATCGAGAACTGTCACCAAAGATGCAGGAAGTCAAATTTTTGTATCAAAACTTTAAGCTTCTTTCTGATGAGAACGGTGTAACCATTCGAAACGAAAGTTTTTTCTCAGATACTTCCGATTATGTTTTGGAATGTATCGTGTACCTAGAGGGCAAAGAGCTGCATCGGGAGCAGCATTATGTGGTTGTAGCTCCGCAAAGCGAGGGGCGAGTTGAATTTGAGTGGCCTCCTGGAATGGTAGAAGAGGCCGGTGAGTATTGTATTCATACCACTTTTAAGCTGAAGGAAAGCACGGCATGGGCAGATGCTGGTTATGAGATGGCATTTGGACAATATGTATTTAAGGTGAATGGCGCTGAGGAACTCAAAGGTATAGGTGGTGATCTATGGGTTGTCAACGGGGATGTGAATATCGGTATTCACGGCCAGGATTTCAAGGTTATTTTTTCAAAAGCGGTAGGAAGCTTGGTATCGTTGAACTACGCAGGAAAAGAAATGATTGCCCTGCCACCTGCACCACTGTTTTGGAGAGCCACAACGGATAATGACAGAGGCTTTGCTCAAGGCTTCAACTCAGGGCTTTGGTATGCAGCAAGCCTAGCACGAAAATGTGTGGCAATTGACCTTGTAGAAGAGACAGACCAAGTATCGGTGGGTTTTACCTATAAACTATCCATTCATAACGATGTAAAAGTATTTATTAGGTATACGGTTTTGGTAGATGGTAGTGTGATAGTAAAGTCTGTCTATCAAGGAGCAGAAAATCTCCCGCAACTGCCGATTTTTGCCGTATCCTTTAAGGTTCCAGCGGATTACGATCAGCTCGAATGGTACGCCATGGGACCGGAAGAGAACTATTCTGACCGTGCGATGGGGGCAAGGCTTTGTGTATTTAAGAATACGGCTTTGAGCAATGTTTCTGAGTACGTTGTTCCGCAAGAATCGGGGAATCGTACAGGAGTACGCCGCGTAGAAGTAATGAATCACCGTGGTCAGGGAATAAGAATATCATCTACATCCGAGCCGGTCGAATGCAATGTTTCACCATATACGGCATTTGAGCTGGAGAATGCAAATCATCTCTATGAGCTGCCAAAGGTTCATTATACGGTGGTGACAGTGGCAGGACAGCAGATGGGTGTCGGCGGTGATGACAGCTGGGGTGCACCTGTACAAGAGGAACATTTGATTCCTGCAAATCAGGAGTTAGAATTCGAATTTAAAATTCAGAGAGTATAAGAGTGAAAAGGACGAATGGATGCACATTCGTCCTTTTTACTTATTTTTAGTAAAAATTTTAGTAAAAGTATTTGAAGATTTTTACTTGAGAGAGTAAAATTATTATAGAGATGAAAAGGATTACAAAGACGGAATTTGCAGACATAGTTGGAGGGAATTTTAAAATGAACGTCACAACGTTGAATAAAACATTCTTAGACTTGTTCCATAGCTTGCCTAGACAGGCATTTTTTGCTCCTGGCAGGATCAATTTAATTGGCGAACACACGGATTATAATGGCGGCCATGTTTTTCCATGTGCGATTACATACGGGACCTATGCGGTAGCAAGAAAGCGTAAAGACCAATTGGTACGCCTGTACTCGGTTAATTTTCCTGATAAAGGAATTATTGAATTTGATTTAAAGCAATTAGATTACGAAAAACAACATAACTGGGCGAACTATCCAAAAGGGATGATTCGCTACATCGTTGAAGCAGGATATGAAATCCCATCAGGATTCGAGTGTGCGATTAATGGCAATATTCCTAATGGAGCTGGTCTTTCATCCTCTGCATCCATTGAATTATTAACAGGCGTATTAGTGAATGGACTGTTCGGATTAGAAATCCCTCGTCTCGAATTAATTAAGCTTGGCAAGCGAGTGGAGAACGAATTTATTGGTGTGAACAGCGGAATCATGGATCAATTTGCGATTGGAATGGGCAAGGCGGATACTGGGATTTTACTAGATTGTCAGACACTTCAATATAAGTACGCGCCGATTCAGCTTGAAAATCAGAAAATTATTATCATGAATACAAACAAGCGCCGTGAATTAGCCGACTCGAAGTATAACGAGCGTAGAGGAGAGTGTGATGAGGCGTTGTCACAGCTTCAGGAAAGACTCCCAATTGAAGCGCTTGGACAGCTTTCAGAAGCGGAGTTTGATGAGAATCAATTCTTCATTACTAATGAGATCGTCCGCAAACGTGCGAAACATGCTGTATATGAGAATCGTAGAACTTTAAGGGCGCTGGAAGAGTTAAAGGCCGGAAACCTGGAAGCATTCGGACAGTTGATGAACCAATCGCATGTGTCATTACGGGATGATTATGAAGTGACAGGTATGGAGCTTGATCGTTTAGTAGAAGCTGCATGGAATCAGCCGGGAGTCCTAGGCGCACGAATGACAGGGGCAGGCTTTGGGGGCTGTGCCATAGCGATTGTTGCTAATGAAGAGGTTGACAACTTTATTGCAAATGTTGGTGCAACCTATGCGGACAAAGTTGGCTATCAGGCAAATTTCTATGTAGCTAGTATCGGTGATGGGGCCAAGGAAATTGAAATGGAGGAATCGATTTAAGTGAGCATTTTTGCGTTAGGGGGACATTTTCGGTGACCCTAATGGATCAAAAATAGAGGTGAAAAAAATGATTAATCAACTAGTTCAACATTTAATCGACCAAGCGCTGGCTGTCCAATTAATCGAGCGGGAAGACGAAATCTATGCACGAAATCAAATTCTTTCTTTGTTAGGTTTAACGGAATTTAAAATAGAGGATTTTGCAGAGGAAAACAGCATGGAAATCCCGGATTTACTTGATGCTATCGTGGATTATGCCTGCGAGCAAGAAATCATAGAAGATATGTTTGATGCGAAGGAAATATTCTCGAGTAAAATCATGAACTGCTTGATTGCCCGTCCATCAACCGTTAATCAGATCTTTATTGGAAAATATAAACAAGACCCAAAGGCAGCAACAGAGTATTTTTATGAATTAAGTAAGAATAGTAACTACATCCAAATGAAGCGAATTCAAAACAACGTTGAGTATAAGGCTGCAACGGAATACGGTGAAATAGATATTACGATCAATTTATCAAAGCCGGAAAAGGACCCGCGCAGCATCGAGCTTGAGAGAGCGGTGAAAAAAGTCGACTATCCTAAGTGCTTACTTTGTGTGGAAAACGAAGGCTATGCAGGAAGGGTTGGTCATCCAGCACGCTCGAATCACCGCATGATTCGTTTACAGCTTCTAGACAAGACCTGGTATCTACAGTATTCGCCGTATGTGTATTACAACGAACATTGTATCGTATTATCAGAAACACATACAGATATGAAAATCAGCAGGGAGACCTTTGTGCGTTTATTAACCTTTGTCGAGCAATTTCCGCATTATTTTGTCGGCTCCAATGCAGATATCCCGATTGTGGGTGGGTCGATTTTGTCGCATGATCACTATCAAGGCGGCCATTATGAGTTTGCGATGGCAAAAGCGGAAGATGATTGTAAGTTCGAGTTGGCTGGCTTTCCACAGGTGGAGGCCTCCATTGTGAAATGGCCAATGTCTGTCATCCGACTGCGTTCTGCACAAATTAGCGAGCTTGTAGAGGCGGGAGCTTATGTTTTAGCCAAATGGAAAAATTACAGTGATGAACAGGTCGGAATTCTGGCATGGACGGGTGAGACACCGCACAATACCATTACGCCGATTGCTCGTAAAAAGGGCGATACCTATGAACTCGATTTGGTTCTTCGTAACAATCGGACAAACGAGGAGCATCCAATGGGGATTTTCCATCCACATGCAGATGTTCATCATATTAAAAAAGAAAATATTGGCCTGATTGAAGTCATGGGACTCGCTGTTTTACCAGCCCGTTTAAAGGATGAGCTTGTAAAAGTCGAACAATTTATTCTCGGTAAAGGCGGCGAGGTTGCGGACTATCATCAAATTTGGGCGGAAGAATTAAAGGAGTGTTATGAAGGGGTAGCGAGTGAAGACAATGTGGAATCTCTGGTAAGAGAAGAAGTAGGGAAGAAGTTTTTAAAAGCATTAGAAGATGCAGGCGTCTTTAAGCGAGATGAAGAGGGAACGGAAGGATTCAAGCGATTTATCCAATCTTTATAGAGTGGTGAGTGAGGGAAAATGGAAATACTAGAAAGATGGGTTGGTCAGTATCAGGATGAAATGGTGAGGGAATATACCCTTGTGAACGATTCAGGTATGACGGTTTCATGCCTGAATTTTGGGTGTGTGATTACGAAAATCATGGTTCCTGACCGTCATGGCAACTTTGAAAATGTGGTGCTTGGTTTTGATGAGTTCGTGGATTATTTGGACTTGTCGCCATATTTTGGAGCGGTTGTAGGCCGAGTTGCGGGGCGTATTCAAGGAGCTAGATTTGAGCTTGACGGGGAAGAATACCAGTTGGCAGTAAATAACCCACCTAACCATTTACATGGGGGGAAGAGGGGCTTTAATTCTGTAGTTTGGAAAACGGAAAAAATTGTGGAAGAACATGCAGTTGGTCTGAGATTTTTCTATTTAAGTCCAGATGGGGATGAAGGATATCCTGGAAACCTGGAAACAACAGTCACTTATCTTCTAAATAATAAAAATGAGCTGAGTATGACCTTCAAAGGGAAAGCGGACAAAAAAACGTTAGTAAATTTAAACAATCATTCCTATTTTAATTTAAGCGGAAATCTTAAAAGGGATTGTTCTGAGCACATTCTCCAATTAGAAAGTGACCGCTTCTTGGAGTTAGGGGCTGATTTGATTCCGACCGGGAGATTACTAGCTTCTCGAAATACACCATTTGACTTCCAGTATGGCCGGAGACTAAGTACGGGGATCCAATCCTCTCATCCACAAAATGTTCTTGTTGGAAAAGGCTACGACCATCCGCTTGTTTTTACAAAAGAGGGTGAGAATACGGTCATGTTAAGTGATGAGGAAAGTGGACGCTCATTGCTGGTGACGACCAATCAGCCGTGTGTCGTGGTTTATACAGCGAACCATTTAGAGGGTCCGTATTCTATATCAGGTGTTCGTGCAAGAAATTATTTAGGCGTTTGCCTGGAAACACAAGGATTTCCTGATGCTATTCATCATCCAGCATTTCCAACTGTCATCTTGGAGCCGCAAGATTTATACTATTCTACAACGACGTATCGTTTTTTTGCTAATACACTAGGAGTTTGATTTATGGCAACCATTAAAGATATCGCACAATTGGCGGGGGTTTCGATTGCTACCGTGTCACGAGTATTGAATTATGACACCTCGCTTTCTGTCAGTGATGAAACAAAGAAGCGAATTTTTGAAGTAGCAGAGGAGCTTTCCTATAAAAAGAAGTCCGTTCGAAAACAGGAGTCAGGGAAAATTGCGCTCCTGCAATGGTACACGGAAAAAGAGGAACTCGAAGACCTTTATTATATGTCCATTCGTCTAGGCGTCGAAAATCGCTGCCGTCATCATGGAATTCAGGTAGAAAAGTACTTCCAGGACAATATTGAGGATTTAAAGAAAGCGGAGGACATTCAAGGGCTTATTGCAATTGGAAAGTTCAGTAGCAAGCAAGTGAGTGAATTGGAAAAACGAACAAAGAATCTTGTGTTTGTAGATACATCTCCCGATGAGGAACGCTTTGATTCGGTTGTGATTGATTTTGAAAAGGCAACTAAGAATGTGCTTGATCATTTAATTGATAAAGGGCATAGGGATATTGGTTATATTGGTGGAAGAGAAGTGTTTAAGGACAAGACTTCCGCAATTGAAGATGCAAGGGAAAAGACGTTTAAACAGTATTTAGCAGAAAAGGATTTATTGAACGAAGCAGTGATGTACAATGGCACCTTTTCCGTGGATGGAGGCCATTCGTTGATGAAGAGGGCAATCGAGGAACACGGAGACCAACTGCCAACTGCCTTTTTTGCAGCGAATGATTCGATTGCTGTCGGCGCATTGCGAGCATTGCTAGAGGAAGGAATTGCTGTCCCGGAGCGAGTGAACATCATTGGAGTCAACGATATTAGCATTTCGAAATATGTGTTTCCGTCATTAAGCACGGTAAAGGTATACACGGAGCTCATGGGTGAAACTGCAGTCGATACCTTGCTTGAAAGAATCGAAGGCAGGAAAATCGCCAAGAAAACCTACATCACAACTAAGCTTATCCTAAGGAACAGTAGTTTCTAAAACAAACTCACCATATTACGTGGTGGGTTTTTTGTTGTTGTGTCGAGGTATATTGGGTATTGTTGGTCGGAATCTGTCGGGCATCCGAACAGATTGAGATAATAATAGAAAAGACTAGTCCGAGTGTGGGCAACTTCTGACAGAGTAGGAAGTAAAAGGCGAAACATTGTCATAAGGTAAGGCAGCTTCTGACAGAGTTGTAGGAAAAGTCAGCAACATAGTCAAAAGGTAAAGAAACTTCTGACAGAGTCAGCGGAAAAGTCAGCAACACTGTCAAAAGGTAAAGAAACTTCTGACAGAGTCAGCGGAAAAGCCAGCAACACTGTCAAAAGGTAAAGAAACTTCTGACAGAGTCAGCGGAAAAGTCAGCAACACTGTCAAAAGGTAAAGCAACTTCTGACAGAGTCAAAGGAAAAGCGAGCAACATAGTCAGAAGGTAAGGCAACTTCTGACAGAGTCAAAGGAAAAGCGAGCAACATAGTCAGAAGGTAAGGCAACTTCTGACAGAGTCAGCGGAAAAGTCAGCAACACTGTCAGAAGGTAAGCGAACTGACAGAGTCAGCGGAAAAGTCAGCAACACTGTCAGAAGGTAAGCGAACTGACAGAGTCAGCGGAAAAGTCAGCAACATAGTCAAAAGGTAAAGCAACTTCTGACAGAGTCAGCGGAAAAGTCAGCAACATAGTCAGAAGGCAAAGCAACTTCTGACAGAGTCAGCGGAAAAGTCAGCAACACTGTCAAAAGGTAAAGCAACTTCTGACAGAGTCAAAGGAAAAGCGAGCAACATAGTCAGAAGGTAAGGCAACTTCGGACAGAGTCAAAGGAAAAGCGAGCAACATAGTCAGAAGGTAAGGCAACTTCGGACAGAGTCAGCGGAAAAGTCAGCAACATAGTCAAAAGGTAAAGCAACTTCTGACAGAGTCAGCGGAAAAGTCAGCAACACTGTCAGAAGGTAAGCGAACTTCTGACAGAGTCAGCGGAAAAGTCAGCAACATAGTCAGAAGGTAAAGAAACTTCTGACAGAGTCAGCGGAAAAGTCAGCAACATAGTCAAAAGGTAAAGCAACTTCTGACAGAGTCAAGGGAAAAACCAGCAACACTGTCAGAAGGTAAGCGAACTTCTGACAGAGTCAGAGGAAAAACCAGCAACACTGTCAGAAGGTAAGCGAACTTCTGACAGAGTCAGAGGAAAAACCAGCAACACTGTCAGAAGGTAAGCGAACTTCTGACAGAGTAGGCGGTAAAAACAGCAACATAGTCAGAAGGCAAGGCAACTAGGACATACCGATCGTGAAAAAGCAAAGAATGGTCCGAATCCGTAGAGTTTCTTATTGTGGTGCCTGACACCATATTCTTTTCATTGTCGATTTTTGGAATGTTCCGTATAATAGCGGTAGTTAGAGTGGCATCGAGAGTGGGGAGATAGATTGAGCAAGTTATCTTTGGTAGCGTATACATTTGGTGTTTTATTATTTATTGTGAGTTGCTCCTTGTCGGTTTTTTATGGCTATAAGGTGGTTACCCATCATTTGCCCGTCGAAAAGAAAGTACCTGACACCTATAAATATCATTTTGTCCTTGTTCCGGAAGAGCTAGATAACGAGTATTGGAGACTCGTTGAAAGCGGGGCAAAGGATGCCGCCAAAAAATATGGTGTGCTACTGGAATACTCGGGGCCGAAGCAGGCAAATATAGACGACCATTTAAAGACCATTGAAATGTCCGCAGCTTCTAAAGTGGATGGGATTTTAACGCAGGGATTAAGTGACGAACAATTTACGCCGTTAATTAATCGAGTCATCGCTGACGGAATTCCCGTGATTACAGTAGATACAGATGCCGCAAACAGTCTCCGATTAGCCTATATCGGAACAGACAATTATTACTCAGGATATTTGGCTGGAAAAGCCTTAATTACCGATACAAACGGGAAAGCCAATGTTGCCATTATTACCGGAACTTTTTATGCGAACCATCAGCAACAGCGTGTGAAGGGATTTCAGGACGCGGTAAAAGAAGCACCTGGAATACATATTATTGATATCCAGCAATCCGAAATCAGTACGGTAAAAGCGGCAGAAAAGGCCAATCAACTCCTAAAAGACCATCCCGAAATCAATGCCTTTTATGGAACCAGTGCCCTCGATGGGATCGGAATTGCACAGGTCATTGAAAAGTACAAAAAACAAAGAGATGTGTATGTAATTGGATTTGATACGCTACCTGAAACCCTGGACTATATTCGAAGAGGAACAATCAAGGCAACCGTAGTCCAACAGCCCTATGAAATGGGGTACAGAGCAGTGAAAATGATGATTGACATAATCGAAGGAAAAACAGTTTCTCAGGTTGTCCATACAGAAACAAGAATTATGAGAATAGGAGACTTACCCGTAAGTGTGATGCATAACAAGGAGGACAACAACTGATGTTATTTAGAATTCGGTCCAAATTGCTTCTTTATTTCATCGTACTGGTCGTTTTGCTATCCTCAGTCGGCTTCTTTTTTTATCAAAGCAGTGAAAATCTCGTCGTCGAATATGATGATAGCTTTGAGCGTTTTCTCCTTCTCAATGATATATCCAAAAGGACAAACTTAGTGGCGGAAAAACTGCATGCGTATGTTTTAGATAAGGAAGTTTCGTATCTAAGAGACTATCAAAGAGAAAAGACCAAGCTCCTCAAGGATCAAAGTAGCCTTTATGAGGAACTAGATACGAATGATATCAAACTCATTAATTATAAAAATATGATCGATAGTTTTTTGGAAGAAAGTGATGCAACTATTTTGGCCTTCCAAAAGGACGATATTAACCAATATTCCTATCATTTTAATGAAGTGATGAAAATTGCCTCCTTCTTGCAAGAAAGTACACTTGGTCTGTTGAACAATAAACTCACTGATTATCAAGAATTCTATAATCAGATGGAAAGACAAAACCATTATTATAAACTCATGTCGATTTCTCTTTTCGCCGCAGCTTTTTTCCTAAGTACCTTGTTGGCATTATGGATTTCGGGCGGGATTACTAAACCGATTAGTTTGTTGTCGCAAGCAGCTAAGCAAATCTCAAAAGGAAACCTGTCCGGGGAAGATATTAAAATCACAACAAAGGATGAATTAAAGCCGTTAACGGAGACATTCAACCAAATGCGTACAAACCTAAGGCAGCTAGTCACGGAAATCAAACAAAAGGGTGAATTAGATAAGCTGTTAAAAGAATTGGAGTTAAGGAGTCTTCAAAACCAGATTAATCCTCACTTCTTATTCAATACTTTGAATACGGTTTCAAAGATGGCCTATTTAGAGGAAGCAGAGCATACCTCGCGCTTGATAGAGGCAGTTGCTGCTATTCTTCGCTATAACTTAAGTGATTTCGATAAAGCCTCGACCCTAAGAGATGAAGTACGAATTGTAAAAGAGTATTTTTATATTCAACAGACTCGATTTGGTGAACGGATTCAGTTTGTCACAGAGATTGAGGAAGATTGTCTAGATATTGAAATTCCTAGTTTAATCCTTCAGCCATTAATCGAAAATGCCTTTATTCATGGCGTCGAAGCCTATGAGGCAAATGGAGAAATCCGTCTTCATATTTATCGTCATCAGGACCGAATCTACGTAGAAGTAATCGATAACGGAGATGGAATGAACGAGTCGGTCAAAAAAAGACTGCTTCAATATGTGGATGGGACTGCGGGAGCTGACGAACCACCTGATAAGGCAAAAGATCATTCAAATGGAATTGGCGTCAAAAACGTCATAAGAAGACTGCAGCTTTTTTATCAGAGAAATGATGTGGTTGAAATTGAATCAGACCTTATGAAGGGAACCAATTTTAGACTGACCATTCCTATTGCGGAAAAAGGGGGAAGCGAGCTTGTTAAGTATTCTTATAGTGGATGATGAAGTGATTGAGCGGAAAGCATTAACGAAAATTATTAACAGCTCCTTAAAGGACGTAAGGGTCATTGGGGAAGCTCCCAATGGCAGGAAAGCAATAGAAATGGCTGCAGAACACAGGCCTGATATTATTTTTATGGATATTAAAATGCCCGGTGTGGATGGAGTTCAGGCTGTTAAGGAAATTAGAAAAATGGACCCAGGGATCCGCTTTATTATGGTTTCTGCTTTTAATACATTTGAATACGCCAAGGAAGTGATGCAGCAGGGTGTCAAAGAATATATCCTAAAACCGAGCAGTAAACAAGATATCTTGGAGGCAGTTGCACGTGTTTCTAGTGATATATTAGTGGAACGGAAACTTAGAGAAGAACAGCAAAGCTTAAGAGAAAACCTCGAGCGTGCCGTATCTATCGCTCAAAAAGAGTGGGTATCTTCTCTATTAGTTAATTCGGTTCGAGATATTACGTTCGATGAGTGGGGCGAATTATTAGGGGTAGAAATTACCTCGGGATTTATTATGCTTCTCTCTCTTCAGCCAAGGGGGAATGCCGAGCTTTCAATCAGCGATAGGCAGAATTGGTATATGTGGCTGAAGGAAGTCCAAAAATCAGTAGTGAAAAATGAAGAGATGATGATTGGGCAATTAACCGACGCACAAGTACCAGTTTTATTTTTATGTAAAAAGACTGAGGAAAAACCAAACTTTAAAACGAGTGTACAGGTGATCGTTGAGAGGCTGCACAACTTGTTTCAAAAAGAATCTTTCCAGGCTGAACTACGTATAGGGGTGGGACTCCCTTATAATCATGCCCATGAGTTAAATCAATCCTATCATGAAGCCGTATTGGCCCTAAAACAGCTATTAAAAACACCGAATCGTAAGTATATCATTGGGGTCAAACAAGGGTCATCCCAAGAAAACCCGGAAAATGGTGTACTTGAAGTAGAGAAAAAATTGTTAGAGGCGGTCCGTCAGGGGGACGTCAATCAAGTTTTATATATTTTTGATATGTTTGTTGCCAAGCATGCAGATGATAAAAACGTAAAGGCAGTACTAGTGAAAAAGTCATTCGACGAATTGTTTATTCTGCTGTCGCGTATGCTTCATGATTTAGGTATCAGCTATGAACAAACACCGACTATTGATGTATCAGAGGATAGAAATGTGATTTTTGAAAAAGGAAAATCTCATTTATTATCAGTTGTCCATCATGTGCAGGTGTGGAGAAATAATCATGCTAAAGGTATGCTACATAAAGCCAAGGAATATATTGAGAAGCATTTTGCCGATTCGATTACGTTAGAATCAGTGGCTGAATTTGTGGAATTGAGTCCGTTTTATTTAAGCAAATTATTTAAAGACCGATTTGGGATGACATTTATTGATTATCTGACGGAGATTAGGATCCAGCACGCCAAAGCAGAAATGGTGGATCCGGGGAAGAGCTTAAAGGAAATATGCTATTCCGTTGGCTACAAAGACCCTAATTATTTCAGCCGCGTCTTTAAAAAACAAACCGGCTTATCACCGTCAGAATTCCGCAAGGCAACCGTTAGTCAATAATAAGAATGTGAGGCGGACTCCAAGCAAAGGAGTCCGCCTCACATTTTTTTATAAAATTAGGATTTAACTATCAGAAAATTGTAATCGTTTGCAAAAATGTCTAGGTATTCACAAAAATGTGCTATAGTTTGGAACTATTGCAGTGGTTCTCCTGATGCTAACATATGTGTAAGGGCTTACACGCAGGCTAGTTAAGCACCGTTAGTCTTTATCAAAAGGAAAAAGGAGAATGATCACATGCTTAAGAAGAAAAAAGGGTTGGTTCTATCTTTAACAATTGCATCTAGTATTCTATTAGCAGCAGGATGCAGCAGCTCAACAAGCGGTTCTGATTCTGGCAAAGGTAAGGACGGCGGTCTTCCAGCTGTTGGTGCAACAATCTACAAATTTGACGACAACTTCATGTCCTATGTACGTCGTGCAATGGAAAATTCAGCAAAAGGTAAAGTAAACCTAATGTTGAATGACTCTCAAAACGACCAAGCAAAACAAATTGAGCAAGTAGATACATTGATTGCAAAGGGTGCAAAATCTCTAGCTATCAACCTTGTAGATCCTAAAGCAGCTCAAACCATTATTGATAAAGCAAAACCAAAGAATATTCCAGTTATCTTCTTCAATAAAGAGCCAGATGCAAGTGTTCTAGCAGGCTATGATAAAGCTTACTATGTAGGAACAACTTCATCAGAATCTGGTATCATCCAAGGTGAATTGATTGCAAAAGCTTGGGAAGCGAACAAAGATAAGTGGGACAAAAATGGTGACGGCAAACTTCAATACGTACTATTAAAAGGTGAGCCAGGACATCCAGATGCAGAAGCACGTACAAAGTTTGCAGTTGATACTGTAAAAGAAAAAGGCATCCAAGTAGAAGAATTAGCAATGGACACAGCGATGTGGGATGCAACAAAAGCAACTGAAAAAATGGATGCTTGGTTAGCAAAATACAATGACAAAATTGAATTCGTTATCGCTAACAACGATGGTATGGCATTGGGTGCGATTGCATCTCTTGAAAAGGGTGGCTACTTCTCTGGTGACAAGTTTATGCCAGTTGTAGGTGTTGACGCAATTCCTGAAGCATTAGAAATGATTGAAAAAGGCAAGATGGTTGGTACCGTGTTAAATGACGCGAAAAACCAAGGTAAAGCAACGATTGAACTTGCTACGAATGCTGCAAACGGTAAAGACGTATTAGACGGAACAGAGTGGAAGCTTGACGACAAGAAAGCGGTTCGTGTTCCTTACGTAGAAGTAACAAAAGACAACATCCAAGTTGGTAAGGATGCATATAAGTAAGATTTAGTCGAAGCGCTGGTCCAGGGCTGATCCTATTCAGCCCATGGCGCTCTTCGAACGAAGGAAAGGAATATTCTTTTCCTTCGTTCGGGGTAATGCTGCAATAAATTGGAGCGGGACACCGTGGTATCTGAATTTTTATTAAACATGAGATGCACAACGCTGGTGCTTCTCTTATTTTAAATAGTTAGTAAGGAGGTTCGCTCATGTCAGAATCCAGTACTACCAATCTATTAGAAATGCTCAATATCACAAAAAGATTCCCTGGAGTACTTGCATTGGACAATGTTTCCTTGAAAGTGAAGCCCGGTTCTGTACATGCCTTGATGGGCGAAAATGGTGCAGGAAAATCCACATTAATGAAATGCTTATTCGGCATTTATTCGATGGATGAAGGTAAAATTCTGTTTGATGGAAAAGAGGTTTCATTTGCCAATTCAAAGCAGGCACTTGAAAACGGCGTTTCCATGGTCCATCAAGAACTAAACCAGGTCCGCCAGCAAAATGTCATGGATAATCTTTGGCTAGGACGTTATCCGAAAAAAGGTATTTTCATCGATGAAAAGAAAATGTACGAGGATACAGCAGCTATTTTTAAGAGCCTAGATATCAACATTGACCCACGCAGTAAGGTGAGCACGTTATCCGTTTCGGAAATGCAAATGGTGGAAATTGCAAAAGCTGTTTCTTACCATTCAAAAATTATCGTAATGGACGAACCGACATCTTCTTTGACCGAGACAGAGGTCAATCATCTCTTTAGAATCATCCGAAGGCTTCAAAGTGAGAATGTGGCGATTATCTATATTTCTCACAAAATGGAAGAGATCTTAAAGATCTCTGATGAAGTGACGATCATGCGTGACGGTCAGTATATTGCGACAAAGAGCGCAAAAGAATTAACAACCGATGAAATCATCAAGCTGATGGTTGGCCGTGACTTATCACAGCGTTTTCCTGCTAAAGTCAACGAACCGGGTGAATTGATTTTAAAGGTTTCTGATTTCACAGCGGAAACACAGCCTTCTTTTTCAAATATTAACTTCGAGCTTCGTAAAGGTGAAATCTTAGGGATTGCTGGATTAGTAGGGTCAAAGCGGACAGAGGTTGTTGAGGCTTTATTTGGAATTCGCGGGATCTCATCTGGAACGATAGAATTGCATGGCAAGGTGATTCAAAACCATTCGCCACAGCATGCCATTAGGAACGGCTTTGCACTCGTTACGGAAGAAAGAAGATCAACGGGGATATTCCCAGAGCTAAGTATCAGCTTTAACTCGATTATTTCTAACATGAAGCAATATAAAACGAAAAGTGGGTTCCTGTCTGACAAGAAGGTAGAACACGACACCCAATGGGTGATTGATTCGATGAAGGTAAAAACGCCTTCACAAAAAACGTCCATTGGCAGTCTTTCCGGCGGTAACCAGCAAAAGGTTATTATCGGGCGTTGGCTATTAACCAAACCAGATATTTTATTACTGGATGAACCTACGAGAGGAATCGACGTGGGGGCGAAGTTTGAAATCTACCAGTTAATTAATGAATTAGCAGCTGAAGGCAAGGGAATTATTATGATTTCTTCTGAAATGCCAGAGCTTCTAGGTGTAACCGATCGAATTTTAGTAATGAGTAATGGTAAAGCAGCAGGTATCGTTGAAACAGCTAAAACGTCGCAGGAAGAAATCATGCGATTAGCAGCTTTGTATTAGGAGGAGATGCAAATGAAAAATTCAGCTACACAAAAAAGCAGTATTACCAAACTGCTCTTTGATAATGTGATTTATGTTTTCTTAATCCTACTTGTTATTGGAATCGTGGTCGCTTCTCCTGACTTCCTATCAGTTACAAACTTAATTAATATTTTAAGTCAATCCTCCTCCCGTATCATCATTGCACTAGGGATGGCAGGAATTCTGATTACAGCTGGTACGGACTTATCCGCAGGACGGATGGTCGGACTTGCAGCCGTTATTTCTGCATCCATGCTGCAAGCGGGTGATTACGCTTATAAAATGTATCCTAATTTACCGGAGTTACCGTTGATTGTTCCAATTATTATTGCAATGATTGCGACAGGTCTAATTGCAACAGTGAATGGTGTTATTGTATCAAAATTACACGTTCCACCGTTCATTGCTACCTTAGGTATGATGATTGGTGTGTACGGTTTAACTTCCATTTATTTTGACCGCCCGCCATACGGGGCGCAGCCAATTGGTGGATTAAGTGAAAAGTTTACAACCTTTGCCCAGCGTGGCATTCCAGTTGGATCCTATGAAATTCCGTATCTTGTTATTTATGCCATTATTGCTACTATTGTTATTTGGGTAATTTGGAATAAAACGCAATTAGGGAAAAACATGTACGCCATCGGTGGAAATCCTGAAGCAGCAAAGGTTTCGGGTGTTAACGTTGCAAGAAACATCATTATTATCTACATGATTGCAGGTCTTTTATATGGATTCTCTGGTACGCTTGAAGCGGGTCGTGTAGGTAGTGCGACAAACAACACAGGTAACATGTACGAACTAGATGCCATCGCAGCCTGCGTGGTCGGTGGGGTATCTTTATCAGGTGGTATTGGAACGGTACCAGGCGTTGTTACTGGTGTTCTTATATTCCAAATCATCAACTACGGTCTGGCTTTCCTTGGAGTTAGCCCATACATCCAATTCATCGTGAAAGGCTTAATTATCGTAGTAGCGGTTGCCTTTGACATGAGAAAGCATGCGAAGAAGAAATAAGAGAGTTTTTTAGGGCAGTCCTATTTAGGGGCTGCTCTTTTTGTGGGGGCATCTTTTGGTGTCAGGCACCACTCGTGGACAGGTGTCCACGGGCGGTGCCTGACACCTATTTGCATAGTGGTGAGTAGTGGAGGGGAAAATGGTGGAGCGGTTACTAGTCGTGGAGATTCGTGTCCGTGCTGGAGAAAAAGGAGAGGGAACGGTAACTAGTCGAGGCGACTAGGGCCTGTGCAGGAGAAAAAGGAGAAGGAACGGTAACTAGTCGAGGCGACTAGTGCCCGTGCAGGAGAAAAAGGAGAGGGAACGGTAACTAGTCGAGTAGACTAGTGCCTGTGCAGGAGAAAAAGGAGAAGGAACGGTAACTAGTCGAGGCGACTAGTGCCCACTCCGGGAGAAAAAATAGTAGAACTGTAACTAGTCCGAGTGACTAACGTCTTTGCCATTTAAAGAAAAAGCAATTCGCTGATAAATGCCTTCGATTCGCTGATAAACCCGCAAATTCGCTGATATATTTGTATATTCGCTGATAAGTATACAAAATTCGCTGATAAAGGAATTGGAACCATGAGTTATTCTTAAATTCGATAAATATAAGTGATTTTTATAGCAATTTTTCAAGAAAGAACTGGATTCAACGGACAAGATTCCGTAAAAATGGAAAATTCCGCAATAGCGGAAACGAATTGTGGTAAATATTCCGCAATTCCGGAAAGTAGTTTAAGAGGAATGGTGTGATTATTTTATTAATAACGTGAAAAAATGAGAAACCAAAGGAATTAAGATAAATTATTTAAAAATTTATAATTTTGGCACAAAACTTGCAAATATATAAACGAGCTTCATAATGAAAACGCTTTCCAATAAAAACAGAAGCTTATCCAAATTATCCAAAGGGGGATTTTCATGCAATTATTTATCATTCTTTTGTCGCTTGGGCTATTAATGTTCGTTGCGTACCGTGGTTTCTCTGTTATTTTATTTGCTCCGCTCTGCGCACTTTTAGCCGTATTACTTGTTGACCCAAGCCATGTATTACCGTTTTTCTCCGGTGTATTTATGGAAAAAATGGTCGGATTCATTAAATCTTATTTTCCTGTCTTTTTACTAGGCGCGATTTTTGGAAAAGTAGTTGAAATGTCAGGCATCGCAGAATCAATTGCAAAAACCATTGTCCGTTGGGTCGGTGCGAAACGTGCCATGCTCACCATCATTTTACTAGGTGCTATCTTAACCTATAGCGGCGTAAGCTTATTCGTAGCTGTATTTGCCATTTATCCATTTGCTGCTCAAATGTTTAGAGAAGCAAACATTCCAAAACGTTTGATTCCTGGAACCATCGCTCTCGGTGCTTTTACCTTCACGATGGATGCTTTACCAGGAACACCGCAAATCCAGAACGTTATACCAATTAACTTCTTTAAAACAGATATCTACGCAGCACCCACACTTGGTATTATCGGAGCCATCTTCGTCTTGGGTCTAGGACTTCTCTATCTAGAAACAAGAAGGAAAAAGGCAGAAAAAGCGGGTGAAGGCTACTATGGCTTCGGTGCAGAAAATGCTTCCGCTTTGGAGTTGGCCAAATCAGAGGAAAATGAAGTAGTACCTGATTTAAAGTCACATCAATCTGTTTTACGCCAAATCATGGCGTTCGTGCCTCTTGTACTTGTAGGAGTGACTAATAAACTATTCATTACCTACATTCCAAAATGGTATCCGAATGGATTTGATTTTTCGGCTATCGGCTTAAAAGCATACACGGTGGATGTAACTGCAGTTGCTGCTATTTGGGCAGTTGAACTGGCTCTAGTAGTCGGAATCGTCACATCTCTTGCATTTGATTGGAAGCGTGTAACGGTAAACTTTAAGGAAGGTTTAAACCTAAGTATTGCCGGAGCGTTGCTTGCGACCATGAACACCGGTGCGGAATACGGCTTTGGAGGAGTTATTTCATCTCTTCCAGGGTTTACAAAAATCAGTGATGCGATTTCTAGTACATTTACCAACCCGCTTGTTAACGGTGCTGTAACGACCAGTTCCCTTGCAGGTATTACAGGCTCTGCATCTGGGGGAATGGGGATTGCGCTAGGGGCAATGGCGGAAAAATACAATCAAGCGATTGCTGCAGCGCATATCCCGCCTGAAGTTATGCACCGTGTGGTAGCGATGGCATCAGGTGGGATGGATACACTTCCACACAATGGAGCCGTTATAACCCTTCTTGCAGTAACAGGATTGACTCACAAGCAGTCATACCGTGACATTTTCGCTGTAACAGTGATTAAAACAGTAGCTGTATTCTTTGTCATTGCGATTTACTCTATGTTTAACATCATTTAACGATTCATAATGTACTAGATTTAAAGGAGGATCTCGTATGAAACAGTCATTAGAAGGGAAAACAGCATTTATTACTGGATCTGCAAGTGGAATTGGATTAGAACTCGCAAAGACTTTTGCACAGGAAGGCGCAAAGGTAGTTATTTCAGATTTAAACGCGGTCAAGAGCGAAGAAGTGGCAGCTGAGTTAAGGGAGCAAGGATTTGAAGCACTAGCAGCTCCCTGTGATGTAACAGATGAGGAAGCTTTTAAAAATAGCCTAGAGCTAGCCTACCAGACATTTGGAAGCCTTGATATTTTAGTTAATAATGCCGGGATGCAGTATGTGTCTCCCATTGAGGAGTTCCCAACTGAAAAGTTTGAGTTACTAGTTAAAATCATGTTAACGGCACCGTTTGTTGGCATCAAACATGTTTTTCCACTTATGAAAAAACAAGGATTTGGAAGAGTCATCAATATGGCTTCCATTAACGGTGTCATCGGCTTTGCTGGGAAGGCTGCTTACAATAGTGCCAAACATGGAGTCATTGGTTTAACGAAGGTGGCAGCACTAGAAGGCGCAGCTGACGGAATTACTGTAAATGCGTTATGTCCCGGCTACGTCGATACCCCGCTTGTGAGAAACCAACTGGGGGATTTGGCGAAAACTAGGAATGTCAGCTTAGATCGTGTACTTGAAGATGTGATTTTCCCGCTTGTTCCGCAAAGGAGACTTCTGTCTGTCTCGGAAATTGCCGATTATGCTGTCTTTTTAGCAAGTGATAAAGGAAGAGGAATAACCGGTCAGGCAGTCATCCTGGATGGTGGCTATACAGCCCAATAATGTAAAAAGGGGTCAGGAACCACATGTTTGTGGGGTCTGACCCCTTTGTCAGTATATTTGGTATAATTAATATATCTAGTGTGGTAAGGGTGTGAAAAGAATGTACCAAGGATTTGAGAATATCCCCTATAATTGGCATGAGCAAATTATTAATCTATTAGCGGAACGAATTGTAGTGGTGGATCGAGAGGGTATTATTCTTTATATTAATGAGGCGTATTGCGAGTTTTTGGGGACGACAGTGGAGGATGCCATTAACCGGCCTGTGGAAGAGGTAATTGAAAATACCCGCATGCATATCGTTGCCAATACAGGACAAAAAGAGCTTGCTTCGTTGCACCCCATCAATGGTAGTGAAATGATTGCTAACCGCTATCCTCTCATCGTGGATGGAGAAAGGGTCGGAGCCTTGGGAACCGTCATGTTCCGTACACCAGAGGAATGGCGGATGTATAAAACGAAAATACAAAGACTTGTAGAAGAACTGAAATATTATAAAACAAAAGTTGAAAAAGAATTGAAAAGTAAGTACCAGTTCTCCGATTTAATTGGGAATAGCCCGACTTTTTTAGCAGCGAAAAAACTAGCAGAAAGAATATCTGAGAGCAACTCATCGGTCTTATTGATCGGTGAATCTGGGACGGGTAAAGAGTTATTTGCCCACGCCATACATAATAATAGTATGCGAGAATCATTGCCTTTTGTTGCCATCAACTGCGCTTCGATCCCTGAACATCTACTAGAATCGGAGTTGTTTGGATATGAAGAAGGTGCCTTTACAGGAGCAAAAAAAGGTGGGAAGAAGGGACAGTTTGAAATTGCCAATAATGGGACCCTTTTTCTTGATGAAATTGGGGACATGCCCCTCTCGATGCAAAGCAAGCTTTTGCGAGTCTTACAGGAAAAAGAGGTGCAGCGGGTCGGAGCTCAAAAGTCCACTCCTGTTGATGTTCGAATCATAGCGGCAACCCATCGGGATTTAGAGAAGCTGGTGGAGGAAGGGAAGTTTCGTCAAGACTTATATTACCGATTGAATGTCATAAAAATTGAAATTCCTCCTCTTAGAAAAAGAAAAGAGGATATCCCACAAATCTCCATCAGTTTATTGAAAAAACTGGAGAGGAGATTTTATCGTAAAGGGATAGAGTTGTCAGCTGGGGTAAAAGGAAGATTAATGGAGCATGCCTGGCCGGGAAACATTCGTGAGCTTGAGAATGTGTTGGAGCGAACGATCAATGTTCTAGATGGGAAAACCATTGAATTGGTTCACCTGCCATTATATATACGTGAATTGGAACCGGAGAGCCCCTCTGAGATCGAGAGCCGTACGGAAAGCAATCAGCCTTTGGAGGAAATTCCCTTACCGGTGGTTCCTTTAAAAGAAACACTGGCTCAGGCAGAAAAGAAAGCCATTCTAAATGCGCTCAACGTAACCAACGGAAATAAGCAAGAAGCCGCCAAACTCCTGGAAATAGGAAAAACCAGCTTCTACGAAAAATGCAAAACATATGAGATAAAATAGCAGGGTGTCAGGCACCGCTCGTGGACAAATGTCCAAGGCCGGTGCCTGACACCTTTTTTTCGTGCTTGGTATTTAATGTCCTGACAGTACATATGTATGTAATATCAAACGTTTGATGGTTTTAATGGTTAGTGGATTGTTCATTTGTAATTCCGACTTGACTCATTGGAATGTATGTGTTGGAAAAATTTACAAATTCAGAGGAGGAGTAAAATGAACGCCCTTCTTATTATCGTTAATATCCTCGTTTTGTTTGCGCTCATGTTTGGTCTTTTTAGGATGCAAAAAAAACATGTCTCTTTTTCTAAACGTGTTTTTACAGCATTAGGATTAGGTATTATTTTTGGTTTTATCATCCATCTGATTTATGGCACCACACATGAGGTGACAACAGGGTCCATCGATTGGTTTAACATTGTAGGAAATGGTTATGTTAAGCTACTGCAAATGGTAGTTATGCCGCTGGTTTTCATTAGTATCGTTGCCGCTTTTACTAAATTAAAATTAACAAAAAACATCGGAAAGATTAGCTTTCTTGTGATTGGAATTTTGCTTGGTACGACAGCTATTTCTGCAGCCGTTGGAATTGGGTCTGCATTAGGGTTTGGTCTTGACGGGATTCAGTTAAACGCGGGAGATGCCGAGAAAGCTAGAAATGCTCAACTTGAGGAAAGGGTTGCCGGAGTAGAAAACATGACACTTCCTCAGCAGATTATTGAGTTAATTCCGAGTAATCCATTTCAGGATTTAACAGGTGCACGGCCAACTTCTACGATTGCCGTTGTTATCTTCGCTGTCTTTATTGGGGTTGCCTATCTTGGAGTCAAACGAAAGGAATCTGAGCACGGCGAGTTTTTCGCGCGGATCATAGATACGGCGTATTCGATTGTTATGAGGGTAGTAACATTGATTCTTCGCCTCACACCGTATGGCATTTTAGCAATTATTACAAGGGTAACCGCCACAAGTGATTATGAAGCCATTGCTAAATTAGGAAAGTTTGTCGTTGCTTCCTATGTGGCGCTCATCGTTATGTTTATTGTCCATCTATTACTGTTATCGTTTGTTAAACTAAACCCAAGAAATTATGTGAAAAAGGGGCTTCCTACCTTAACCTTTGCCTTTACTTCGCGTACAAGTGCGGGAACGTTACCAATGACGATCAAAACACAGACAAAAGATTTGGGCGTTTCTGAGGGGATAGCAAACTTTGCAGGATCATTTGGACTTTCCATTGGTCAAAACGGCTGTGCGGGGATTTACCCAGCCATGCTTGCCGTTATGGTTGCTCCTGCAGCAGGGGTCGATCCAACCAGTCTCTCCTTTATTCTTACGCTTATCTTGGTCGTAGCGATTAGCTCCTTTGGTGTTGCTGGTGTTGGCGGTGGTGCTACCTTTGCAGCCCTCATCGTACTTTCTATTATGAACCTGCCAATTGCCATAGTCGGTTTGCTTATCTCAGTAGAGCCACTCATTGACATGGGCCGTACAGCACTAAACGTCAGCGGAGCCATGACTGCAGGCGTCCTAACAAGCAAAGCAACAGGCGAATTCGACCAAGAGACCTACCAACAACCAAACATTGTAGAAGCATAAAAATAAAAAGGTGTCAGGACCACAAATGTCCGTTGTGTGAGGACAAATGTCTTTTTGTGGTGCCTGACACCATAATTTGTATTTCTCAGATACATAAAATGCAAAAAGTGATAACTCCAGTTAGTGTTCCGAGAAAGGCACCTGCTAGGACGTCTGATGGGTAGTGCAGGCCGAGGTATATTCTTGATATGCCCACAAGTACTGCAATAGGGATTAAGATAAAGGATAGGTTGGGTACAAATAAGATGTAGGGTGTTACAACGGATAAAAAAGCTGTTGTATGCCCCGAAGGAAAATAAGGGTCTTGTAATGGATTTTCATGAGTTTTTGTTTTTTCAATCTTTACATATGGTCTTCTCCGCGGGAGTACCTCTTTCAAAATATGGACAGGTATATGACTCGCTGATAAAGCTAGTGCGCTGCTGATGGCCGTTAGTTTAGCCTCCCCTGATGATAAAAGCATGAGAATCAACGTCGAAGCGATTGTAAGATCTGCTCCTCCTAAACGTGTGACCAAACGAAAAAAGAGATTTAATAGCTTTTTATCAAAATGGTGATTTACCTTCTGCAGCACTCGACAATCAAAGCCATAAAACAATTCAAGTAGTTCTCTAGTCATTTTCCGCCCCCCTTTACTTTAATTGTATTAAAAATAAAGAGGGGATTTCTTAACCTTATGTTAAGAGCGTGTAAAGATTATATATAGTAAAAGCCCGGTTATACAGCAATGTTGTAAAAGGTCCGTAAGAAGATTATACGTGCCCTAATAGGTACCAAAAAGAGGAGACAGTCACGTAGGGAGGTTCTACGTGACTCAAACAGAAAAAAGAAGAGGCAGAGGGTAACGTAGGAAGGTTTTACGTGCCTGAACCAGAAAAAAGAAGAGGTAGAGGGTAACGTAGGAAGGTTCTACGTGCCCGAACCAGAAAAAAGAAGAGGTAGAAGGTAACGTAGAAAGGTTCTACGTGCCCGAACCAGAAAAAAGAAGAGGCGATGGGTAACGTAGAAAGGGTCTACGTGCCCGAAACAGATAAAAGAAGGGGAGAGGGGTAACATAGAAAGAGTCTACGTGACCCAAACAGAAAAAAGAAGAGGCAGAGGGTAACGTAGGAAGGTTTTACGTTAATCAAACAGTAATAGAACCGAATAAAGGGTCACGAAGGAAAAGGCCATACGTGACCAATGTGATGAAAGAATGTAAAGAGCTAAATCAGGTATTCCTAAAATAACACCAACCGTTAACAAAGAAACAGTAAAAAAGTTAGGAAGGACACAACCCTATTGTCCAAAAAATCCTAAAGCATATTTAATACCTTCTTCGACCTCACTTGTTTCATATCCTTGTAAATCCTCATGGGTAATTTCTAATTTGGTTCTTGTTAATGAATACCCACTATCTAAGTTAATATCAAGCAGTACATCATAGCCATTTGCAGTTGATGTAATATCGATGATGTCATAATCACGGATCGTGGTGCCTGTTTCGTATTCCAAAGGCTCTAGTTCTGACATTACAAATACCCCCTAAGTTGGTTATATCGTTCATTAGCATTTCCAATACGGTAAGTATTCATCAAAAGATTCAAATGAGAATTACTGGCACGTACTTATCACAACGACTACCAACTAAAAAGGTTAAGACAACTATTTATCGGAAGTTTGATCAGCATTTTTTGCATCCGCTGCTCTTTTAGTCCCTTTGCTGACATATGGCTTGGCGTTTTTTGCTTTATTAGCGCTAGTTTGCCAACGGTTCCAGCCTTTCTTACCTGTCCCCCTACCTATTCCACTTTTCGCTTTTGCTTTCGCTTTACTCATCTAACCACTCCATTTTTTAAATAAAATTTATATATGTCGTTGGTTAGTTTAACACGATTTAGCGTGAATACATAATTACACCGTAATTAAAGGTTTTTCTTCAAAAAAGTCGAATAGTAGTATTGCATTATTTTCCCAATTGGAGGGATAGGATTGAATTTTGATAATAAAACTTTATATGTAATCGACAAAAAAGACGGCTTAGGTTTGGAATTTAGTAAATTGGTATCCATGATGAACTATACCAGGCAAACAACCTTAGATGCAGTAAAAGACTTAACCGTAGAAGAACTAGACTTTCTCTTTGATGAAGAAGCTAATTCCATTGGAATGCTATTAGCACACATGGCTTCGGTTGAAAAAACATACCAGATTGTAACGTTTGAAAACCGGGACCTAACAGATGAAGAAGAAAATGCTCTTAATCCTGCATTAGATTTAGGAAAAAATGCTAGAGAGCAGATTAAAGGGAACCCGCTTGAATACTACCTTGAAAAATTAGAACAGGTGAGAAACGAGACGATTGCAACATTTAAAACGTTACCAGGCGAATGGCTATTTGAACAAGCTCCGTTTTGGTGGGATCGTCCTGCTAATAATTACTTTAAGTGGTTTCATGTGTTTGAGGATGAACTGAGTCACAGAGGGCAAATACGCCTGATTAAAAAGATGCTTCGGAAGCGTAAGGAATCAATTAAATAGAAGTACAAAGTAATTTATATTTTAAAAAGGGCAGTGATAGTCCATGTGTTTAATATTATTAGCCTACAACGTTCATCCGCAATATCCATTGATTGTCGCAGCTAATCGAGATGAATTTTATCGGCGTCCTACTGCACCTATTCACTACTGGGAGGACGATCCTACCGTCCTTGCAGGACGTGATTTAGAGAAGATGGGCACGTGGATGGGAGTTACCACTTCAGGAAGATTTGCAGCGTTAACCAATTATCGCAATCAAAAGGAAGTAACCACTGGCAAACAATCACGCGGGGAGTTAGTGGCAGATGCTTTAAAATACGATGGTGACCTGAAGGAGTATATGCAGGGGTTAGCTAAACGTCAACAACAGTATCCAGGTTATAACTTATTAGCTGGTGATGCGAAAGAGCTCTATTATTATTCAAATATTGGGCAGGAGCTTCAAAAGCTGGAGCCTGGCATCTATGGTGTCAGTAATCATTTGTTAAATACGGAATGGCCGAAGGTGGAAAGAGGAAAGGAAGGTCTGTCCCAAATCATCACAGGGGCTCGAGAAAACCTGGTTGAGGAGCTGATGGTGCTTCTTCAACATGCTGATCCTGCCCAAGATGAGCTTCTTCCAAACACAGGCGTATCGTTAGAGTGGGAAAGGTTACTTTCTCCATTGTTTATTCAAAGCGAACACTATGGGACACGGAGTTCAACCGTTTTATTATTTTCGGTAAAAGAAATGGAATATGTGGAGCGGGTATTTTCTGATGGAGAGGTAAGTGAACGGAGCTATAAGGTGGACCTTTAAAAAACTAATCAAACGTTTGATTAAAAGTTGTCTATACAAGATGGCGGGTTTCGAAAAACTAATCAAACGTTTGATTAAAAGTTGCCTATACAAGATGGTGAGTTTAGAAAAACTAATCAAACGTTTGATTAAAAGTTGTCTATACAAGAAGGCGGGATTCGAAAAACTAATCAAACGTTTGATTAAAAGTTGTCTATACAAGAAGGCAGGCTTTCGAAAAACTAATCAAACGTTTGATTAATATTTAGCTCAAAACTCTTTTCTTCCTCCGAAAGGTAAAAAATAAAATAGCGCCAAGAAGGAGTACGAAGAGAACATAGAGACTATATCTAGATAGATAGGTTCCGACATGAATCCAATTCTCTCCTAACGCTTTTCCGAGCGTAATAAAAGTAAAACACCAGGTCATGGCACCCAAATAGGCAAATAAGGCAAACTTTTTATAAGAATAATTATTTATTCCAGCAAGATAGGCCGTCACATGCCTTACACCAGGAATAAAGTAACCGATGATTAGCAGAAAGGGCCCGAACTTCATAAATAATTTCCTTGTCTTGTTCACTCTTTCTTCTGTTATATGTAATTTTGGCCCAAACCTATGTAAGAATGGGAGACCTAATTTAATCCCTAAAAGATAACTTAGAGTAATTCCGCCGAATGCACCGATAAAAGCACATAAAAGGGAGGGGAAATAAGACATTTTCTCCTGAAAAATATTATAGCCGACGTAAGTAAGCAGAACTTCATCCGGTATGGGTAGTCCTACAATTCCACCAATTAAGGCAATAATGATACCAAAATATCCATAATGTTCAATGAGATGATTCAAAGATTGCACTATTACACATCCCTACTAATTGTCTGCCACAAAATATTTACATACTTATTAAAATACACTTTCCTATATTATTTTTCACCAATTATAAAAAATAATGTAAGAAAAGCTTATATGTTAACAATAACTCAATGAAGGAGAAGTAAGAAAAATATGCTAGAAAAATTTCATAGCAAACATTTTACGCTCGAAAAAGTCCGGAACGGAATATATGCGGCCATCGCAAAAGAAGGCGGTGGTGCAGTCGGAAACGCCGGGTTTGTGGATTTAGGGGGTCAGACCCTTGTGTTTGATACCTTTAACACCCAACAAGCAGCGGAAGACTTAAACAAGATGGCTATTCAAGTAACGAAGCGGCCTGTCACATGTGTGATTAATAGTCATTGGCATGGAGACCACATCCGAGGGAACCAGGTCTTCAAGGAAAGTACCATTATTTCGAGTCAAACCACCTATGAAAAAATGAAATACCTTCATCCTGCGAGAATTGATAAACAGAAAAGTGATATCGAGGGTCTTAAAAATTATATCCAGTCACTAAAGCTGAAATTAGGTGAGACATATGATGAAAAGTTACAGCAGCAGATTCATTTTTTAGGCGAAATGGAAGTGTCTTTACCCACATTGGAATTAGTGTTACCTCATCAGACATTTACAGATGAATTCACTTTTACAGGGACTGAAAGAAGCGCTCAATTATTTACATTGGGTGGCGGGCATTCCCACTGTGATGCCGTCCTTTATATTCCAGAGGAAAAAGTAGCATTCATGGGTGATTTGTTATTTGTGAATTCACAGCCCTCCTTGTTTGAGGAGTCAAATCCCGAGAACTGGATTCAGATTTTGAGGAAACTAGAAGAAATGGATATTGAAACAGCCATTCCTGGACATGGAACAGTTGGAACAAAAGGGGATTTTCAAAAGGTTATCGAATATATAGAGAATCGATAGTTATTAAGTTGGAGAAAGTGGAGATGTGAAAGCATGTTGGAATGGCTTAATACGAATCTAAGTATAGAAACGGTCATTTGGTTATTTCCGCTTACATTTTTATTACATGATTTTGAAGAAATCATTTTTGTAGAAGCTTGGTTTCAGAAAAATTATGCAAAGGTAATCAAACGGGTACCTTTAAGGGCAAGAGGCTTATTTGAGGGAATGTCACACACAACGGCAGCTAGATTTTCCATCCCTGTTGTATTGCAACTTGTCATGTATATAATTGCAGCTTATTTGGCAGTGGAGCAGCAATTATTTGGGTTAGTGGTCGGATTTAATGTTCTCTTGTTTCTTCATGTATTCACACATATTGGGCAGTCTCTCTTTTTTCGAACATATGCATTAGGTGTGGGGACGGCCATTTTGATCACCATACCTTACTCACTATATCTATTTTACCGGCTTCTTCAGGATGAGATTATTAATTTTAGGGATATCGTTTTAAATGCTCCTTACGGTTTAATCACGATTTTAATTGTATTAATTGGGCACAGAATAGCTCAGAAATTACTTCCTTCTGTAAAAAGATGAATTTAATAGTTTTATAGGTAGTAGTATCTTCTATGGACAAATTGTTAAGGGGTGGAGAGAGTTGAATTTATACGTAATCCGGCATGGGGAGTCTGAACATAATATCGATCGAACAGTGATGGCGCATACCCATGATTCACAGCATTCGTTGACGGATCTAGGGTTTCATCAAGTTCGAAAAACGGCTGAATTTATGAAAGCCCTACTAAATGAAAAGACAGTGGTATACAGTTCTCCTTACTTACGGACGATTCAAACAGCGCAAGCAGTTCATTATCACTTGCCAGAACAGGTTCCTTTTTTCGAGAATCCTTTAATAAGAGAGTGGGAATTAGGGAATCTTTATGACTTTAACAATCGCCCACCAGAGAAAAAGAAGGAATTCAAAGCAGCAGGCCAATTTTATTTTCGCTATGAAAATGGGGAGTCATTGGCCGATGTGTACTTACGGGCAACGATGTTCATGCACACCGTCATAGAGCGTGTAAAACGGCAGCAACGGTATGAAAATGTGGTTATTGTTACCCATGCAGCCTTTATTCAAATGCTGTTAACCTTCCTGATGAATTGGCCAATAGACGAACTTACTGGCTTTAAGCCCGTAGAAAATGCGTCGGTTATCAAAATAAACGAAACCAATGGCGACTACGAGTATGAAAAGATTTTTGTGCCTTCAGTGAATTAATGGAAAATGGTGCCTGACACCACAAGAGGGCACCTTCAGACAGAAGGGGCCCATCATTTTTATTTAACGGCAAGCACTTCCTCTAAAAGTCCAAGTTGGATCAATCCATGGAGGATGCCATCATTACAATTCGAGGTTGTCACTAAATTCGCAACTGCTTTTGCCTCAGGAACAGCATTCCCCATAGCAACTCCGGTTCCAACAGTAGAGAGCATCTCCAAATCGTTCAATCCATCTCCAAAGGCATAGCTATGCTCAATTTTCATCTCTAATGCCTCAAGCATCTTCTGAATACCAACGGCCTTGGAAGCTCCTTTTGGCAGGATGTCGTACGCATACTCATGCCATTTGACGAAACTAAATTCCGGGAAACGTTCTGCATATATTTGTTCATATTGGGCTTCACAGTATAAATGTCCTTGAAAAATAGACCACCCTTTAAAATACTCTGGGTCCACTTCAGGGTAAGCCATCATCAAAGAATCAAAACTAGACTCAATATACGGATGGTTTCTTTCACTCACCTTGTAATCGAGATGGCTACAGTAGGCTAGGGCATGCCCATTGCTTGCGGTCATAGTGGATAGAGATTGCAGGACTTCAGAATCAATTGGATTGGAGTATATTTCCTGTCCCTCAAACACCACATACTGTCCATTCATCGATACATATGAGTTAATATTTAATTCCTTCAGAATCCAATAAAACATTTTGGGAACCCGCCCAGTAGCAATCGCCGTATGAATTCCTTTTTCCTGAAGCAGACGAATGGCAGTCTTCGTGGACTCTGGAATCACTTTATCTTCATTTAAAATCGTTCCATCAATATCGAAAAATACAATTGGTTTTTGCATAGTAACACCTCCGAGTTTACCACAGCACCAGTCCTAACGCTCGGTTGCCCGATCACGCGGACCAGGTGCTGAAGCCTTTGCAAAAACAGAATATTGTATGAAACGCGTTTCAGGTCAAGAGATTTTAGAAAAATAATTAAACGGTCTCCGTAAAAGGTGTCAGGCACCATTCGTGGACAATTGTCCTTGTGCAATAGACAGATACAAGAATAATTAGACGGTCTTCCGTTCAATTAAGGTAACGGATATTTCTTTATGAAAGACCTTGTTAGTATCATTAATACCTTGTAAAAAGAGTTTTTTACCTATATCCACAAGCGGAATTTCCATCGTGGTGATATTCATCATTTTGGCAATCGGTTGATTGTTGAAGCCGATAATAGCAAGGTCATCAGGGATAGATAACCCTCGGGTTTGGGCACAGGTAACAATTCCTGCTGCAACTTCATCACTGGTCACCAACAGTGCAGACGGTGGTTCCGACATGTCTGCTATCCGCTCAATGACCCGTTCTCCATCCTCAAAATGCAAACAGTGGTCAAAAATAGTAGCGGGATTAAAAGGCAAATCATGTTTGGTGACAAAATCTTTAAATGCCTTTTCTCGATAAAAGCTGTTCCTACCAGATTTACGTCCGATACAATAACCAAGGTTCCGATGCCCTTTGTCATATAAATATTCTAGTGCAGTCATAAAGCTTTTATAGTGGTCTACAAAGGTGGACGAAACGGGCCTCCCTCTCGTATCTTCACATAAAATTATCTGGCCAAAAGTCAGGTAGTCAGAAATCGTCGTCCACCTGGTTTTACGGGAACAAATAATCAGTGCATCTATTTGCTTTTGTTTTAGCATTTGTAAGGCTTCTAATTCTCTTGTTTCATCATAGTTGGTCTGAAAAAGAACTAGTTTGTAGTTGTGTTTCAATGCCTCACTTGCCATTCCCTTCAATAACAACGAAAAATAGGGATGGTCAATATAAGGAACAACGACACCAACAAGAAAGGTTTTCCCCATACTTAAATGGACAGCATTGATATTTTGCTGATAATTCGTTTGTTCGATTGCTTCCAGGACCGCTTTTCGCTTTTCTTCACTTACATAAGGGTGATGATTTAACACGCGAGACACGGTAGTCACAGAAACGCCAGCCATCTTGGCGAGATCCCTAATGTTTGTCATAAGCAACCAACTCCTATTCCTGGTGCTTTTCATCATTTTTGTTATTATAGCTAAGTTTACAGGAAAAGGGGAGGACGGCTCTATTTTCATTGATTTTTAATTGGACAAAAAACCATAAATGGTAGATTATGTTATTGTTAGTATCCATGATAGCTAGATTAAGGGGAATTGGTGGATATGAGATTAGACCACTTTGTTGTACATATTACGAAGGACGATGAAAAATTAGCTGGGTTAAAAGATGAATTGGCCAAAATAGCCATCCCGTTTGAACCGACTAAAGGAAAAGGGACGAAAGGATTTAAGGTGGCCAACATTTGGATTGGGGAACAATATCTTGAAATGCCCTGGATGCTCAATAAGGATGGGGGAGGCTGGAGACCTGAGTGGGTGGATAAATACCATTCTGGAAAAAGAGGAATCTTTGGCTTGTGTTTCATGGTAGATAATGTTGAAGAGATTAAAGCCGAACTAGAGACTCGGGGAGTTCAAGTGAGTGGTCCAGAACGGATTACGTTTACTATGCTCCGCTTTTTCAAAAAAAGCCTACCGTTTCGTACCCTTTATACCACAGAGATCCCAGGTACGGACCTACAGTTTATGTTTCTAGAAATGGATAGCCAGGAAAAATATGAGTTTACCAAAAAATACTTTATGCATCCTAATAGTGAGAAGAACCAAGTACATGCGATTAATCGAGCCGTCGTAGAAATACAGGAAAGCGAAGAGGTCAAAGCCTTTATTTCGAGCGTGTTCCCAGATTGTGTCGAAACAGAAACAGGAAGCTCGCTTATTATGAAAGATACAACACTGGAGTTTCATTTTAAAAAAGAGAAAGAATTGAAGGTTCATTTGTATGCCAAGACAACTAACTCTAATCTTCCATTAGGAACAATAATTGAAGTGGAGAACGTTACCCTACAATTAACACAGTAACAGCAAGGAATAGAGGCTCATTTGAATCCGTTTTTGTAGAGAAATAGCATTAATCGGTAAATCGATTCGCATTATGATTTGTTTTTTTTCCATTTACCGTTATATCCAAATACTCAAATACTAAAAAGGTGATGTATATGAAAAAAGTAACTATTTTTATGATTTGTGTTGTTGGGATTGTTGTAATGATTGTGAGTAGCAAGATTGCCGCAAATTATTTTTCTGTTCATGCAAATATTGACCCTTTCTCAAAGAGTGCTTCGCTACTAACTTTATTATTTATGTGCTTTTGCTTTCTTGGAGTATTTTTAACTGCTGCGATAGTATTAATATGGGAACACTTTTATAAGGTGAAATCGTAAATATAAATGTCAAATGGAATAAAACGCTCAGAGCGATAATTCTCTGAGCGTTTTCGTATGTTAATTGGTATGCGTTTTTTTAAAAACTTATTTATTTGCTTCCTTCATCACTTCTACATAAAACTTAATGGCGTTCATGTAGTTATCGATGCTGACATGTTCGTTTGTGCCATGCATCCGGTTGAGATCTTCAGAAGTAATTTGCACAGGCAAGAAACGATAAGTGTTTTTTGCGATAGGGTCGTATTGTCGTGCATCCGAGCCGGCAAACATGAGATAAGGAGCAACAACAGCATCCTGGTACACATTTCTTGCTGCCTGCTGGATCGACTTAAATTGCCAGCCGTTCACTGATGAAACTTTAGAGGCTTCAGTGCCTGTGATTGTCACATTAATGTCTTCATCGTCAATTGTATCTTCAATGAATTTTTTCACTTTCGATAAGGAATCACCAGGCATTACCCGAAGGTTAATAATGGCAGATGCTTTTTCCGGCAAAGCGTTATATTGTTCGCCCGCTTGAAAAATGGTGGGGGCGATGGTGGTTCGAATTAACGCAGCAGATGCAGGCTGTTGCAATAAGATTTTTTCAATCACCGGTTCAAAAATTCCTTTGTTAGCAAATACATATTTCATTCCAAGGCTCATTTCGGGTGCCACAAATTCAAACATGTCTTCTCCTGGACCCCTCAGGTCCCCTTTAAACTGGGTATCTTCCAATTTACTAATAGCACTGGCGATTCGGCCGATATTGGTGTGATCCTTCGGCTGCGACGAGTGTCCGCCACTGCCTTCAATGGTTAATTCTGCAGTGGCAGAGCCTTTTTCTGAGATGCCGACAACGCCGACTGGCTGCTTTACACCAGGCACCATGTTTTCGACAATCGCCCCACCTTCGTCTAACACATAGTCAAACGTAATTCCTCTCTCTTTTAAGGTGTTTACAATAGCATTGGCTCCTTCATCCCCGCCGATTTCCTCATCAAACCCAAACATGAAATACATGTCGCGGTCCGGCTTGAAGCCCTCTGCTAATAGATAATCGACTGCTTGTAAAATACCAATGACGCCAATCTTGTCATCCAATGTCCCCCGGCCCCAAATCTTTTCGTCGACCACCTTACCGCTAAAAGGGTCCTGCTCCCAATTGGCTTCGGTTCCTGTTAACACGGGGACCACATCATAATGGCTCGTTAATCCGATGGGAAGTTTGCTAGAATCACTGCCCTTCCATTTATAGACCAGGGCATAATCATTGACTCTTTCAAACTCTAGATTTTTATAGACGGTCGGAAAGCTCTCCTGTAAAAAATCAATAAACTTACTAAACTCACTGAAATCAAATTTACTGCGGTCTTGATAGGAAACTGTTTTGAACGTGATGGCTTTTGATAGATGCGCGACTGCTTCATCCTGGTTAATCGCGGTGTCGTCTGGCTTAGGTGAGGGTTGTTTTGATTTTAAAGTTAGTGCATTGAAACCGGTTACAATAATAAATAAAAGTAATAAACCAATAATTATAAGTGAAGCCAGCTTTCTCTTTTTCATAGAAACATCCCCCATCGACTCTAGTTATAATTTCATATTACAGTATTTCTTGGAATAGTATAAATAATTAGAAAAAACTTAAGGGTCAATAGGGACGTTTAATCTCCCGAAACCGTTGGAAAAACAGTTAACCGGTTGATAAGAGAGGTTCATACCTCCCGAAACCAATGGAAAAACAGTGAACCGGTCGATAAGAGAGGTTTATACCTCCCGAAACCAATGGAAAAACAGTGAACCGGTCGATAAGAAAGGTTTATAACCCCCGAAACCAATGGAAAAACAGTGAACCGGTCGATAAGAGAGGTTTATAACTCCCAAAGCCGATGGAAAAAGAGCTAGCCAGTCTGATTTAGAAGGGTTAATAAGCCCATGCTCTATGAATAAATCCATGACTTTTGCCGTATTCAAATATTTTGTTTTAAGATTTAAGATATGTGGATGTATTGTTTTAAAAAAGCTCTGTTAAAGAATAATGTTGATTTTTATACTCTGTTGATTGGAGCGGAAGGTGCGAAGACTCCTGTGGGAGTACGGTTCAGGGGAGACCCCGCAGGCGCAAGCGCCGAGGAGGCTCGCCGAAACGCCCACGGAAAGCGAAGCACCTGGAGCGGAAATCAACAGACAAGTTTAACAGAGCCTTTAAAAAAGTAATAAAAGAGAGGTATCTTTAAAATGTCTATGGATTCATTTGTACTGGCTTTTTCAATGTCGTCATTAGACTATGATATGTTAAAAAATTTAGGGATTTCTATTGTGATTTTGCTGTTGTTTATTCTTTTTAGAAACCTATTTACTAAGTATGTGTTTCAGTTGATTCTAAAGCTGTCTAGAAAAACACCAACTGATTTCTTTACACAAATCTTTTTAAGTTTCGAACGTCCGTTAGGATGGGCATTTATTATTGTAGGTTTGTATGTGTCAATGGATTACTTCCCGTTTGTCGAACAACATAATGCGTTATTTTTAAAATTTTTACGTTCGATGGTCATTGTGTTAATTACTTGGGGATTATTTAATTTGTCCTCTCCTACTTCGGGGATATTAATTAGTGTGAACCAGAAGATTAACAATAAAATTGATTTAATTCTCCTCCCGTTTATTTCAAGAACCATCCGTGTCATCCTGATTGCGATTAGTATCACGATTATTGGTCAGGAATTTAATTATGATGTAAATGGCTTGGTTGCAGGTCTTGGATTAGGGGGTCTGGCCTTTGCCTTAGCTGCAAAGGAAGCGGTAGGCAACCTAATTGGTGGAATCGTCATTGTCACAGAAAAACCTTTTTCAATTGGTGAATGGATTTTAACTCCTAGTGTGGAGGGGACAGTAGAGGATATTAACTTCCGAAGCACGAAGGTGAGAACATTTAGTCAGGCACTCGTTACCGTTCCCAATTCAACCTTGGCAAACGAACCGATTACCAACTGGAGCCGTATGGGCAAACGAAGGATCAATTTCCACTTAGGCATTAACTATAGAACCACTAAAGACCAAATTGTAAGAGTGGTTCAGCGAATCGAAGAGATGTTAAAGAAACATGGGGATATTCATCCAGATACGATTATGGTTGCATTCGATCATTATAATGAGAGTAGTCTCGATATTCTTATCTATTTCTTCACCAATACAATTGTTTGGGCAGAACATGTGAGAATCAAACATGATATCAACTTAGAAATCATGGGAATCCTAGAGGAAGAGGGAGTAGAAGTTGCCTTCCCAAGCCGCACAATCTACGTTACTCCCGAATCAAATGAATTATTGCAAACTGTGGGATCTTTAGAATAAAGGATAGTAGAAAGGGTGTCAGGCACCATGTGAAAATTTCACAATGGTGCCTGACACCCTTTTTATATTTCAATGATAATAGGCAGAATCATTGGTTTTCTCTTCGTTTGTGCAAATAGGTATTGGCCGACGGCTTTCTTTATGTTTTGTTTGATGATATTCCATTGTCGGACATTTTCCTCTTGTAGATCATTGACTGTTTTTCGAACGAGCTGGTTCACTTCCTTCATAAGATCCTCGGAATTTTTTACAAATACGAACCCACGAGTAATCGTATCAGGGCCAGAAATGATTTTTCTCTCGGCCTTACTTAATGTTAAAACAACGACTAGCATTCCATCCTCAGATAGCTGCTTTCGGTCGCGTAATACAATCGCTCCAACATCGCCGACGCTTATGCCGTCTACATACGTATCCCCTGATGGCACCTTTCGAGTCTGGCGTGCCGCTCCATTTTCGATATCGACCACATCGCCATTTTTAATAATAAAGGTATTGTTTTTCTCTACTCCAATCGATTCGGCTAGCAGGCGATGATGATGCAACATGCGATATTCACCGTGGATCGGAATAAAATACGTAGGCTGCATTAAGGTGAGCATCAGCTTCAAGTCTTCCTGATAGCCATGGCCGGACACATGCATGCCAGTGGTGCTGCCAGAGCCATAAATGACTTTCGCCCCAAGTTGAAACAGGTTGTCGATGATTCGTGATACATCCTTTTCATTACCTGGTATCGGAGAGGCAGCTAAAACGACCGTATCCCCAGGGTAAATGGCGACATCCCGGTAGTTTCCGCTAGAAAGTCGGGCGAGTGCAGCCATTGGTTCTCCTTGACTCCCTGTACAAAGTATCGCTACTTTTTCTGGAGCTAATCGGTCGACCTCACGCGGCTCAATCAGCATTCCCTCTGGAACCGTTAAATACCCCCGTTCAATCGCCACATCTACGACATTCACCATGCTCCTGCCGAGTAAGGCAAGCTTGCGGTTTGTCTTGATGGCCGAATCGACCACCTGCTGTACCCGATTCACATTTGAAGCAAACGTAGAAACAATAATTTTGCCTTCTGCCTTCATGAAAGCTTCGTCCATATGACTGCCTACCATTCGTTCGGAAGGAGTTAGTCCGGTCCGCTCAGCATTGGTGCTTTCTGAGATGAGAGCCAGGACACCCTGCCGGCCGATTTCAGCCATTTTATGAATATCCGCATATTGGTTATTAGCAGGTGTCAGGTCGAATTTAAAGTCACCGGTATGTACGACATTTCCTTCAGGTGTATGCAAAACAATTCCGAGACAGTCAGGAATACTGTGGCTCACTTTAAAAAAGGATACTTGGAGTTGCCCGAAATCAAGTTTTGAATCAGCATTAACAGGGATGAGCTTCGTATCCCTCATCAGCCGGTGCTCCTCTAACTTTAATTCGATTAACCCTAAGGTGAAATTGGTGGCATAGATCGGTACATTTAATTTTTTTAAAAAGTAAGGAACGCCGCCGATATGATCCTCGTGCCCATGGGTAACCACCAAGGCGCGAATCTTCTCTCTGTTTTCTTCTAAATAAGTAATATCGGGGATAATTAGGTCAATTCCTAATAGACTCTCATCGGGAAACTTACCACCGCAGTCGATAATGACAATATCATCTGCATATTGAACTACATACATGTTTTTTCCGATTTCATTGATTCCGCCTAAAGCGAAAATGGATAGGGTATTTTCTCTAGTCACTTTCTAATCCTCCCACATTTTAACTAAATAGGAGTAGTATTCCCTCGATAATTTAATTTATGTTGAAAAGAAGTAAACTTAGCATCGGTACATAAATTGCGGACTTTCCCCATTTTTTTGCGTGTGTCATAGATTCATCCTCGATTATAATGAGGATAAATAGGATGATATTGGAAAGTGTGCTGCGTTGAAAGGGGAAGTGGCGATGGGGAAAAATTCGAATTACAGTAGTAGTGATGATGTTCTAAGTGAGGGTTTAAAGTACAAGATTATCGCCGATAACATGACAGATGCGATCGTCATGGTTGATAATAAATCAATTGTCCGATATGTTTCGCCATCCTTCGAACCGTTAATAGGTTATACCATTGAACAATACGAAGGGATGGATGCATTTGATATCATTCATCCAGAAGACAGAGACTATGTTCGATCCAAACATCTTCAGGTGGTTGAAACAAAGAGGCAAGTCAGTTTGGAATATCGCGTAATCCATTCACAGGGATTCACACTCTATGCCGAAACAAAAGTCAAACCCGTACTAGATAGTTTTGGAAATGTAAAGTATGTGGTAGCTGTTGTAAGAGATATAACAGAACGCAAAATGACAGAGCAGTTACTGGAAAATATCCTGGAAAGTGTGAATGCAGCTGTTTGGTCAACAGATAAGGATTTTAGCTTTTTAACCTTTTGTTCGGAAAGTATTGAAAAAATATCAGGCATTCCAAGGCATGAACTCATGCATAAACCGATTCGCATGCATGACCATATCCATCCTGACGATAATCTTATGCTTATGGGGTCAGTAAAAGAAACGTTAGATCAGGGATTACCAGTGAACAAACTCATCCGTTTTATCCATAATGAGAATGAAACGAAATGGGGTCAGTTGATTATTCATCCGTACTTGGATAAGACAGGAGCAGTTGAACGACTTGACAGCATGATGTTAGATATCACGGAGAAAAAACGATCTGAGCTAGTGATTGAGGAGAGCGAACAAAGGTATAAGTCCTTATTTGAGAACAACTTAGATGGTGTATTTTCAATTGACTTACATGCCAACTTTGTCAATGCGAATCATGCCTTTGAGAAAATAACAGGTATTGAAATGGAGCAGTTGCCAGACCGTTGCTTTATCGGTTTAATTCATGATGAAGACCACCTTCCTGTATTCCAAGTTCTTTCTGAAGTCATCCAGAGGAAAGAATCAAGAGATGTGGAGTGTCGTATCGTTCGCTCTAGCATAGGGGAGCGAATTGTTCATATTACCTTCGTGCCGATTTTTCTATTTGGAGAATTAAATGGTGTACATGGAATTGTAAAGGATATTACGGATCGGAAACGGGAGGAGCGGGAACTCCTCTTAAGTGAAGAAAGGTACAAAACGCTCCAACAAAGTATTAATCGTTTTTCTAATGACCTTGCCAATGTCATGAAAGTATCTGAGTTAGAAAGTCGGCTAATCGATGAGGTTAAGAGTGTATTACCCGTGACGGATGCTTCCATTGAAGAAATACCACGGGGTCAGGAACCGAATGACGGGGTACGGAATGATAAGTGGATCAAAATTGGTGAGAAGGAGGAGCTCATATACTTACGGATTCGTTTCAGAAATGCCCTGCTTAAAATGGAAGAGGAGTGGCTGGAGACTGCTGTCCATTATGTCACCATTCTTTACGATAACCTTCAATTCATTGAAGACCTGATGAAGCGCATGGAAAACATGGCTGTTTACAATGAAACACCTAAATGGATGTTACGACTCTTATTCAGACTGTCAGAAAAAGAAAGAGCCGCCCTATCAAGCGACCTTCATGATACCGTTTTGCAGGATCTCATTATTTGGTATCGCAGGCTGGAATCACTTCGCTCCACGTCTTTATTTAATAAGGAGATAAAAGAGGAATTGGTGGAAATTGAGGAAGGTTTACTCGATGCTATCCACCAAATCCGCATTACCTGTAATGAATTGCGGCCGCCATTTCTTCTGAAAATGGGATTAGTAGAATCGTTAAAAAGCCTCTTTTCATACGCAAGAATGTTCTCTAATTACGAGATAGAATTTGATGCTGAAAACATGCAAACCCCTCTGAATGAAGATCAAATTTTAGGGATGTATCGAATCGTGCAAGAACTATTAAATAATGCAACGAAACACTCAAAGGCAATGAAAGTAACGATGAAACTGGCAAGTAATCAAGAACAGGTTTACTTTTCTTATAATGATAATGGGGTTGGAGTAGATTTATCTGGTATGGAAGGCTCATATAAACATATGGGTATTGCCGGTATTGAAAATAGAGTTCTAAGTTTAGAAGGAGAGGTAAAGGTACATTCCGCCATAAAGCAAGGTTTTCAGGTGAACATTACCCTGCCTACTACAACAAAGCAAAAAGGTGATTACTATGGAAATATTGTTGGTTGATGATCATCGATCAGTCGTAGAAGGTACAAAAATGCTGATAGAAGCTGAACCAGATATGAATGTCACGATTGAAACGGACGTATATTGTGTCCCTGACTTAGTTCGGCTGAAGACATTTGATGTGATTCTTTTTGACCTATACATGCCAAACATCAATGGAGCTGATTTGGCAAGGAAGGTGCTCGAGGATGTTCCTGATGCCGTAATTTTAATTTATTCCGGGTTTGATATTGCCCCTCATTTTAATTTGCTGATGGACTCAGGGGTTTCGGGTTTTGTCGCGAAAACGTCAACCCGTGAACAATTGGTTCAGGCGATTCGAAGTGCAGCGAGGAAAGAAGCGATTGTTCCTATGCACCTATTAAAGCAGCTTAGACGTCAGGAAATCGTAGTCCAAGGGGATAAGGCAAATGAAAAGACCACGATTGGAAAAAAAGAAGAAACACTTCTTCGTGAATTGGCAAAAGGGCACAGCAACAAAGAAATCTCTAAGACACTATTAATCAGTCAACGTTCATTAGAATACAGTCTAACGGAACTGTTCCAAAAACTAAACGTGAATTCCCGAGTAGAAGCCATCAAAAAATCCAAAAACCTGGGCATTTTACCAAATGAAGATTTATATTAACTTGAAGATAACCGGTAACCACCGGTTATTTTTTTGCGCAAAAATGAAGTGGAGTGTTCGGTGTCCCCACAATTTTTTGCGTGTTTGACATCATTGTTTGCGCGAAGCGATGGCTTCTCCTGGAATATGATTTTATTAAATCGTTAGAAACGAAAGGATGAAACATGATGAATATTGTGATACTGCAATGGGGGTTATTTTCCTTTATGATTGGGTTGGTATTGTCGCTGCCTTTAGCGGCTGTTCACTATCAAAAGAATCCATTAATGAGAAAAACGTTTACCAATCCTAAGAAACTAAAATCTGCGCACATTGATTACTTTATGCAAGCCTTGAGTGCGGGATTTGTCTATCTCATTGGGATGTGTATGGATATGGATTTTCCGAAGTATATCGCGATCCCGCTTATTTATGGAATCATTATGAACCCGACCATTTTATTATTGGAAGCCACACCCTTTATTCGATCTGGCTGGTCGAGATTTACTTATATGTTTCTTAGAGCAACCAGTCCGCTTTTGCTTTTGTTTGGTTGGTTTGCCATAGCGGTATTGTTTTTACCAACCTATTTAATAATCGTGTTAATTATCGTAATAATTGTTGGTGGCGCAGTGTTATGGTCTCAACAAGTTCAGAAGAAAAATACAGTCAATATGTAGAAACCTTAACCTGAAGAGTTAAGGTTTTTTTCGTTTTTCGAGAGTAATACCAATGAGTGCAAAAGGACATGCGGTGTTACCACAAAATTCTGCGGGGGGTCTCCTAAAGTCTGCGGTTTTGAGCCAATCGAAACTTCGTACAATGAAATCATCCAATACAACAGAAAAAACCTAGTCAGAATAACATTTTCAAAATAAAAATAGCGGAGGGAATCAAGATGAATACAAAGCAAAAAAAGAAGGGTAAGAAGAAGATCGTGATTTGGTCGATTGTAGGATTAATCGTTGCCTCATTGATTTCAGCATTGTTATTTACGCCGAAAGGATTAGGTAACGTTGAAAAAGAAAAAGCACAAACGGGGGACATTGCAACCTATTACAGCTTTTCCGGTGCAGTAGAAGCGAAAAACAGAAAGACAATTACGAGCGAAGAGGCCATTCAAATTAAAGAAATTAAGGTCAAATTAGGCGACCAAGTGAAAAACGGAGATGTCTTGATGGTAACGAAACAGGGGAACAAAATAAAGGCCACTTTAGACGGGGAGATTTCAAAAATTCATGTGGAGAAAAACGCGGAGCTAATGTCTGGAGCGCAGCTTATCGATATCGTTAACTATTCCGTGTTACAAACCACCGTAAAGGTAGACGAATATGACCTGAAATATTTAAAGGTAGGTCAAGAGGTCAATGTAACAATCAATGCACTTGAAAAAGAAATAAAAGGAACGGTTACTGAGATTTCTAAGGAAGCAACCAATGAAAACGGAGTGTCTTATTTTACCGCAACTATTGATCTGGTTAAAGATGAAGCAATCAAAGTGGGAATGAGTACAGAGGCTAAAATATTGAAGCAGCAGGCAAAGGGTGTAGTGACTTTATCCATGACAGCCATTCAGTTTGATAGCAAAAATAAACCTTATGTTTTGATTCCAACAGAAAAAGGGATGACAACCAAAAAATATATTCAACCAGGCATTAACGATGGAACGACGATTGAAATTAAAGACGGTGTGAGTGCTGGTGAAGAGGTCATCATCTCATCTGATAATAAAGAGGTTTCTCATGCAGATATGATGCAGGGAGGAACCAATAATGAGTGAGCAAATTCTCAGCATGAATCAAATAACCAAAACATATGTAATGGGCGAGGAAGAACAAGTCGTCTTAAACCATATCAATTTAACAGTGAATAGAGGAGACTTTGTCGCGATATTAGGACCTTCTGGTTCAGGCAAATCTACACTGATGAACCTGATTGGTTGTCTCGATTCACCGACAAACGGAGATTATTTTTTATCGAATCAAAAGGTTGATGAGCTTGATGAATCTGAGCTGGCAGCGATTCGAAACAAAGAGGTTGGATTTGTGTTTCAACAATTCCAACTCCTGCCTAGACTGAGTGCCATTCAAAATGTGGAACTGCCTCTTGTATATGCGGGGGTGGCTGAAAAGGAACGTAGACGGAGGGCTAGCGAAATGCTCATTAGAGTGGGGCTCGGTGAAAAATTACAAAACCGGCCGAATCAGCTTTCTGGAGGACAACAGCAGAGGGTAGCCATTGCGAGAGCGATGGTAACCGAGCCCACAATATTACTAGCAGATGAACCCACTGGGGCACTAGATCAAAAAACAGGTCAGCAAATTATGGAGCTTTTTCATGAGCTTCATCAAGAAGGAAAAACCATCATTATGATTACTCATGATATGGAGATTGCCAAAAATGCCAGCAGGATTGTTCACATTTTAGACGGCAAACTGAGAGAGGAGCCTGTATATGTTTAAGGAAAATCTTAAGATGTCCTGGATGAACCTCATCCATAATAAAATGCGCTCCTTCCTAACCATGCTAGGAATTGTGATTGGGGTCGCATCCATAATTGCATTGATTACCATAGTTAAAGCTGCAATGAATGGAATGACAAGTGAGTTTTCCTCCTTTGGTGCAGATAAAATATCCGTTCAAGCTATGGGAACACCACTGAAGCAGGGGTTAATTGATAGTGACATTCAAATGCTTGCCGAAATCGAGGATGTTGTTGGTGTTTCTCCCACTCTTTCAGGAAGCACTACGGTGGTTTATAACGGTAATGAAAAAACGGATGTCTCAGTTCAGGGAAAGAATGATGTGTATTTTTCAAAGAATAAGGATCTGGTTGAAACGGGAAGAGGACTAACGATTCTTGATATTGATAGTAAAAATAATGTGTGTTTAATTGGTGCTAATATAGCAGACGAATTGTTTTGGGGAGAAGATCCTGTGGGTAAAAAGCTGCTAATTTCTGGTGTCACTTATACGGTAATAGGAACACTTCAGGAATCTAATAGCTTTTCAGATTCCTCGAACAACGAGGCAGTAATCATACCTTACACCACCTCAATGAGAATTCTTGGTACAGGATATATTTCTAGTGTGGACGTTTATATGGGTAACTCCAATCATTCTGAAAAAATCACGGAAGATATCGAAGGAGTCTTAAAACAGGCGTTCAATTACAAAGATAATAGTTTTACCGTGATGAATATGCAGGATATGCTGGCATCATTTAATAAGATTACAACGATGTTATCTCTTATGCTTGGGGGGATCGCATCCATTTCACTTGTTGTCGGTGGGATTGGAATCATGAACATGATGTTGGTGTCTGTAACCGAAAGAACAACAGAAATTGGGCTAAGGAAGGCTCTCGGAGCAGAACCCAAACGGATTCAGCAGCAGTTTTTACTAGAAGCCGTATTCTTGTCACTCTTTGGTGGAGCAATCGGCTTTTTGTTAGGTGTGTTAATCGCCTTGGGAGTGTGTACATTAATTGGCGCGAATTTCGCACTCTCCACCTATACCGTATTGTTGGCACTAGGCTTCTCTGCAGGCATCGGAATTATTTTTGGTATTGCACCAGCTAGAAAAGCATCGAGATTGAATCCGATAGATGCATTAAGAAGTGTGTAAAAATGCGGGGCCTGTCCCCAAAAATAGGAGTGAGTGGCATGATTAAGTGGGCGTTAGCTGGGATTCTCTATGTGACGGTCGTAATCCTTAGATTTGAGGCATATGATAAATGGTTTGCTGAGGATGAAAATACAGCGGCTCAGACAGAGAACCACAGAATTGGAGAAATGAAAATGGAGGAAGGTCATGATGAATCAGGTGAAAATGGTGACGGCGGCGGCCATGCCCATGAAGCCTCTTCTGGAACCACCCATGATGGCAATGAAGTGAATGCATTTGTACAAAATGATAATAAGAACATAAAGATTTTCTTAAAAGATAAAGCGGGCAACCCGGTTGACGAGCTGGAACTCAATCATGAGAAGGAGCTGCATCTCATTATCGTAGATGAACAGTTGCAGAAATATTACCACATACACCCGGAGAGAACCGGTAAAGGTGAATATACGATTGAAAATAACTTACCAGAAGGGTTTTATAAAGCCTTTATTGATATAAAGCCGAAGAATTTTGCATATCAAGTAGAGCCTCTTTCTTTTATCGTGGGGAATCCAAGCTCTGCAACACACGGCCATGAGCTGATCCCGGATACTACCTTTAGTAAAAAGGTTGATGGAGAAACAGTCACATTAAAGGTTAGTACATTTAAGGCAGGAGAACCTGTAACGCTATCCTTCGATTTAGATCAAACGAATTTGACTCCCTATTTAGGGGCAATGGGGCATGTCGTCATTCTTGACGAATACGGGAAAGAGTTCCTCCATGTTCATCCGTCAAATGAGAAGGAACCAATCTTTGAGACCACCTTTGAAAAACCTGGTATCTACAAGATTTGGGCGGAGTTTAAACAAAATGGAACGGTAAGAGCGTTTCCGTTTGTAATCGAAATAAAAGAATAATCTAACCAATCAATAAGAGGAGAAATTCATGGTCCGGTTAACCACCTATCTTAAAGTCTATCATCCGATGGTCCACATAATCATAGTGGGTACAGTACTTATTAGTCTTTCAAACTCAATGAGTATGATTTACCTACCCATATATTTAATGAAATCTTCACAGATTGATCCGGTCACCGTTGGATTAATTGTTGGTGCAGGGGCTGTGACGGCTACTGCAGGCGGATTCTTCGGGGGAACTCTCTCTGATTTCATAGGGAGAAACCGCTTGCTTCTGTTCAGCCTAATCATGTTAGGTCTAGTGTTTCTAGGATTTTTATATATTAAGAGCTCGCCGTTTTTATTGCTATTAAATATCCTCCGCGGTTTGTTCTCTTCCTTTTTCTTAACGATATCTAAGGCATTGATGGCGGATTTGACGCCTAGAGAAGAGAGAGTGAGAGTTTTCTCCAATCGCTATCTAGCCGGTAATATAGGGTTTTCCATTGGTCCTATTGTTGGAACTTTGTTTGGAATAGCGGGGAATGCATCTGCCTTCCTTTTTACAGCCTTGGTGTATTTAGGGTATTTTCTGCTCATTACCGTATTTATTCGCTTCTATAAAGTCAAGGAAATTGAAGAAGTCTCTGATGAAAAGATAAGCTTGGTCCAGACCTGGAACGTTTTTAGAAAAGATAAGGTATTGTTTCTGTTTATTGTAGGAAGCGTCCTGCTTACAACCGTTCATGGGGAGATGTCTGTCACCCTATCGCAATACTTAGAAATGAATATTACGGAAGGAATTAAGCTGTTCGGTTATTTAATGAGTATAAATGGGATTACAGTGATTACCACCCAAATTTTTATAACGAGGTGGTCAGAGAGATTTGGGCTTTTTCAGCGAATATCCCTTGGGAGCCTATTATTTGGCGTAGGAGAAACCGGCTTTGCCTTTTCAACAGGGTGGACCGGTTTTATCCTATCCATGATCGTGTTCACCTTTGGTGAGATTTTAATCGTTCCGTCTGAATATGCCCAAATTGATGAGATCACTCCATCAGGAATGAGAGGCATGTATTATGGTGCTCAGGGATTCAGTGAAATTGGTAACTTTATTGGCCCATGGCTTGGTGGGGTGTTGCTAGTTTCATATGGAGGAAATACCATGTTTTTTACGTTTGCGGCACTTGCCTTAGCCGCTATCGTTTTCTATGGGTGGGGGCGAAAACTGCATGAAGCTAGTCTACGCAGGGCTTCAGTAATGGGGCAAAGGAGAGCCTAGGAATATATTGTTTTAAAAAAAAGGGAGTGGATTTAATGAAAAACCAATGGAATGTAGGAATTTTATTATTTGATCATGTGGATGTTTTAGACTATTCGGGACCATTTGAGGTGTTTTCGTTAACGACTAATTCAGCTAACGAAGTAACAGAATTGTTAACGAAGGGTATTCCAGTTGAAAGAAAGCCATTTAAGGTTTGGACGATATCTAAAAATGGAGGCACCGTTTCATCGAATAATGGGCTGAAGATTACTCCGGATTTTAGTTTTGAGAATATTAACCAAGATTTAGACATTGTCATCGTTCCAGGTGGGCCATCTCATGCTATACAAACCTGTATTCAAGATCGAGAATTTATGAATTGGATCACCACTTTCGGTCTATCAGAGAGAATCATCGCTTCCATCTGTTCTGGGTCCTTACTGTTAGCAGAGGCCGGACTTCTAGTTGATAAAAAAGCGACCACTCATCCTTTTGCTTATGATTATATGGAAAAAACCTATCGAAATATTGAAGTGGTGCGGGACGTACGGTTCGTAGATAATGGGCAGGTAATTACCTCTGGGGGAGTATCAGCCGGAATCGATATGTCGATCCATCTCGTAGGGAAGCTATTGGGTGAAGAAGCCGCAAGAACAACCGCTGATACGTTGGTATATCCATACGTAATGAATTCGAATTAAGATTTAAACTACTGGGAACAACCAGTAGTTTTTTATTGGTTGGAAAAAAATAGTATTATAGTATCATTAAACAATAACGGTATCCGAGATTACAAAAGGAGTGAAATAGATGATTTACGATGTAGTTGTGATCGGTGCAGGCCAGGCCGGATTATCGATGGGGTATTTTTTAAAACCAACCTCTTTATCTATTATTATATTGGATAAAAATAAAAGCGCAGGTGATGTCTGGCGGAACCGGTATGATTCACTTGTCTTGTTTACTCCACGGTCATTCAGTGCATTGCCCGGCTTGGCTTTAACTGGTGATCCAACAGGTTTTCCGACCAAGAATGAAATAGCCGATTACCTAGAGCGCTATGTACAAACATTTGATTTACCTACTCAATTTTCATGTCATGTGCAAAGGATACATAAAGAGAACGATACATTTATCATTTCGACTACTGACTCCTTTATTAAAACAAAGAAAATAGTCATAGCCACAGGTCCCTTTCACACCCCTAGAATTCCATCATTTGCACAAGAGCTTCCACAACAAGTGGTTCAACTTCATTCTTCTGAATATAAAAATCCAGCACAGCTAACCGAGGGTTCCGTGTTAGTGGTCGGTGGAGGCAATTCCGGCGCACAAATAGCAGTCGAACTATCAAACTATCACGAAACTTATTTATCGGTCGGGCAAAGAATACGATTCCTCCCTTTAAGCATAGCTGGTAAAAGTATCTTTTGGTGGTTTGACAAACTTGGTATTTTACAGGCGAATCGGGATTCCTTTATTGGAAAAAAAGTTCAAAGCCGACCAGATCCGATATTCGGTTTTGAGCTAAAAGAAAAATTAAAAGAAAAGAAAGTAACGCTTAAAGCACGAACCAAGAGCATCCAGCAAAATGAGATTCAATTTGAGGACCTTTCAACGATTAACGTGCAGAATGTTATTTGGGCAACTGGTTTCGTTGCTGATTACTCTTGGATAGATATACCAAACCTTTTAGATAATAGCGGCAAACCCAAACATAAGCGAGGAGTAACAGGAATTGAAGGACTGTACTTCCTTGGATTGCCGTGGCAGCACCGTAGAGGATCAGCTCTTCTTTTAGGGGTAGGACAGGATGCGGAATTTTTATATCAACAGATCAATTTGTAAAAGGAAAAGAGATTGACTCATTATGAGTCAGCCTCTTTCTTTTCCTTTTGTGGAAATCCAATCAATGATGTTGCATGTTGACAGCTTTCATTTGCTTAGCCTGCTTCATTCGTAGCATAGGTAACATGGCTACCGCTCCAATTAGGAATAAGCCTGCTGCGAATAAATAAAGGGTCGTTAATGGAAATTGTGCCTTAAGAACACCGACTAAACTCATATTTAACACCATTCCTCCCATGAAAAGAGGATTTAAGATACCGTTCACCCTACCCACGAAGGATTCCTCTGCATTCGTGAGAATGAGAGTATTACAGGAAATATGAATAAGGGGAGCCATCAGTCCAGCAATAAACTGGGTTAAAAGCGCAACCCATATGATGTTTACCGACCCCATAATCGCAACAGAAGTGGCACTTGTGACAAAGCCGATTAATAGCATAGTTTGTGGCGTAATTTTCTTTGCTAGAGCCATTGCCCCAACGCCCCCTAAAATCATACCGACACCATTAATAGCTGTAAACCATTGCAGGTTCTGGGCCGTTAAGCCAAGATGTTCTGTCACCAAAAAGATACCAAGGGGATTCACTAGTCCCATTCCCATACCGGCAGCTAAGAAGAAACCGCCCATGTAAAGAAAAAGCTTATTAGACATTACATAACGAAAGCCCATTTTCATTTCCTTAGACACATTTGGGGCTGTGGTCACTTCAACCTTTTTATCAGCAGGTAAGAAGGTAAGAACAAGAGCAGAGAGAAGGAAACATGTACCCATGACTGCAATGGCAACGTTGATGCCAAATCGGAAGTAAATCAACGTACCAATCATAGGACCTAGGATCATAAAGATAGCCTGAATCGTCTGGTTCATGGACATCCCCATCTGAATAAGTGATTCTGGAACGTGAAGCTTAAATAGCTTCATACTTGAAGGCTGAGAAAACTGAGACAAAATGGACGAAACAAGGGTTGCGAAGAAAATCGCTTTCCACCCTCCAAATACAAGAGCTAGTAAAACGGCAAACACCGATAAGGCACTCAGTAGGTCGCAAAGAACCATCGTGCGTTTGGGTCTCCATCTATCTGCAAATGTTCCTCCAATAAAGGAGAAAAGAAAAATTGGAGCAAATTCAGCTACTGAAATCATGGAAATGGCAAATGGATCTTTGTTGGTCTGTTCAGTTACAAATAGTAGGATCGCAAAATTACGTACCCAGATTCCCAGTTGTAGGAACAATCCGGATAGTAAAATGGCTTGAACGAAGCGGTTAGAAAATAAAGAACTCATGGTTGGAGCCTGTGCTTGTGTATGGTTATTCATGAATAACAACATCCTTTCATTTGGTATGAAATCATCTTACGACAGGGAAAGGATTGAAAAACCGCAAAGATGCAGCACAGACTCCGCCAAAATCTTGCGGTAAAGCTCGTAAACCATGCGGGGCTAATACCAAAGTTATGCGGTTTGTACGGAAACATCCGACCGTACAATGAAATCATAAAGCTAGTTAACTGTCGGATATAACAAGGTAACTGTCGTATGGCGAATTGCCCTCTAATTTGGCCAATGAAAGGAGTTTTATCGCATGAAAGATTTTAAGTTATTTTTACCCTATGTAAAACAAGTAAGCCGCTATTATCTCATTGGATTTGTGGGGAGTTTATTTCGGTTCCTGATTCCGCTGTTTGTTCCATTGATTTTAAAATACATTTTCGATCAGCTGCTTCAAAATGAATCCTTGTCGCGAGCGGAAATGCTAGAACAGCTTTTGTACATCGCTGCAGGTATGATTTTGGTATTCCTTCTTATCCGTACTCCCATGGAATATGTAAGGCAATTTTGCATTCAAAAAGCCAACAATAACATTATCAAACAGCTTCGCAAGGACGCTTTTCAAAAGGTACATTCATTGGATGCCAAATACTTTGTTGAGAACAAAAGCGGAGAAATAGGCACACGCTTTTTCGATGATATTGAAAAGGTCCGAGGCTTTCTAACCGCAGTTTTCGGAAACATTTGGATTGAAATGATTGTATTGTTGTTTGTCATCGTAGTGATGCTTGCCCTAAATGTGAAGTTAGCGATTCTGTCGGTGGTATTAGTGGGAGTCCAATTTATTCTGGCCCACTTTCTATCAAAAAGGTTTAAACAGTCCACCCGAAACATGATGAAGTATCGATCGGTGATGAGCGGATTTATTTTTGAAAAAATTCAAGGGGCTTTTCTTTCCAAATTGTTCGCAGCAGAAAAGCGAGACAAAGAAGAGCTAAATCAGCATTTACACCATTTTGATAGACTGACAGATAAGCATGCGAAGATAAATGCAGTTATGTTAGCTCTCATCAATGTGCTCAGTGATATGACTCCGTTTATCGTGGCGATTGTGGCGAGTCTTTTTGTCATAGATGGAAGTCTAACAGTTGGTAGCTTAATTGCCTTCTTTGCCTATGTGGATAAAATGAGAAGCCCAGTGGCAGCTTTAGTCAATGCCTACCCGGCCATTACAGAGGGCAGCGTTGCACTTGGCCGGATATTTGATTTCTTCCACACACCATCTACGATTATAGAAAAAGCAAACCCAGTTGAATTAAATCAGTTCACACAATCAATTAAGTTAAATAACGTAACTTTCTCGTATGACGGAAAAAACAACATCATTAAAAATGTGTCGTTGACTCTTGAAAAAGGGAAAACATATGCGTTTGTTGGTGAGAGCGGAGGGGGGAAAAGTACCATCCTTCAGCTGCTTCTGAGAATGTATGATGCTACAAAAGGTGAAGTATTAATCGATGGTGCCAACATTAAGGATTATTCCATCGCAAGTTTGAGAGAACAGATGGGGATTGTCACCCAGGATAACTTTCTTTATAGCACCTCGATTAAAGATAATATAAAAATGGCAAAGCTGGATGCGTCCGATGAAGAGATTTTTGCCGCTGCCAAAAAGGCATTTGCTCATGAGTTTATTTCCGCACTGCCGAATGGCTACGATACAGAAATAGGTGAAAGAGGAGTAAAGCTTTCTGGCGGACAAAAACAGAGAGTGGCTCTAGCTCGTGTATTCTTGAAAAATCCATCCCTCATTATTCTAGATGAAGCCACTAGTGCACTTGATAATGAAAGTGAAAAGCTGGTACAAGAATCCATTAACCAATTCGATCACGACAAAACCATTATTATGATTGCTCATAGACTTTCCACGATTCTAAATGCTGATACGATTTTTGTGATAAAAAATGGGGAAATCATAGAAAGAGGGGACCATCAAAGTTTATTGAAAAGGAATGGTTATTACAAAGAACTCTATTCCAAACAGAACGTAATAGAATGGAAATTAGCCACAGGGTAGTGTGAGGAATACTCTTGACAACATAAAAAATCTTTATTAAGCTTGTCTCAATGAAATAAGCAAAGTTCGTATAACTCCAAAGATATGGTTTGGGGGTCTCTACCAGGAACCAATAATTCCTGATTACGAAGAATGTACATGTAAGTGTATTTTCTTCGTAGTCAGGAATTTTTTTTATATAAAAAAATGACGGGGGTCACATCACATGAATTTTACTACTTTACCTAAAATTGAATTACACTGCCATCTTGATGGAAGCCTTAGAGCGGAAACAATTATTGATATAGCAAAAAGAGAGGGCATTAGCTTGCCTACGATGGATAGGGACGAGATCCAACAAGAGCTCATTGCTCCACTAGATTGTGAATCTCTTGATGAGTATTTGAAGCGTTTTGCTCTTCCGAATTTAGTAATGCAGTCACAGGAGAATTTAAAGAGAATTACCTTTGAACTGTTTGAAGATGCTGCAAGAGAAAATGTGAAATACATGGAGGTTCGTTTTGCTCCATTGCTTCACACGGCTCAGGGGTTATCTGTAGAAGAAATCATCCAAAGCGTGATTGATGGAATGAGAGAGGCTGAACAACAATTCGATATTCATGGCAATATCATTCTATCCTGCATGCGGACGATGTCAGCTGAAAGTGCTTTTGAGGTCGTGGAAAAAGGAAAGCAATTCCTTGGTAAAGGGGTTGTGGCCATTGACTTATGTGCATCGGAAGAGGAAGGGTTCTGTGGGGACTTCGTAGAGCCGATTGCATTAGCAAGAGAGTACGGCTATAGAGTAACGATTCACGCCGGCGAAACGGGTGTAGGAAAAAATGTCCTTGAAGCGGTTGAGCTGTTAGGGGCAGAAAGAATTGGGCACGGTGTATTTATTAAAGACTGTACTGAGGCCTATGATGTAGTGAAGGAAAAACAAGTAGTCCTTGAAATGTGCCCAACAAGCAATGTTCAAACCAAGGCGGTAAACCAATTCAGCGAGCACCCTATCCATGATTTTCATAAGAATGGTATCAAAGTAACGGTTAATACCGACAACAGAACGGTGTCCGATACAACAATGGCGAAGGAATGTACGATTGTCTTTGATGAATTCAACATGAATGAAGAGGATTATAAGAAGATTTATCTCGATAGTGTGGAAGCATGCTTTGCAGACGAAGATACCAAGGTGGAATTGAGGAAATATATCTAAATATAATAGCGAACAGTGTCAGCAGCACTGTTCGCTATTATAAATTGCATTATTTAATCGCCTTACTCACTCTCAACTTCTTGCCTTTGACAGGTGTATTCTCCATCGCCTGAATGACGAGTGAACCTTTTCCGTTAAGAATATCCACATAAGACATCTGATCATGAATGGTGATAATACCGATATCATCAGCCGTAACTCCAGGAATTTTGGCGATGGTCCCAACGAAATCGATAGCGCGAAGCTTCTTCTTTTTGCCGCCATTGAAGTGGAGCTTCGTGATTCCTTGGTTGATTCGAGCGGTCTTATTATTTCTTACCACGCGACGGCCACTGATTTTTTCCTCAAAAGCTGCTTTTCCTTTAGCAACCTCGCCTTGGCTAGGTGCGTCCATTCGAGGTATTTCAAAACCAACATACCGTTCAATGGCTCGAAGGAATTTCTCTTCATACGGAGTCACAAATGTAATGGCTTTTCCTTTCTTGCCAGCACGACCCGTTCTTCCTGTGCGATGGACATAGCTCTCTTTTTCCATAGGAACATCATAGTTGAATACTAGTGAAACATTATCAACATCAATCCCTCGCGCCGCTACATCGGTTGCAACAAGATAACGGAAATTGCCCAGTTTAAATCCATCCATTACGGCAAACCGATCTTGTTGTTCTAGGCCTCCATGGAGTCTTTCACATGAATAATTTGCTTCTTCCAATTCGCTATATACGGTATCTACATGTTCTTTCGTTCTGCAAAAAATAAGACAGCTGTCTGGATTTTCAACAACAGTTACGTCCTTAAGTAGCGAAAGCTTATCTTCATCCTTTACTTCGATTACACGATGTTCAATTGTATCCGTTGTGATTCCTGTAGACTCAATCTCAATATTAACAGGATCCTTCATATACTTATGGCAAAGAGCTTCAACATCTTTTGGCAAGGTAGCGGAAAATACCATTGTTACTCTATCCCGTGGGAGTTCCTTAATAATCGCCTCTACCTCATCAATAAAGCCCATATTCAGCATTTCATCTGCTTCATCAATAATAAGATACTTTATTTCATCAAGTACCAAGGTTTCCCTGTCGATATGGTCCATGACACGGCCAGGTGTACCAACAACAACATGTGTTTTCTGCTTCAATTCTTCTCTTTGTTTGGAAAAAGGCTCTTTTCCATAAACAGCGAGCGCCTTAATTCGTTTAAACCGTCCTATATTTGTAATATCTTCGCGAACCTGAACAGCTAGCTCTCTAGTTGGCGTAAGAATCAAGGCTTGAGGCTTTCTTTCTTCCCAGTCAATCCGTTCACAAATAGGGATAGCAAAGGAGGCTGTCTTGCCACTGCCAGTCTGTGATTTGACGACAAGGTCCTGGTTTTTCAAAGCCTGCGGGATCACTTCACCCTGCACCTCTGTAGGCTCTTCGTATTTTAAAACACCTAGTGCTCTCTTTATTTCTTCACTTAAATTATATTCCTCAAAACTTCTCTCACTCATGTAGTAACCTCTTTTTTTGTATTATCCGACTTATATATAAGATTTCTCTCAAAGATCTATCATATGCAAAAGCTGAATACGGTTATTATACTTGAAAGACAGAGAAAAAACGAACAGTGACTCGTACTGTTCGCCCATTTGAAGCCCTATTATTTTGCAGTAAAAGAAACCATTCCAACATTTACACTGTTGTTTTTCTTTTTTAATAAGTAAAGTGCATAAACAAGAAAGAGCAGGTTTAACAGTACAAATATGGATAACCATCCAAGTGAAAAGTTGGTACTGTGAACGCCGTATTCACCAGTCGCTGCATACTCAACAGCATCTAAAACAAAATGAAATCCGATGGCGGGTAGTAAGCTTTTACTTTGTAAACGCATAGCGGTTAGCGCCATACCAGCGATGAAAGTCCAGGCAAACTGGAAGACACCAAAGATTACATCCCCTCCGACAAGAATATTACCAAGGTGTGCTACTCCAAAAAGAAGTGAAGGAACGATTATGGCGACAGCTTTTCCGAATGGCAACATGGCACGTAAAAGTATACCTCTAAATAGAATTTCTTCGTTTACAGCTACCCCAATGGCGGCGATCATTAATAAAGGAACATGGCTCCATGTAGAGTGAAAACCTAAATGAAGTGCCAAAGTGAACGGAATCGCAAGAGCTGGTAACCATACAAAATAATTATTGGCAGTTGCTTTAATTAATCCGATTTCCTTATCAACCTTTACCCATTTTACCGCTAAAAACGCACAGACCGCATATAATAGCATAACTAACCAACCTAAATCCTTCTGAACAGTAAGTGCTGGATTGAAGACTTGAATACCCTTAACTGTTAGCATCCCAAGAATTCCTCTTCCAAACATAACCACTAAAAATAATACTAATCCATGACGATATAGAAAATTTCTCATTACTAGCTCCCCTTTGTTCTCATTTGTATCTTCATTATGAAATAGAAGAGGTCAGATCCAATAGTGTGCTTTGTCATAACATCATCATGTGCAGTCATATGACTTATGTGACTTTTGAAAAAAGGTAAAAAGGAAGTGCGTGTTGAATTAGTAAAACGATTCATATTTGAAAGCATGAGGGAGAGCTGAATGGTACCATTTCAAAATGAAACCCATTGGGTTTATAAAATTGCTCAACTCACCAGAATTGGTTGGTTTATTTTACATTTATTGATTGTAGTTTTGTTTCTAAACCCTATTCCCCTGGCTTGGTTGAACATGACCTTGCTTTTTGCAGCATTTCTCATTCCTCAATGGACGAATAGCTCAAGGAGAAACTATCCGCTACTTGAATTATTCTTTAGCGGTTTGTTTTTAATCGTAGGTTGTTACTTATTAGGCAAATATTCCTCCTTTTTAGCCATTCCATCCTTATGTGCAGGAATTTATAGTCGTCCTGGTAAAGAGAGATGGCTCCTATGGGCGGGTTTTACGATTGTTCCTTTTCTAGCGATTCTGGCTGTAGGCTTAAATCAATTGGGGATGGGCGTCATTGATGGACTCTTTTTTTTCGGTGTAGGCATTGCCATTTCGAAGGTTCTTGAAGCGGAGAAAAAGACAAAAGTTCTACTAGAAGAAAATAACAGGCAAAATCAACTTTTAGAGGAATATGCCAAACAGATTGAAAGCATTACGTTATTGGAAGAACGGAATCGGCTTGCAAGAGATTTGCATGATACAGTAGGGCACACATTTACATCCGTCATTATGGGGCTTGATGCAGTATCTTTCCTGATGGATGCATCTCCACAAAAAGCAAAGGAACAAGTGGGCAGGCTTAGAGACGTGATGAGGAGATCGCTAGAGGAAACAAGAACGTATATTCATCAAATTTCCCCAAATGATGATAAAGAGGATTTGTCTTCCCAATTGAGGAAGGTAGCCAATGAGTTTGCTTTACACACAAAAACGGAAATTATTTTTAAAAGTAACGGTGCACCAGTAGCTATTTCTTTCCAAGGAGCGATTGCACTAACCCGTTGCCTTCAAGAAGCTTTAACAAATGCAGTCCGCCATGGTCAAGCAAACGAAATCGTTGTCACTCTAAACCAGGAAGTATCACAAGTTATTTTAGTGATTATGGATAATGGGATTGGGATAAAAGAGGAGAAATTTGGTTTTGGCCTTAACGGAATGAAAGAACGTCTGGAATCCCTCCAAGGCAGTTTGACCATAAAGTCGGGTAATCAGGTGGGAACCGTTGTTACTTGCTTTTTTCCTGTAAGAGTTGAGCGAATGAGGGGAGAAAACCTACAAGATGATAAAAGTATTGATTGTGGATGACCAAGAACTCATCCGTGAAAGCCTTTCGATTGTATTAGGCGGTGAAGCAGATTTTGACATAGTGGGAGTAGCAGAACATGGACAGATGGCGATAGAGCTTACAAAAAAACTTTCACCTGATCTTATTCTAATGGACATTCATATGCCTCTAATGGACGGAGTGGAGGCAACACGGCAAATTAAAAGTCAGTTTTCCTCAGTAAAGGTGATTATTTTAACCACATTTCAGGAATTAGAATACGTTAGAGAAGCGTTAGCCACAGGAGCGGAAGGTTATTTACTTAAAGCCATCCATCCAAGAGACCTTGCGGCAGGAATTAGACTTGTTCATCACGGTGGAACTCTCATTACTCAGGAGATTGCCAAACAGCTAATCGCAGACTGGATTACGCCGTCGGAAAGATTGAAAACGGAAAAAAGTAAAAAAGCTAGCTATGGCCTTACAGAAAGAGAAATTGAGGTGCTTAAGGAGCTGTCAAAGGGAGCTGCTAATCGTGAAATCGCTCGAAAACTATTCTTAACAGAAGGAACAGTAAAAAACTATATCTCAAACATTTATTCAAAATTAGAAGTCACAGGACGACATAAAGCCGTCTTTAAGGCGAAAGAAGAAGGAATTATTCATTAAAAATAAATAATAAAAAAAGGTGCCTGACCCCCAGTGCGTTAAAGTGCTGGTGTCAGGCACTTTTTTCATTATTTTCACCTTGTATATGACATTTATCATGGTCTACACATGACACCTGATACTAACATGACTAACAATATTGCACTATACTTTGAAATAACAACACAATTAAAGGAAGGGAATTCAAAAAAATGACCTTACAATCTACAAAAAATTTGCGAAAACAAGTGGCTCCATTTGAAAAATCAACAACTAAAGAGAGTATTTGGCAAATCATTAACACGGTCGTTCCGTTTGTGATTTTATGGTTTTTAGCGTATATCAGCCTTTCTGTTTCTTATTGGCTTGCATTAGTTCCTATTGTTATTGCCGGTGGGTTTCTAACAAGGATTTTCATCATTTTTCACGATTGTACCCATCATTCATTCTTTAAAAGCCGTCGTGCTAACCGTATTGTTGGGACATGTATGGGTGTTTTAACTATTTTCCCTTTTGATCAATGGGGACATGAGCATTCTGTGCATCACGCTACAAGTGGTAACTTAGATAAACGTGGTACAGGCGATATATGGACACTTACGGTAGATGAATATTTGGCAGCACCGTTAAGCCTTCGATTAGCCTACCGTTTTTATCGTAATCCATTGGTAATGCTTGGTTTAGGTCCGATTTACGTTTTCCTTTTAAAAAATAGATTTAACCGAAAAGGTGCGAAAAAGAAGGAACGCAACAATACGTATTTAACGAATGTTTTAATTGTTGCATTGTATGCATTACTTTGCTGGGCTATCGGCTGGCAGTCGTTCCTTTTAGTACAGGGTTCCATTTTCATGATTTCAGGTGCAGCAGGTATTTGGCTGTTTTACGTACAGCACACTTTTGAGGATTCTTATTTTGAAGAAGATAAAGAGTGGGAGTATGTAAAAGCAGCAGTAGAGGGTAGTTCTTTTTATAAGCTTCCTAAAATCATGCAATTTCTGACTGGTAATATTGGTTATCACCATGTGCACCATTTAAGCCCAAGGGTTCCTAACTACAAGCTTGAAGAGGCACATAATAATACAGCTCCACTACAAAACGTACCAACGATCACCCTTGCTACAAGCTTAAAGTCACTCCGATTTCGCTTATGGGATGAGAAAAACAAGAATTTTGTCAGCTTCAAAGAAGTGAAAGCAGTAGCGAAAAAACGTATTTCTGTTCATGCCAAACCCGAAGTATAACAAAAAGCCCCCTCATTGGGGGTTTTCGCATAAATGTAATGAGCCCCAGATAAGGAGAGGACCGAATGATTCGAATTGTCATCGCAGAGGATCAGGAAATGCTGCTAGCAGCCATGGGTTCCCTGCTTAATTTGGAAGAGGATATGGAAGTGGTTGGGCAAGCCCGCAACGGGGAAGAAGCACTTACACTTGTTCGCCAATTGCAGCCGGATGTTTGTTTGATGGATATAGAGATGCCAAAAATGAGCGGTTTGGATGCAGCAGAGGCTATGAAGTCGCATGGATGCAAGGTCATCATTTTAACCACTTTTGCAAGGAATGGGTATCAGGCACGAGCATTAACGGCTGATGTCAGAGGATATTTATTGAAGGACAGCCCGAGCGAAGAGTTAGCATGTTCAATTCGTTGCATTATGAGCGGGAAGAGAGTGTATTCTCCTGAACTTATGGACCCAGATTCGAAAATAGATGTTTTACAGCGGTGGGAGGATGGTCCATTAACAAGCCCACCGAGTGACAAAACAGGGCTGGTCAGAAAATACTTTTCCTCAATTTTGGATAAAATGAAGCAGCCAACTGGATAAAAGATTAAAAGGCATGAACATTTGGTTCATGTCTTTTTCTATTTGTGCAGTTAAAGGGCTGAAAGAACGAGGTCAGCCCGACAGCCAATTGCCTCTAGGTAATACATTTTAAAGCTTTAATCCAGTCCTACTCTTAAATCTTCGTAATAAGATGTGGCTCGCCACTCTTGTTATTCCTTCTAAACTATATAATTCCTCATTAATAAATTTCTCTAAACGCAAAAAGTCCTCAACAAGGACGTGCATATGTAAGGTACTCGGTCCAGTCATTTGGTAGCAGCTTGCGACGCTAGGGTTATTGGCTAATGTTTCGGCCACGCTGACGAGTGATGCTGGTTCACAATCTACCTCGAAGAAAGCAGAAACAGCTTTTCCCACTTTATCAGAATTGATGACCACAGTGAACTTTTCAATAATGCCATTCTCTTGTAATTGGTTTACCCTCTCACGAATCGATACCCTAGATAAATTTAACTCTTTCCCGATATCTACATAGGACATTCTGCCGTTTTCCGCAAGCAATTCGAGTATCCTGCGATCGATTTCATCAATTTTCATACGTCGTCCCCCTACATTCCCTAAGCATTTGTAAATTTATATTAACGTACAATCCTAGTTTTAATCAAATGGATATTGAAAATAGATGGAAAAATTATACTAGAAAAAAATTTTAATATTTTCCGAATATTATATAGATTTTTAAAAATCACTGTATTATAATAAAGCAAAATTACAAAAAGTAATAAAAAATAACGAAACGCTTTCAAAAAGTAGTCAATATGTAATCTTTTTATACTTAAAGATAAATGTTTCGTTATACGAAAGGGGAAAAGAAAAAGATGGCTAACAAGACAAAAGTTTTCGCAGCATTATTTATGAGTCTCTTGTTGCTTCTAACTGGTTGTGGCAATAATAATTCTTCCAGTTCAGGGGCGCAGGATTCACAAAAGGCAAGTGCACCAGTAAAGGATAGTGGGGATAAGACCACATTAACGGTCGGTCTAGATGATGACCCACCACAATTAGACCCGCATTTTTCAACGGCAGCTGTTGATAGACAAGTGTTTCATAGTATCTATGACAAGCTGATTGACGTGGATGAAAAGCTAAACTTCGTTCCACAACTAGCGAAGAAATGGGACATTTCTGAAGATGGAAAAACCTATACCTTCTATTTGCAAGAAAACGTAAAATTCCATGATGGAACACCATTTAACGCAGAAGCAGTTAAATTCAACTTTGAACGCATGTTAGATCCAAATGCTGGGTCACCACGTGCATCTGAATTATCTTCTATTCAAACAATTGAAGTGGTTGATGAAAATACACTTAAAGTACAGCTTAAAGAACCATACAGCCCGTTCTTGGCAGCTTTATCTGACCGTGCTGGGATGATGGTTTCTCCTACTGCAGTAAAAGAAAAAGGAGCGGACTTCGCTAATTCTCCTGTAGGAACAGGGCCATTCAAATTTGTTTCAAGAGTGAAGCAGGACAAGATTGAAGTGGAAAAAAATGCGGATTACTGGGGCGGAGCGCCAAAGTTTGAAAAAATCGTTTATCGTCCATATTCAGATGAAAACGTACGTCTAACCAACTTAACTTCAGGTGAACTGGATATCATTAGCAAGGTTCCGCCAAAAGATGTTGAAAAACTAAAAACGGACTCTAACATCAAGCTTTCAGAAGTCGGAGCACTTGGATTTCAAGGATTATATTTGAATCACAAAAAAGCACCATTTAATAACAAAGCACTTCGTCAGGCATTAGATCTAGTTATCGATCGTGATGCGATTATCAAGGTTGCGCTTCGTAATACAGGCGTACCTTCTGCAGGAGCCATTCCTCCAGATTCATGGGCGTTTGATAAGAGCATCAAACCAACAAAGAAAAATGTAGAAAAAGCGAAGAAAATCATGGCTGATGCCGGTTTCCCTAACGGATTTGAATTTACGCTTCAGCTTTCGCCTAAACCAGTGGAAGAACAAATGTCACAAATGATTCAATCGATGGCAGCAGAAGCAGGAATCAAGGTGAAACTTGAAATCGTCGAGTTTGGAACCATGCTAGATAACATGGATAATTTCAAATTTGATGCGGTTCGTCTAGGATGGAGCGGAAGAACAGATCCCGATGGAAATATCTTCGCACTCTATCATTCTACTGGCTCCATTAACTACGGATATTCTAATCCGAAAATGGACGAGCTGTTACAGCAAGCCCGTGTAGAAACAGATAAAGCTAAGCGTAAAGAGATTTACTCACAAGCTACTAAACTTGGACAAGAAGAAGTACCATACATCTTCCTATATCACGAACTAGATTACAAAGCATATAAAAACAATTTACAAGGCTTTAAGCACATCCCGGATCAAATGATGCGCTTCCATGACGTTTCGTTTAAATAAGCAATAGCTTTGAATCGGCTTGGGGGAAATACTCCAAGCCGATCATATTTCATCACAGCTGAACGCCTTAGAAAGGGAGGGGCATACGTGGCAAAGTTTTTAATTCGAAGATTAGGTCTTATGGTGGTCATTCTTTTTTTAGTAAGTATTATCGTTTTTTCATTAGTCCATGTGACACCAGGTGACCCGGCAAGGATGATTTTAGGGCAAGAAGCAACCCAAGAAGCTCTCCAAGCTTTACGTGAGAAAATGGGATTGAATGATCCTCTTTATATGCAATATATCCATTGGGTATCAAATGTACTTCAAGGAGATCTTGGAAACTCATTGAAAGATAATACACCGGTGCTTAGTGTATTACTTCAAAAACTCCCGGTAACCATTCAGCTTTCTGTTATGTCCTTTTTAATTGCCATGATCATTGCGATTCCGGCAGGTATAATCTCAGCAACGAGAAAGGGAAGCTTCTGGGATTACTTTGGCACGACTTTTGCATTGTCTGGTGTATCTATTCCGCCATTTTTCTTAGGTATTTTACTGATCTTTATTTTTTCAATCTCACTAGGCTGGTTCGCACCTTCTGGATATGTGGAACCATGGGTTGATTTTAAAAAGAGTATGATGTTAATGATTTTACCAGCGCTAGCAGTAGGTGTTCGCTTAAGTGCTGAAATTACAAGGATGCTTCGTTCAAGTATGCTTGAAGTTTTGCAGGCTGATTATATTCGTACGGCCTATGCAAAAGGGGTATTAGAAAAAGGGGTTGTCCTTGGACATGCCTTGAAAAATGCGTTAATTCCTGTTGTAACGGTAAGTGGATTACAATTGGCCACCTTCTTAGGTGGAGCAGTTATAACGGAAACCATCTTTGCTGTTCCAGGACTAGGGCGTCTAGTAATTGATGCGATATTAACAAGAGATTTTCCTGTAGTACAAGGGGCCGTCCTATTTATGGCCATTGCTGTTGTAGTGGTAAACTTCTTGATTGACATCCTTTATTCCGTACTAGATCCAAGAATTAAGCTGACAGGAGGACAATGACGATGGAAGCTAAGTTGGAACAACTAGTAAAAGTGGAAAGTCCAAGAAAACGTAGATTGAAAGAAATGAGTTCTCGTTTTTTTCAAAATAAATTAGCTGTTATTGGCGGAGTGTTTACCCTGCTGCTCATCTTGATGGCTGTGTTTGCTCCATTTGTTGCACCACATAGCCCTAGTGAGCAGGATTATGCGAAATTCCTTCAAAATCCAAGTGCAGCTAATATCATGGGTACAGATGAACTGGGCCGTGATATTTTCAGCCGGATTATTTATGGAGCACGAGTTTCCATCCAAGCTGGTATTATCTCTGTTGGTATAGCACTTTTAATTGGAATTCCTATTGGATTATTTTCAGGTTATTACAGAGGAGTCCTTGATGAATATGTAGTCATGCGTTTCACAGACGCGTTGCTTTCATTCCCCCCATTAGTATTAGCCCTTTCCCTTGCAGCTGTACTTGGTGCGGGATTACAAAACGCGATGATTGCGATTGGAATTATTTTTACACCTAACTTTATTCGTCTTGTAAGGGGAGAAGTATTGAGTCAAAGGGAAAGAGAATATGTCACTGCGGCTAAAGCATCAGGTATTAGCGATGTAAAAATCATGTTCCGTCACATTTTTCCAAACTGCTTACCACCGATTCTTGTTCAAGCGACTTTATCCATTGCTGCAGCTATCATTTCTGAAGCGTCCTTAAGTTATTTAGGATTAGGTACTCAACCGCCAACACCGAGCTGGGGTGCGATGTTATCGATGGGACAAGGGTATCTGAAAGATGCTCCGTGGATTTCATTGTTTCCAGGATTATTTATCTTTCTAACGGTTCTATCAATCAACTTATTTGGTGATGGATTACGTGATGCACTCGATCCGAAGCTGAAGTGAGGGGAATAATATGTCAAATTCATTATTAGAGGTTAAGGATTTAAAAGTCAGCTTTGTTGGCAAGAAGAAAACAACGAATATTGTTGCTGGATTATCATTTACGGTTGAAAAGGGAAAAACCCTGTGTATTGTTGGAGAATCAGGTTGTGGAAAAAGTATGACCTCCCTATCTGTTATGGGATTATTGCCTGAGACAGGACAAATCGAAGGAGAAATCCTGTTAAAGGGTGAAAATTTAGCTGGTAAATCAATGAAACAAATGAGTAAAATTCGCGGCAACCAGGTCTCAATGATTTTCCAAGAACCAATGACCTCGCTAAATCCTGTCCAGACGGTCGGTAAACAAATTGCTGAAACGATCATTATTCACCAGAATTTAAATAAAAAAGAAGCAAAGCTTAAGGCGATCGAAATGTTAAAACTGGTGGGCATTCCATCACCTGAAAAACGGGTCGATGCCTATCCGCATGAATTGAGCGGAGGGATGAGACAGCGTGTGATGATTGCGATTGCGCTAAGTTGTAATCCGGAACTTCTTATTGCGGATGAACCAACCACTGCATTGGATGTAACGATTCAAGCGCAAATATTGGATTTAATGAAGAATTTGCAAAAAGACTTGGATATGGGAATTATTATGATTACTCATGACTTAGCTGTTGTCTCTGAAATGGCTGACACGGTTCTGGTGATGTACGCAGGGAAAGCTGTTGAATACGGAAGTAGGAAAACCGTCTTTAATAATCCACTTCACCCATACACACAAGGTTTAATGAGGTGCATCCCGGATGTCGATGCAGAAGATAATGTGGAAGAGCTTTTTGTCATAAAAGGGTCTGTCCCATCACCGGATGCCATGCCAAAAGGATGCCGATTTGTTGATCGATGTCCGTACGCACAAGAAATTTGTAGAAGCCATGCTCCGGATATTACATCGATAGAGGAACAGCATGCTGTAAGCTGTTGGAAATATACAGATAAATGGAATGAAAAGGAAGGTGAGCTTAATGAGTCTTCAATTAGAGAAATCGCAGCAACAAAATCTTCTTGAGGTTCAAAATTTAACCAAACACTTTCCTGTTGGTGATCAAGGGTTCTTTTCTAAAGAAAAACAGGTTGTCAAAGCATTGGATGGAATCAGCTTTTCTTTAAAAAAAGGAGAAACGTTGGGGATCGTTGGAGAATCAGGCTGTGGTAAATCCACTATGGGACGTGCGATCCTCAGACTCCATGAGCCAAGCTCCGGAACTATTATATATGAAGGAAAAGATATTACTCGTGTAAAGAAGAAGGAAATGAGAGAAAACCGTAAGGATCTGCAAATCGTTTTCCAGGATCCGTATGGCTCGCTGAATCCACGGATGACAGTAGGAACCATGCTTTCTGAAATTGTGGAGACACATAAGATTGTTCCTAAAAAAGATGTTTACGATTATGTTTGCAATTTATTAGTAGAAGTCGGGTTAAACGAGCAATATTATCATCGTTTTCCACATGAATTCTCTGGTGGTCAGCGTCAACGGGTGAGCATTGCCCGTGCGTTATGTACCAATCCAAAGTTAATCGTTTGTGACGAAGCGGTATCTGCGCTTGATGTATCGGTACAATCACAAATTCTAAATTTATTACAACGATTAAAAAAGGAACACCAATTAACCTATTTATTTATTTCGCATGATTTAAGTGTAGTCAAGCATGTCAGCGACCGGGTAGCAGTGATGTACTTGGGGAAAATGGTAGAGCTTGCGGATAAAAAGGAACTGTATGACAATCCGCTTCATCCGTATACAAGAGCCTTGCTATCTGCAATCCCTTCTACAAAAGAAGAGAAGAAAAGGGAAAGAGTTATATTAACTGGGGATGTGCCAAGTCCAATTAATGTTCCAAGCGGCTGTCGGTTCCATACAAGATGTCCATTAGCAACGGATAAATGTCGGGTGGAAGAACCTGCATTTAGTGAAGTAAGCGGGAATCATTTTGTTGCATGTCATTACGCCTAAATTCGGAAGAGAAAGAGGCTGATCCCTTCACTTTGAGGGCGCCTCTTTTTTGTTAAAATCAAGGCTGTGTTAAAGAGCATTGTTGATTTTTACACCCTGTTGATTGGAGCGGAAGGCACGAAGACTCCTGTGGGAGTATGTTTCAGGGGAGACCCCGCAGGCGCTTTTCTCCGAGGAGGCTCGCCGAAACACCCACGAACCGCTTGTGCCTGGAGCGGAAATCAACAGGCAAGTTAAACATAGCTAAAATCAAAAATCGTACAAATCTTTTTGTTATTTTTTTCGAATTGAATATTCCGTTTGTAAGTTTAATAGGATAAAATGATTAACAAAGGAAAGTTAAAGAGCGCCAATCATGAAATGTATGTATAAGGGGAGAACGATTCATGAACTTTGATTACTTGAACTATCCATATCCATCACAAAGAATGACGACAATAGCCAAAAATGGCATGGTTGCAACATCTCAGCCCTTAGCGGCACAAGCAGGTCTAGATATATTAAAAAAGGGCGGGAATGCCATTGATGCGGCGATTGCTACTGCTGCTTGTTTAACCGTAGTTGAACCCACCTCCAATGGAATCGGTGGAGATGCCTTTGCGCTTGTATGGACAAAAGGCGAACTGCATGGACTAAACTCAAGCGGCCCCTCTCCAGAAAGCATCTCAATCGATGCGGTTAAGGAAAAGGGGCACGAAAAGATGCCAACCTTTGGCCTTGTACCCGTAACGGTTCCTGGCGTACCTGCAGCATGGGCGGAGTTATCTCGTCGTTTCGGTAAGCTTCCATTAACGGAAGTATTACAGCCGGCCATTGAGTATGCGGAAAATGGCTACCCGCTAAGCCCGATTTTAGGGAGGTACTGGAATATCGCGTTTAATAGATTCAAAGATTTATTTACTGGCGATGAATATAAAGGTTGGTTTGAAACCTTTGCTCCAGATGGAAAGGCTCCTCAAACAGGGGAAATCTGGAGCTCAAAAGGTCATGCCAACACATTACGCAAGATTGCAGAAAGCAATGCGGAAAGCTTTTATCGCGGAGAATTGGCTGATCAAATCGATGAGTTCTCAAAGAAGCACGGTGGATTCCTTTCGAAAGAGGATTTAGCTGCATACAAGCCTGAGTGGGTACAGCCGATTAAGGTTAATTACAGAGGCTATGATGTGTGGGAGATTCCGCCGAATGGCCAGGGAATCGTTGCTTTAATGGCCCTTAACATGTTGAAAGGCTTAGAGCTGAAGGAAAAGGAATCAGTGGATACGTATCATAAGCAGATTGAAGCGATGAAGCTAGCTTTTGCTGATGCCAAAAAATATGTAACAGACCCAGAAAAAATGTCCGTTACGGCTGAACAGTTATTGTCGGAAGAATTTGCAGAAGCGAGAAGAAGCTTAATTGGGGATGTTGCTCTTACTCCAGAGCCGGGCACACCGCCTAAAGGCGGTACTGTTTACTTGGCAACGGCAGATGGCGAGGGCAATATGGTTTCCTTCATTCAAAGTAACTATATGGGCTTTGGTTCTGGAATAGTTATCCCTGGAACAGGAATCGCGTTGCAAAACCGAGGTGCTGATTTCTCGTTAGATCCATCTCATGAGAATCGTTTGGAGCCTGGAAAAAGGACGTACCATACGATTATCCCTGGATTTTTAACAAAAGATAATGAAGCCGTTGGACCATTTGGTGTGATGGGTGGGTATATGCAGCCTCAAGGCCATGCTCAAGTCATCATGAACACAGTTGACTTCCACCTAAATCCGCAAGCAGCTTTAGACTCGCCAAGATGGCAATGGATGGAGGGGAAGAAAGTTCAAGTTGAACATTCATTCCCAGCACATATTGCCGCGGCCTTAGCAAGGAAAGGTCATGAGATTGAAGTAGCCTTAGATGGTGGAGGATTCGGAAGAGGACAAATCATTTGGAGAGACCCAAGTACCGGTGTGCTTTCAGGCGGAACAGAATCAAGAACGGATGGAACCATTGCGGCCTGGTAAATTAATAAAAGGTGTTGAATAAATAATGAAACAGAGGGATATATCTATCGCTTTTTTCCGTTCCGGAATATTAGGGTACGGAGGGGGACCATCATCGATTCCGCTCGTTCATAAAGAGGTAGTTGGAACCTACAAATGGATGACCGATGATGAATTTGCAGATGTTTTGGCGTTAGCAAATACCCTTCCCGGCCCTATTAACACAAAAATGGCAGGGTATATCGGCTATCGAGTGGGCGGATATGTAGGTATGCTAAATGCCATTTTTTCCTCCATCGTTCCTACTATTATATTAATGATTATCCTGCTAACCTCATTGGCATCGGTCAAGGATCTACCATGGGTAGCAGGCATGACTAAAGCAGTCGTACCAGTTGTAGGTGTAATGATGGCCACATTAACATGGGATTTTTATAAGAAGTCGTATCAAACGCTAGGCCATATTAGTGCAGGTGTAACGGTTGTTGGGAGTTTACTATTATTAGAGGTCTTGCATGTGCATCCTGCCATTTTAATCGTGGCCATATTATTATTTGCCTTAGTGAAGCGTGATAAGGCTGCTAAGGTTGAAAAAAATAGTGAAAGAGAGGTGGGATAATGCTTTATTGGCATATCTTTCTTGCTTTTTTCATTCCAGGAATTGTTGGTTATGGCGGAGGACCTGCTTCGATTCCGCTTGTTGAAAACGAAGTTGTCGATCATTACGGGTGGATGACGGTACCCGAATTTAGTGAGGTATTAGCCTTAGGAAATTCACTGCCCGGTCCCATTGCGACAAAAATGGCCGGCTACATTGGTTATGAGCAGGGTGGAGTTCTAGGTTCAATCGTTGGGATTTTTTCGACTGTTGCTCCTTCGCTTCTATTAATGATTGTTCTATTAGGTCTTCTATACAAATATAAAGATTCTCCTAAGGTGAAGCGGATGACCAATTATATCCGACCAACTATCGCCGTAATGCTAGGTGTGATGGCATTTAGCTTCTTTTCTACTTCTTACTCGGATACAGGTGTGCTTCAAACGGTGATTCTGATAGGGGTAAGCTTTTTTCTCCTTGAAAAATTAAAGGTACACCCAGCTTATGTAATTTTGGCGTCGTTAATATATGGTGGGGTATTCTTATAGAAGGAAAAAACTCAAGCTAATGAGGCTTGAGTTTTTTGTTGTAGTGAAATTCTTGTTGTTAAAGGAAGCAGGGGAGATTCAAAGTGACCGTTAGAGTGAAAAAGAAGTGAGCGTGGAATTATAAAGAGGTCACAATGCCTGTTAGAGGGAAAAAGAGGTGAGGGTATGAATTGTGAAGGGGTAACAATGCCCGTTAGAGAGTAAAAGAGGTGAACATGGGAATTGTAAAGAGGTTACAGTGCCAGTTAGAGAGTAAAAGAGGTGAACATGGGAATTGTAAAGAGGTTACAGTGCCAGTTCGAGGGTAAAAGAGATGAGTATGGGAATTGTGAAGGGTTCACAGTGCCCGATAAAGAGAAAAAGAGTTAAGTATGGGAACTGTGAAGATTTCACAGTTCCTGTAGTAGGAAGTAAGAGGATTGTATGGTCACTGTGAGTGGTTCAAAGTCCCATAAAAGAAGTTACCTTGGAATTCGATATTATTCTGTTGGTAACAGCGATGGGTTTGCGAATAAGTCAATTTAGTCGTTTCGAAACAAATATAAACCAAAACCTAATGTATCCCGGCCCCATTTTAAATAAGTTCTCCGCCATTTTCTAATTCTCTCAAGCATGGCTGCCTTATCTGGATCATCAGGATTTTCATGACAATAATTTTCAATAGAAGAGGAATAAAGCCACTCATAGTCATCCCAGTCATCTTCGTTTGCGACGTAAGACCAAAGAGGAATGAGTCCAAGTTCTTCCGCGGTCATTACATTCCGTGCATGACTTTTCAATTCAGATTCTTCTGCGCCTCCCAATGCCTCTAAGTATTCTTTGCTAGGTGTCTTCTTCCAATAGCCCTCTCCGATTAAAATGTATCCATCTTTTTTAATGAGGCGTTTCATCGTTTTAAGAGTAGGCTCAAGCCCACCCAAAGCGTGAGTGGATCCAATACAAATTCCTAAATCAAATTCACCTGCTTCGTATCTCTGCACAGCCAAGCTAGCATCATCTACCACAAAATTAATGCAGCCTTCAGGAATACGGCTTCCTGCACTAAGTTTTGCTTCCTCGATAGCACCTTCATACAATTCGATTGCAGTTGCGGTAATTTGAAAATCTTCAACCAGACGAATCAGCAGTTCTGATTTCCCTGCACCGATATCAATAACTTTTTTGTTTGGTTCAGGTGACATCATTCGAATCATTTTCATGAGCTTTTTTTCGTTAATAGGGTTACTGAACGCGTGATTGCGATGTGCAATAGCGGAAAATCTATTTCTATCCATCTATTTCTTCCTCCCATGAGAATTGGTTTTTATAAATTTCTTTCATTTTAATCTTCCCCATTAAATTCGACTTCTGAGTTTATATTCTGATTTGGTATTGGAAAATCCTTTTTTGATAAAGGAGGAAAGATGTTGACATTAAGATAATATGATAGTAATATAGTAATTCTTGAAGGAGAACATCTTTAATTTAATTGTTTTTCTTGAGGGTGAAAATAAAGTATTGACGAGATTGATTTTATAGTATAATATTAATCTCTGTTGCTACGAGATAGTAACTTTGTAAAAAAGAAGTTAAAAAAAGTTATTGACTTTCGGTTGATGACTTGGTATGATAATAAAGTCGCTTTTGAGCGATTGAGAATTTGTTCTTTGAAAACTAAACAAACAAAAACGTCAACAAACAAAAATATTTCGTTTCTTTATTGAAACGAAGCCAACG
>NZ_JBDGJV010000016.1:0-43428 GCF_057656715.1 Neobacillus sp. Soil_C_43
GGCTGAAGGGATCGGTCTTGAAAACCGACAGGCGGGTTAAACCGCGCGGGGGTTCGAATCCCTCTTCCTCCTCCATTATATTTTACAAAACAATATTCTATTATCGCGGGGTGGAGTACGTTCGAATAAGCTTCTTCGAATAATCTACAGCGCAACGATTGAGCCACAGCTTGAATATGCAATCCGAAATCGGGGCGGTCTTCAAACTAAGGGCATGCACAAAATGTAATATTTTCTATTATCGCGGGGTGGAGCAGTCTGGTAGCTCGTCGGGCTCATAACCCGAAGGTCGCAGGTTCAAATCCTGTCCCCGCAATATGGCTCAGTAGCTCAGTCGGTAGAGCAGATTGCTCACATCCTGATTTTGCTTCTGCGGCAATCTGCGAAAAAGAACAGAAGTTCTTTTGAGCAAAGGACATATTTTCAATAAATGATTAGTGAATCATCTTATTATGGCTCAGTAGCTCAGTCGGTAGAGCAAAGGACTGAAAATCCTTGTGTCGGCGGTTCGATTCCGTCCTGAGCCACCTTTTAATAGTAAGTAAGTTTTAAATCTGTGGAGGGGTAGCGAAGTGGCTAAACGCGGCGGACTGTAAATCCGCTCCCTCAGGGTTCGGCGGTTCGAATCCGTCCCCCTCCACCACATTATGGCGATTGTGGCGAAGTGGTTAACGCACCTGATTGTGGTTCAGGCATTCGTGGGTTCGATTCCCATCAGTCGCCCCATTTATTTTATAAATTATTGGGCTATAGCCAAGCGGTAAGGCATCGCACTTTGACTGCGACATGCGTTGGTTCAAATCCAGCTAGCCCAGTCATGGCAGCATAGCCAAGTGGTAAGGCAGAGGTCTGCAAAACCTTTATCCCCGGTTCAAATCCGGGTGTTGCCTCCAAATAAACATTATAAATACATATTATCATGCGCCTTTAGCTCAGCTGGATAGAGCATACGCCTTCTAAGCGTACGGTCAGAGGTTCGAATCCTCTAAGGCGCGTAAAAATTAGAAAACGCTAAATTTAGCGTTTTTTTTATGCTCTTATTTGACGTAGAGGGCACACAGGGACGGATCTCGTGGCACTTAAGACCTCCTTGATGGGAAAAAAGCCAACAGAATCTTTAGGACTACACTACCGAATCCTCTTATCGACCGGTTTGAAGAAGATATCATCCACTTTCCGTAGATTATCGTCCACTTTTTGAAATTTATCGTCCACTTTCGACCTCATATCGTCCACTTCCACCAACTTATCGTCCACTACACACTAAAATCGTGGGGACAAATAATCAGGGAAAAACCACCAGAACCGTCCCCCTGGATAAACATCGGGGGACTGCCCCCAAAAAAAATTTTTAAAATTTCTTCGTCCAAAATGAACTTTGTTTTAGTCTAATATTGTAAAGAGAAAAAAGGGGTGAGGAAATGACCTTTTCTGCCAATGATGGAATCCTAGATGAAAAGTTATTTATTAGCTTTTTTGAAACACATAAAGATTCTATTTATCGGATGGCCTATATGTATATGAAGAATCAAGCGGACTCACTGGATATTGTCCAGGAGGTTGCTTACCGGGCTTTTAAGAATAGAAACAGTTTAAAGGAATTGAATTACTTTAAGACATGGATCTTGAAAATCACCATTAATGCATCCATTGACTTTTTAAGGAAGAAACAAAAAGTTGTCGAACTGCCTTTTACTAGAGAACTAGGAACACAGCAGACGGAGGACAGATACTCCGATTTATTATTAAATGAGCTGCTGCACTCATTAGACGAAGACGAAAAAAGGTTAATTTATCTCAAGTATTATCAGGAATATACCTTCCAGGAAATCTCGGAGATTGTTGATGCACCAATCAGTACGGTCAAGTCGAAAATTTATAGAACCTTAGAAAAAATCCGCTTGGACTATCCAAAGGAGGAACTTTCATGAACAAGATTCAGAGTGAACTAGAAAAGATTGAAATTCCAGATGAGATAATGGATCGTATGTATAAAGGAATTGAGCAGGCAAAAGGGGAAGAGAAGGTAACGCCGATAAAAGTCAGTGGCATAAGCAAAAGAAAGAAAATCATCGGGTCACTAGCCGGACTTGTGGCTGTTGGTGGATTGTTCTTCGGTTCTACCTATGTCTCTCCGGCGATGGCACAGATGGCATCAAAGATTCCATATTTAAATCAGGTGTTCCTGAAAGACCTGGATAAAGAAGGGGAAAAATCCGTTATGGCCCTTGTTCGAGAGGAAGGATTGAAACGTGGGTACGAAGTTACTGGTTTCCGTGTGGGTCAAGGATTGATGGAAGGCGATGAACCGGAAAAAGTCTATGTCTTTCTAGTAAGTAAAGATTATAACGAAAAAACGAAATTGGATGCTGAAAATCTGACGAAAGAGATGCTCGATCAAAAGGGCTATTATGCAAAATCGATTGAGGTTCTTCCGTTTAAAGCTGACTTTTATGCTTCTATGAGACGAATCAATCGCATCATGCTTGCTGAAGCCCAAAAAATCAAAACATTAATCAAGGATAAAGGGTATAGTGTTGAGTATGTTGGAATGAACCCGGGGCTCGATGAAATATTTGTAATCCTTCCTGAGACAGAAAAACACGTGGATGACGTTCGGACCATCATTCAAGCCTATCAAAAAGAGAAGTATAATGAATTTTCTTTGGATATTCGAACAGTGAACTTAAATAATATGGATGAAGAAACGAAGCTCAAAAAGAATCTTTATACAATTTTTGAAGGGTTGTTAGCTAAAAAAGAGACATACAAAATCAATTCTTTCACTTACTCTACCAAAGGTAAGCTGGTGATTACGATCGAAACCTCCCTTGAGAAAAAGGACCAGAAGCAAATTGAGCAGATTCGTAAGGAAGTGTCTGCACGTTTAGCTAAAGAATACAAACAACCTTACACCATTAACATGGTTGGATTAGAGGATTTGAAGACGGTTGGGGAATAATTTTTCAATCAGAAAAAGACTGCCAGTTGGCAGTCTTTCTGTCTTCATGCTAATGAGATATTTCAACCAATTTTTCTTACTAAACCTACGAATGTACCAGCCAACAACTAAAGCTACTAGAGTGAGTGAAACGAGGAGAATACTGAACAAAGCTAAATAATCAACTCCAATCCCCAACTTTTCGCTCCATTGTGAAACCAATAATTCTAAATTGCCTTTCATTCGATTACTTACTTTCCTTTAGCGCTACCAATTCACGTTCTACTGCTTCTTGAATTTCCAAGTTTACAGTAGGAGCAGTAGGGATAAAGTAGGAGGTAGCTGAAGCTTGTGCCTCTAATTGCTGGACATAATCCTCCGCACGGGTGAAACCCTTCATCGCATGGTCTGTACTGAAGGAAACGATTGCCGCCTGCAACTGCTGTTGTGCTTTTGCTGCATGTGCGCGTGAATTCAGTACAAGACGCTTGTTTGAGAGTTCGTTGTATTTTTCAAGCAATCCATCAATTTGTTCACGAAGGGAGGACGTCTGTTGTTTCATTGCCGCATAATGTTCTTCATAGAGCTTTAACTTCGCTTCCTGTTGCAATTTTTCTTGAAGAGCAATTCTTGCGATGGTGTCGTCACCTTTTTCGACTGCAAGCTCTGCTTGACGTTTCCGCTTGGCAACAACAGCAGAGGTCTCATTTACAAGCAGCTCGTGACGTTTTTCTAAGTACAACTGTTGTCCCAATGTCTGCTTTGCCTTGTCCACCTGCTCGTCCAATTCACGCATATATTGATTTAATAGGCTGATCGGATCTTCCACCTTATCCAATAATTCATGTAAGTCTGCCATAACGATAGTCTTTACTCTTTTAAAAATACCCATTTTACTTTTCCTCCTTAGAAATGTTCTTTTCCCATGCATCTAAAATTTGTGAGTTGTTATTTACCACTGGTGCCGCATAGCTGACTTGGCTGAATCCCTTTTGCTTAGAGGAACCAGCTTTCTTGAACAACCAGTAAGCACCCGCTCCAACGGCAAGAACCGGAAGGGCTGCCTTAAAAGCGGCTACAAGGCCGACACCGATTAATCCGTAACCAGCCCATTTTTTCCAAACTTTATCTTTTGCCTGTTTGCGAAGGGCGACACCAAAGAGTGCAATCCCTACACCAACAAGAATTCTTGACCAACCTAAGTCAAAGCCGAAAGCATGCTTACCACCAAGTCCCATCATGCCGTGACCACGCCCGCCTTGCATCATGCCTTGTACAGGTCCGCCCTGGGTCATGCCGTGACCCTGCCCGCCTTGTGCCATGGCTTGTCCAGGTCCACCTTGCATCATTCCGTGACCTTGCCCGCCTTGTGCCATGGCTTGTCCGGATCCGCCCTGCACCATGTCATGACCGCCGAAGTGGCCAAAGTGTCCGAAGCCTGGAAGTAGATGCGAACCAGCCCAAATCGCAGCGGCTCCGACAAGAACCCAAAATAACCATTTTTTCTTCATTGTGTAATTCCTCCTAAAACTGAAATGTATATATATTTTTTTGTTGTTTCCTCGCTTACAAGATTGATTATGCCTGGCAAGCCTTAACTTTTTCTTAAGATAAAAAAAGATTTATTAATTTATTTTAGTAAACAACCAAAAATGTAGAGAGGCGCTGCTTCCTTCAGTGGTTAGTAACCTTTTAAATCTGGGAACATCTTACCAAGGGAATAACCTAATGGTAATAAATTAATTCGAATAAAGTTTTTAAAAAAATTAAATTTTATTTGAATTTAGCTTTTTATACTTTATAATAGGGTTAACTGGTTATGACAACATAACCAAAATTAGTCGGGAATGGAGGGGATGTAGTGAAGACAATTGATAAAGAGGCAAAAATACCATTGTATTATCAGCTTATGAATATCTTAATTTCTGACATTGAAGCTGGAATTTATGGTGAACAAGAAAAGCTGCCATCAGAACGTGAACTTTGTCAGAAATACGATGTTAGCCGTATTACAGTCAGGCAGACGTTACAGGAGCTGGAGCAAGAGGGATATATTTACAAAAAACACGGCTTAGGAACGTTTGTAGCACCAAAAGCTCACGATCAAAAACTATTAAAGTTTTACAGTTTCACTGAAGAAATGAAAAAATTGAACAAAAACCCTTCTACAAATGTGATTGACTTTGAAATCATTACTTCAGATTCAAATTTATCAAACAAACTTAATTTGCAGCCCTTAGAAGAAGTATACAAAATTGTCCGATTACGTTTGGCTGATGAGGAAGCATTAATTTTTGAAACAAGCTTTTTACCAGTAAGGTATTTTCCTAATCTAACAAAACAGGAACTTACGGAAAAACCAATGTATGATGTACTCCGTGACAAGTATTCGACAAAAATTACTAAAGGGATAGAAAAATTCACCTCTGTTAAAGCAAGAGAGGAAGAAGCAAAATGGCTGAACGTAGAAATAGACGATGCCTGCATGCTTCTGAAGAGATACACCTATGATATTAATGAAAACATTATCGAATACACACGAAGTATCGCTAGAGGAGATAAATTTTACTATACGGTAGAACTAAACTTATAATCATATTAAGTAAGGCATAAAAAAGGTGGTGCAGGAATGAATATATTACTTTCCAATTCAGAACTTGAAACCATGGGGGGCTATAATACTGCTCAAGAAATTAAGCAGCAGCCCCAAGTTTGGAAACAGGTTTATGAATTGATAACTAACCAAAAAGAAGAAATTACCCAGTTTTTCCAGATGATTTCTGACAAACATGAAAATGTAAGAATCATTTTGACAGGGGCGGGGACATCAGCATTTGTAGGAGAAACCTTAAAACCTTATCTTCAAAAGCTAAATGGCTCCTTTCAATCAATTGAATCCATTGCAACAACAGATATCGTTTCTGCTCCGGATTTATATCTAAAGGAAAAAGTTCCAACTGTTTTAGTTTCTTTTGCAAGATCAGGTAATAGCCCTGAAAGTACTGCTGCTGTTGACCTTTCCGAGCAATTAATTAACGATATTTATCAAATTGTTATTACATGTAATCATGAGGGTGCTCTCGCTAAGAGGTCTCAGAATAATCCTAACACTCTCCTTATCGAACTTCCTGAGGAAACAAACGATAAGGGTTTTGCAATGACAAGCAGTTTTACCTCAATGATGCTTTCCTGCCTACTAATATTTGATTTGTTAAATCTGGATGAAAACGAAGGATTAATGAATCAAATTATACACACTGGTAATGACATCATTACATCTAAGGAATTAGAAAGCATTTCGACTCTTTATTTTAACAGAGTGGTGTATTTAGGTTCAGCAGGGCTTGGTGGATTAGCAAAGGAATCAGCATTGAAAATGCTTGAATTGACAGATGGAAAAGTCATCACAATTTATGATACTCCGCTTGGATTCAGACATGGACCTAAATCAGTGTTGAATACAGATACCTTAGTGATTATGTATCTATCAGATAATGAGTATACAAAAAAATACGATGTGGATTTACTAAAAGAAATCTGGCAGGAAAAAAACTATGCCAAAATACTTGTGGTTTCTCCTAAATATAGTGAAGAGCTGGAACAGTATAGTGATCTGTTACTAACAACCCAAATTAGCGATGAGAATGTTTCGGATGCATACTTAGGATTTTGTTATGTTTTAGTTGCACAAATGATTGCGTTTAATAAATCTATTGCTCTATCAATCAGTCCTGACAATCCTTGCACAGACGGTAGTGTAAATAGAGTAGTACAAGGGGTTACTATTTATCCTTTTAATTAACCTGTTTTGAAAGCGTTAACTAAAATGAGGTGATGTTTATGCTAAGAGTAGAATCAAAGCTTGCGAATACAAAAGAAATGCTTATAAAAGCACAAATCGAAGGATATGCTGTACCAGCGTTTAACATCCATAACCTTGAAACACTACAGGTAGTGGTTGAAACAGCAGCAGAGCTAAAGTCTGCAGTGATTTTGGCCGGTACGCCAGGGACTTTTTCTTATGCGGGACGAGATTACGTTCAGGCAATGGCCGAAGTAGCCGCTAAGAAGTACAGTATTCCAATCGCTCTTCATCTGGATCACCACGAAAACATAGAAGATATAAAAAAATCAATTGAGCTTGGTACAAAATCAGTCATGATTGATGGCTCACACCATTCCTTTGAAGAGAATATTAAAATCACCTCTGAAGTGGTTAAATTGGTTCATTCATACGGTGGTACTGTTGAGGCGGAGCTAGGCCGCCTAGGTGGACAAGAGGATGATTTAGTAGTAAGTGAAGCTGATTCCTTTTTTACGGATCCGTTCTCGGCGAAGGAATTTGTGGATAAAACCAACGTTGATTCTTTGGCAGTGGCAATTGGAACAGCACATGGTCTTTATAAATCTACTCCAAAATTAGATTTTACTAGACTAGAGAAGATTAGGGATTTAGTAGATGTCCCATTAGTACTCCATGGAGCTAGTGGAATATCAGTTGAGGATGTGAGGCGTTCGATTGAACTGGGATGCTGTAAAGTAAATATTGCAACCGAATTAAAAATTCCATTTTCAAATCAACTACGGAAATATTTGCAGGATCATGTTGATGAAAATGATCCTCGAAAATACATGGGCCCTGCAAAAGAAGCGATGAAAGAAGCGGTAAAACAAAAGATAATCATGTGTATGAGTAATGACCGATACTAAGGAACTATTCTATGATTTTAACAATTACTCTTAATCCATCCGTTGATATTTCATATAATCTTGATTCTTTTATGCTAAATAAAAGCAATCGTTGCAGCCATTCCATCAAAACAGCAGGGGGAAAAGGCTTAAATGTAGCAAGAGTGGTAAAACAATCAGGGCTGGATGTCATAGCTACGGGATTTAAAGGCGGATCGAATGGATGCTTCTTATCAGAAGAATTAAAGAAATTGGGGATTGATGACCAATTTGTTCAAATTGAGGGACAGACAAGAAACTGTATAGCTATACTTCATGATCGCTTCCAAACAGAGATTTTGGAAAAGGGTCCTTATATTTGTGAACATGAGCAAAAGCTTTTTTTAGAAAGGTTTGAAGAATTACTAGAGAATGCAGAGATTGTAACGGTATCGGGGAGCCTGCCTGAAGGTCTGCCGTCAGATTATTATAAAAGATTGATTGAAATGGCTCATTCTAAAGGGAAAAAGCTGATACTGGATACAAGCGGTATCCCTTTAAGACAAGCTCTTTCCGCAAACCCTTGGCTCATAAAACCCAATTATCAGGAACTTTGCTCTCTTGTCAAAAAAGAAAAGCTTGATGGCACAGAAATAATGGATGTGATGGCCGACATAAACGCAAAGTTTAACGTGAAGTATGTTATGGTATCCCTGGGTTCTGAAGGCGCAATTGGTCTATATAACAATCAATATTACAAGATCATGCCACCAACTATTCAAGCAGTTAATCCAGTTGGTTCTGGTGACGCATCAGTTGCCGGATTTGCAGTAGCTGCAAAAAAAGGCATGTCTGGTGAGGAAGTATTTAGGCTGGGGTGCACCTATGGAACGTTAAATGCCCTTCAAGAACAAACAGGTTTTATTGATAGTACCAAGGTTGAAAAGTATTTCTCCAAGACGATGATAGTCCAAGTAAATAGATGAGTGAAGTGCTATTTTTGGTAACGGTTTCAATATGTGAACGTTCTAATAAATTCCTATCGAGGGGAGCTATACAAATGAGAAAAATAATCTCAATGATTACAGCATTCATTTTATTAGTCGGAATTACAGCGGGGTGCTCTTCCAATTCAGCAAGCAGCAGTGAAAGTGGGAAGAAAGAACTTGTTTGGTGGGCTTTGGATAACCCAGCCTTTGTAAAAACAAATAAAAAACTGATTGCAGATTATGAAAAAACTCACAAAGATGTAACGATTAAGCTGCAAACGTTTCCTTATGATGCGTTTATTCAAAAGTTAAAAGCTTCGTTTGCTTCCAAAAATTCTCCAGATATCGTTCAAATATTTGGTACATGGGCTACTGAATATGCAGAGAATGGGTTATTGGCACCAGTAAGCAGCGAAGATCAAAAGTTAATTAAAGACAAGTTTTATGATGCAACCTATGGAGCATATGTGGTTAAAGATAAAATTTATGGTATTCCTCATGAATATAACCTAGAAAATGGAGGTATCCTTGCTCACCCAGAAATGTTCCAAAAAGCCGGCGTTCCATATCCACCTAAAACATGGGATGAGCTAGTAAATGCTTCAAAAAAATTAACCATCAGAGATGGAAAGAATATTAAACAAAAAGGCTTTGATTTTATTTCCTATGACAATATCACGTTTACGTTCCTTTCCTTGATTCTGCAACAGAATGGAAAGTACTGGACAGCAGATAATCATGTTGATTTTACTTCTCCTGACGCAGTAACAGCGATGACAGAGTTAAAGAAATTTGTCACTGATTATAAAGTAACGGATACTAAATCCTTCGGCGGTAAGCTAGATATTATTGATTACTTCTACAAAAATCAGGACGCAATGGTCATCAGAGGACCATGGACGATTGCCATTGGAAAAGAAAACTATAAGACAGATAAATTTGATTATATTCCGATGCCTTCATTTACAAGCAATCCTCCTTCATTTGCAGCTGAGTCCGGCTGGGGTGAGGTCGTTTCAAATAATAGTAAAAATAAACAAGAAGCATGGGATTTCGTGAAATTTATGACCACTGACAAAGAGAATGCGCACTACTTTAATGTGCAGACTTATACAGTGCCTGCCAATAAAGAGGTGGCTGAAGATCCTTCCTTCTTAAAGGATGCGCCTAAGATGAAAGCATCTCTTGATGTTCTTCCGTATGGTGAATGGATCGGGCCACTACAGGAAAGAGACTTTGTCTTCAAACAAGTCAATGACCAATTCCAATTGATTGCAAATGGAAAATTATCAGTAGAAGACGGCTTGAATAAGATTCAGACATCTGTAAATCAAATGATTGACCGCCATAAAAAGTAAAAAGTAAAGGTAGGCTGCCAATAAATCGTCATGTTTTTTGGCAGCCTCTCCAAGAAGCTGAATCGCTCCAGAATTACGGAATCTTACAAAGGAGTGGAGTGTATGCAAGAAATGATAAATACAAACGTAGAGGAAATACATAATCCTACATCAAATAAGGATAACCCAAAAAAAACGTCCAACAAAAAATTCATTTTCGCTTCATTATCTCCGGTTATGTTAATATTTGCGATTTTCACTATTATTCCAATAGTATGGGGAATTTTGCTCTCATTTTATGATTACAATCCCTTGCAGGCAAAATCAGATTTTGTCGGATTGGAAAATTTTCAGCGATTATTGAAAGAAGAACTATTTATTAAATCCTTCCTTAATACCTTTAAGTTTGTCCTAATTGCTGTACCGGCAAATATCATTCTAACATTGGTAATTGCTTTGGGAATAAGCTCGATCCGGAGCCAAAGGCTTAAAAACATCATCAGAGTATTTTATTTCCTTCCAGTGATTGCACCATTATCAGGTTCAGCTGTAGTATGGGCAACGATGTTTAACTATGACTCAGGCATATTAAATTTGCTTTTAGTAAAAATTGGTATTCACCCTGTAGAATGGCTCTCCGACCCTAAAATGGCGATGATTTCTATTATTATCATGACATTGTGGGCTGACATGGGTTTTAATATTATTATTTATTTGGCCGGCTTGGAGTCCATTCCAACCACCATTTACGAGGCATCGAAACTGGATGGCGCCAACCGATTACGTACTTTTTGGCATATAACATTGCCACTTTTAAGCAGAACTACTTTATTTGTAACGGTAATGACATGTATATCCTATTTTCAAATGTTTCCTCAATTCCAGATCCTCACTAACGGGGAACCTGAAAATGAGACAAGAGTTCTAGCCCTGCATATATATGATACCGCATTTAGTTATATGGATATGGGATACGCTTCTACTATTGCTTCGGTTCTCTTTGTGATTATCTTGATCATTACTTTTATTCAAATGAAATTTGGCCGTTCAAAATGGGATTACTAGGGGGATGATGGAATGAGTTCAAAAAAGATTGATTTACCGTATATCTTTACAGTCGTTTTAGTCATCCTAGGGGCAATTATTATGTTTATTCCTTTCTTTTGGATGGTCGTTTCTTCACTCAAAAGTAATATGGAGATTATCTCAACCACTACCAATATATTGCCGGAAAAAGTAACCTTTGAGGGATATCAAACGGTTCTGAAAGATGCACCATTTCTACGTTGGCTGTCCAACAGTCTGCTAACATCAGTGATCATTACAGCAGCCACGTTATTTTCAAGTGCCTTGGCTGGGTATATTTTTTCAAAGTTCCAGTTTCGCGGAAAAAACTTCATGTTTTTATTAATTCTCGCTACGATGATGGTTCCGTTTCAAGTCTTTATGATTCCTAGATATTTAATCATTTCTGATATGGGTCTGATCAATAGCTTATCAGCTGTAATCATTCCGAATGTAGTAAATGGCTTTGGAATCTTCTTATGTAGGCAGTTCGTTGACTCTATTCCAAATGAATTAATGGAGGCTGCCAGAATGGATGGGGCAAGCGAGTTCAAAACCTTCCTTCATATTGTTTTGCCTCAAATTAAACCAACCCTTGCAGCACTAGGAATTTTTAGCTTTATGGGGGCATGGAATGATTACTTGTGGCCGTTAATTGTTTTGAATGATGAAAGTAAAATGACTGTGCCATTAGCGCTTGTCGTGTTTAATGGGCAGCATGGAGTGAACTACAATGTCGTTATGTCGGCAGCTGTTCTCATTATGATACCGGTTATAGCGGTTTTCTTAATCTTCCAGCGCCAGTTCGTTAAAGGGATGACACTCACAGGAATGAAGTAAGGTAATCAGAAAAAAGTAAAGTGGTGATTTAAATATGAACAAAACAATATATGTCTTGGGAGAGCTAAACGTTGACATGATTATGACAGGTGACAAGGTTGAACCTGAGTGGAACAAAGAAAAACTTGTCGATTCCTTTTCATTAGTATTAGGTTCATCCTCAGCTATTACAGCATGTGCCTTGGCTGGTTTAGGATTGGATGTCAGGTTTGTCGGTGTAGTGGGAGATGACTTGTTTGGCAGGTTTTGTATCGAACGGTTAAAAGAAAAGAACGTAAATACCAACGATATAATTATTGATTCCAACCTGCAAACAGGGACAACATTATCATTATCCACTAGCAGGGACCGTGCGCTGCTTACCTATATGGGAGCTATTTCAAAACTAACGCCTGAGCATTTACCACAGGATCTGTTTGAAAAAGCCGATCATATTCACTTTGGCTCTTACTATTTACAGGATGAAATGAGAGAGCATTGGAAGACCGTTTTTAAAACGGCCAGACAGAAGAATATCACTACCTCTTTCGATACGGGGTGGGATCCAAGCGAAAAGTGGTACAAAGATAAAATAATAGAGTTGTTAGTAGATACAGATTTATTTTTGCCAAGTAAAGATGAGTTTGAACAGATTTTTCCTTCTCAAAGTGTAGAAGATATCTTTGAAAGTGTGGGAATGAACGGGCAAATCGCACTTAAGTGTGGGTCCGAGGGGGCAAAGCTGGTAGGGACAGATGGATGTATTCTTGCTGCTCCATATGCTATTACGCCTATTGATACGACGGGTGCCGGAGATTCTTTTAACGCCGGAATGATTTACGGACTGTTATCTGGAATGACGGGGATCGAGTTGATTCGCTTTGCAAATGCCTGTGGGGCATTGGCGACACTAAGGATTGGCGGTGCTTCAACCGTACCATCTGTTTTAGAAGTAGTAGAATTTATGATTCATAATCAAAGAGAATGGGTACAAGAGGTGAAATCATGAAGAGAAGAAAAATGGTTCTAATTGGTGCTGGAAGTGCTGTTTTTACCCAGGGTCTTGTGGCTGATTTTATCATGAACAAGGAACTTGGGCCATGGGAAATTGCCCTTGTTGACATAGACGAAAAGGTTCTGAACTCTATTACGAAATTAACAAAGAAAATGGTAGAGCAAAGAAATGCGGATATTATTATTACTTCATCTATTAACAGAAGGGAAGTCCTGCCCCATGCAGATGTGGTCGTTACGACAATAGCTGTTGGAGGGAGAAGGAGCTGGGAAGCAGATGTACAAATCCCAAGGAAATATGGCATTTATCAGCCTGTAGGTGATACTTCTATGCCTGGGGGGATTTCCAGAGCACTGCGAATGATTCCTGTTATGCTCGAAATTGGCAGAGATGTACAAGAATTGTGTCCGCAAGCCTATTTCTTCAATTATTCCAACCCTATGACGGCGATTACAACCGCTCTTTTAAGGGAGTTAAACCTACCAGTCGTTGGTTTATGTCATGGAGTGATTCATGTAGAACAATATTTGGCCCGGTTTATTCAAAAGCCTTACTCTGAAGTGACATCACTAGGTGTAGGGTTAAACCACTTAACCTTTATGTATGATTTAAGAGTAAAAGGTGAAAACGCATGGCCGCTTGTGGATGAAGTACTAAACAAGCAAAAGGCGAAAAGCACGGACACGTCTCCTAAAACAGATTCGTTTGCTGAAATGGGCGGGGAAGAAGATCAGACGCCTTTTTATGGAGATAACCCATTCTCATGGGAGTTTTATGAGGAAAACCGTGTGTTCCCTGCCGTGCTTGACCGTCACGTAGTTGAATTTTTCCCTGAGCGATTTAGAACAGGTGAATACTATGGCCAAAAATTAGGTGTGAATGCATTTTCTTTCGAATCAGTTATTGCCGAAGGGGATAAGATTTATGAGGAAATGTTTGAAAAAGCGAATGGTGAGATGGAAATGGACCAAAAACTTTTCGAAAGAACAGAGGGTGAACACGAACAGCTAGTTGAGATCCTCCTCTCTCTTTATGCGGATAAGAGAAAGGTGTTCTCTGTCAATCTTATGAATAATGGCTCCGTGCCAAGCCTTCCATCCAATGCGGTTCTGGAAATGCCTGCAGTTGCAACAGGGAGGGGCTTCATGCCACTGTCAATTACAGACCTGCCTGAAAATTTGGCGGAAATCCTTAGAAAAAGAATTCATGTCATTGATCTGACGGTAGACGCTGCTTTGAAAGGTGATAAAGAGTTATTTATCAAGGCATTACTTGAAGACGGTTCAGTAACCGACCGGGAAACGGCTGTGAAACTTGCAGAAGAGCTATTAGAAGCCCATAAAGAATTCCTTCCGAACTTCTTTGAGCACTCTGATTACGCTTAATAATTTCCAGCCTAGGAACTTGTCCTTTTCTTGTTAACTATTATTTTAGGAGGAACTTGGCATGGTGAAAATTTCAATTATTGGTGCTGGAAGTTTTTTTACCCATAAAATTGTCGTTGATATTTTAAATATAGAGGGGCTTGAAGAAGGAAGCATTGCCCTGGTGGATATAGAAAAAGATCGACTAGAGTATGCCCACCAATTGGTCTCAAAAGTAATTGAATTAAAAAATAAAAACTGGAAGGTCATCTCCTCTTTAGAACGTAGGGAGGTCATTTCTGACTCGGATTTCGTGATCAATCAAATTGAGGTAGCAGGATTAGCTACAGTAAAAGCCGAGTTCGAAATTCCATTAAAATATGGAATCAATCAATGTATCGGCGATACCATGGGTCCTGGAGGATTATTTAAGACATTAAGGACTCTTCCAAAATGGCTGGAAATAGTAAAAGATATCGAGGAACTTTGCCCCAATGCGACAATCCTAAATTATACGAATCCAATGTCTGCTGTAACCCTTGCCACAACGAAATCAACCAGCCTTCCTGTTGTGGGTCTATGCCATTCCATTCAGCATACGTCAAGGCAGCTTGCTGAGTATGCTGGAGTTCCTTATGAGGAAATGAAGTGGAGGGCAGGCGGAATTAATCATATGTCCTGGTTCTTGGAATTAACGCATAATGGCCAGAATTTGTACCCTTCCTTGAAAGAGAAGATGAAGGATAAAGAGTTTGTAAATCAAGATCCTGTTCGATTGGATGCAATGAAATACTTAGGTGCCTTTGTATCCGAATCAAGTGGTCATTTTTCAGAATATATTCCTTATTATAGAAAAAGACAAGATTTGATCGATCAGCACTGTGGTTCTGCGTATAATGGTGGGACTGGTTTCTATGCCAATAACTGGCCAATCTGGAGAGAAGAAAATGACCGGAAAATCCAAAATATTTTGGATGGCAAGGAAGAAATCGATCTTACTCCAAGTCACGAGTATGCAGCTGTCATTATCGAAAGTATGATGAAAAATAAGCCTCAAGTGATCTATGGAAATGTCCTAAATACGAATCTTATCCCTAATTTACCTCAGACGGGTGTAGTGGAAGTGGCGTGTTTAGTGGATCGAAATGGCATTCAGCCCACTCATTTTGGGAATCTGCCTGAACACTTGGCAGCTTTATGCAGAAGCAACATGGCATTCTTTGATTTGGCTGTTTCAGCAGTCATCGAAAAGGATAAGGAAAAAGCACTGCATGCCTTAATGGTGGATCCTTTAACCGCTTCTGTGTGCTCATTATCAGAAATTGAGAATCTATTTAATGAACTTTACCTAGCTGAAAAGGACTTTATTACGATTTAAATAATGGTTTTGAAAAAGTGTCCAGGATTGCTTTGGATACTTTTTCTTTAAAGGACTGAGATCAAAACAATAATAAAGGAGAATTCACATGAGTTATCGGCAGGAGTATCCAAGACCACAGCTGGTTAGAAAAGAGTGGCTCAATTTAAATGGAGCTTGGGGATTTACGTTTGATGATGAAAACATCGGAACTACAGAAAAATGGTACCAAAAACAGATGAATGAGTTTCCAATGCAAATACAGGTACCTTTTGCTTTTCAGACAGAGCTAAGCGGAATCAATGATCCCACTTTCCACGACGTGGTTTGGTATAAAAGAGAATTTGAAACACCTGAAAATTGGGCAGGACAACGGGTGGTCCTTCATTTTGGAGCCGTTGATTATCGGGCCTGGGTATATGTTAATGAACAATTTGTTGGTTTCCATGAAGGAGGAAATACATCCTTTTCTTTTGATATCACGGATTATTTAACTGGAAGTATCGAAACCATCGCTGTTAAGGTAGAAGATCCATCAGAGGAAGAAAGTATTCCTCGGGGTAAACAATACTGGATAGAGAAATCTGCTGGAATCTGGTATACACGGACAACTGGTATTTGGCAGACAGTGTGGTTGGAAGCCATCCATGCTAATCACATAAATAGACTCAAGTTTACACCAGATGTTGATAACGGTGAAGTCATGGTAGAATTTGAGATTGCTGGGAACCTGACTGACAAAGAAGTGGAATTTGATATCCAATTTAACGGGCAAACCATTGTAAAAGATACCTTATCCGTATACGAAACGTATAACAAACGTTCTTTTAATCTATATAATCATAAAATTTTCCGTACAGGATTTCATCATAACGGCTGGAACTGGACACCGGAAAATCCTAATCTGTTTGATGTAACGGTTACACTAAAGCAAAAGGGGTTAGTTTTGGATGAGCTCCAGTCGTATTTTGGCATGAGGAAAATTCACATTGAAAATGGAATGGTGTTTTTAAATAACCGTCCTTATTATCAAAAGCTGGTTCTAGATCAGGGATATTGGCCAGGAGGGTTACTTACCGCTCCAACCGATGAAGACCTCAAAAAGGATATTGTCCTGGCAAAGGAAATGGGCTTTAACGGCTGCCGAAAACACCAAAAGGTAGAAGATCCCCGTTTCCTATATTGGGCGGACCGTTTGGGTTATTTAGTTTGGGGTGAGTGTGCATCTTCGCCTTCTTTTAATGATAAGGCAGCTGCCCGGCTGACACGTGAATGGTTAGAAATTATTGAACGGGACTATAACCATCCATCCATCGTTGCCTGGGTTCCATTAAATGAAAGCTGGGGGATCCCGAATGTACGCGATAACAAACAGCAGCAAAATCATTCCTTAGCCATGTACCATCTGATTCACACCATTGACCCAACTCGTTTGGTCATTTCTAATGATGGTTGGGAGCTAACGAAAACGGACATTTGTGCAGTTCATAATTATAACCACGGTCAAAAAGGTGAGAATGAAAAATACGAAAAGTTTCTATGGGATTTATCAACAAAAGAGGCAGTACTTCAATCGAAACCTGCGAAGAGAAACATCTATGCCAATGGTTTCCACCATCAGGAAGAACCGATTCTTCTTACTGAATTTGGAGGAATTGGTTATAAGGTAGGTGACGATGTAGGCTGGGGTTATACATCTGTTTCAAATGAGGAAGACTTTTTAAATGACTATCAACGGATTATGAAAGCAGTGTATAGTTCAAAGATTCTTTTTGGCTACTGTTATACACAACTCACAGACGTTGAGCAGGAAATTAATGGACTATTAACCTATGATCGAACGCAGAAGTGTAGTTTAGATAAAATTAAACAAATAAATGACAATTGGCTTCCCGGTGTCATTTAAAAGAGTCGATTATTGGAAAGCTGATCAGACCAAGGTGCGTTAATCCAAGAAGGATTAACGCTTATTTATGTTGATTCCAATACAGCCCCATTGTAGCGATACAAATATTGTAATTCAAAATCAAGACAAATCATATTCAATTACAAAAAAAATTGGATTTTTTATCCATTAAACTTGTATAACGAGGTATGTCGTGATACGATGTAAAAAGAAATCAAGTTAAAGTGAGGTGACCTTTTTGGATAAGGAAATTATGAAAGGGAGCATCGATATATTACTTCTTTCCATCGTAAGCAAGAGGGATATGTATGGTTATGAGATGGTAAAGACGTTAAAAGAAAACAGTAACGAGCTATACAACATGAGTGAGGGCACCTTATATCCGGCTTTAAAAAGACTAGAAAACAAGAACTGGATTGAGTCTTACTGGGAAAACCCAGAGGTCGGGTCAAGGAGAAAGTACTACCGCATTACGGAGGATGGCAAGAAGGAACTAGAGAGGAAGCTAACCGAATGGGATAAGGTACACAACTTAATTAAGAAATGTTCGGAGGGAATGGCTTGGATCAAAACATTAAAACCTACGTTAACCAGATAGTAAAGGAACTACAATGCGATAAAAATGAAAAAGCTGAAATAGCGGAGGAAATGATTCACCACCTAGAATTGTTAAAGGCCGAGTACATAGAACAAGGCTTTTCCGAGCAGGAAGCTAGTCAAAAAGCACTGGAGAGTTTTGGTGACAAGAATACCCTAAAAGAAGGATTGCAATCCTCTATGTTTCCAGGCTCTAAAATTTTTAGTGTTGGCATCAAGTTCGCATTCTATCTTTATTCTTTTATCATACTTTGGAATCTAATAGTTCAACGAATCATCGGTAGGTGGATTGACCATAGTTCATTTAATCGTTATTTTTGGTTTCCAGAAAACGTACATAGCCTTTTCAGTGTGGAGGTTTGGAAACTGAATTCGAATCTCATCCCATTCAAGAGCATCGCTCGCTATATTATTGAAAGGGAACACTATAATGTAGATATCATTTTACATAACACCCTAGGGAATATTATGATATTTGTTCCTTTAGGCATATTCCTGCCGATCCTTTTTAAAAAATATAGGTCATTCACCAAACTTCTTGTAAGTGTAGTAGGTCTGACATTTGCTATTGAAACAGGACAATTATTTCTACAAATAGGTCAGTTTGATATCGATGATGTTATTTTAAACGTGAGTGGCGCTTTAATAGGTTTAGCTTTTTTCAAAGGGCTAACCATCATTTCAAGACAAACAAATTGGAAGTTTCTTAAAAGAATCACAAACTAATGCGTTAAATGAAGAGGAAATTTCTGAGGTGATAAGAGCATTTATGTAATAGGAAGATGTAGCGGATGCCTTATGCTGCGTGGGGCGATCCGCCTTCCTTATTTGTTAACGGTTTTCAATATATTTTACAACATCACCGACCGTTTGAAGCTTTGCTGCAACTTTGTCACTAATTTCGATCGCGAATTCATCTTCAATTTCCATCGTCAGGTTCACCATATCAAGCGAATCCGCTTCCAAGTCATCCTTGAAAGATGCGTCCGGTGTAACATTCTCCATTTTGACACCCAGTTGGTCTGCAATAATAGGCCTTAACTTATTAAATGTGTTCATTGCGGTACCCCCCTAATAATATCTTAACAACCATTATAACAACCTTAGTCGTAACGTAAAACACACAAGTATTGCCAATCCTGCGTGAATACCAAAGGGGACGGCTCAAGAACCGTCCCTTTTGAATTTTACCAAACAAACGGAATTAATTTCGTTGTCTTTTGAATATACCGTGGATATTCTTCTGGAAAGCCAGCTTTCAAGGCTTTTTCTTCAATGCGCATACGATAACCGAATACAAAGATGAAGAAGACTAACATGATTAAGGACCCAACCCACGTATTAAAAGCAAGGCCAATACCAATGAACGCCAGCAATTCACCTGTATAAGAAGGATGTCGAACCGCTCGGTAAGGTCCGCTTTGGATGATTTTTTGCTCAGATTCAACAGAGACGACCAACGAGAAATGTCTACCTAATGTTACTACTGCCCAAAGTCGAATGGCTACACCGACGATTATTAAGATGGAACCCAAATCCGAAATGGTTGAATTGACGTACCCGATTTTCATCGAATTACAAATCTGATTGACGAGGATACAGGTAAATATACCGATCGTAATCGCCCAAAAAGAACCCTTATCCTTGTTTTCTGACGCCACATTTTTTCGTTGCACTTTGGTTTTTATTAAAATAGCAATCTCAGACAATAGCCACAAGTAAAACGAAACCTCTGCAAATGAACTAATTTCCATTCTATCCAGCCCCCAATTTCTTTATCTGTTTCTTAGACAAGAAAATTTTCTTTTTTATTACTCAAATCTTACGAAATTCTTAAGAAGGGAACGATTGGCTTTTCCATTTAATTCTAATACATTATTTGGGATATAACCATAAACAGCATGCGAATAATAATAAAAATTTGAGTTGGAAGGGGGGTCTTTTTTTGAAAAAGCTAGCATTGTTGTCCCTGATTAGTCTAGTATTTCTCACCGCAATGGCGAAGCCGCCGGAGGTCTTTCCTTTTTTACGACCGGCCGTAAAGGTGCTCACACAGAATACTAAGGTTCCAGTTTTGTTGCCCACCTATTGGAGTGAGCAACCGAGAAAGTCAAAGAGTTATATGACTTGCAATTATCAGGCCTACGAAAATGAGTACAGGATTGATTTTTTGTCTATGGATAAGCCGTATCCACCGAATGATCCGGCCTTATATAGTCCGCGTGAGTCGAGTAAAATGGGGGATCTGTTTGGAAACGTCGGAACGGTAACATCTGTTGTTCGCCCCAAACATTTTGTTTTTTATAAAAAGAAAAATGGATTCGATTTATGGATTGAACCGAAAGTAAGATCGATGATCCATGCGAAGAAGGGGAAGTGGACGCTTCTATTTGATGGTGATCATGGAGAAGAACCGTACGAGCAGGCAGATGAGCTGTTCAAATATATGAAAAAGGTAAATTGGTTTAAAAATTTGACCATGGAAGAAGGGGAAATTTTTATTCGCGGTACAAGACGGGCTGCATTTGTGAATGTTGTCTGGGAGACCAGTGATGGATTTGTGTATAGCTTTTTTTATAAGGGACCGATTAAGGAGGCAGTGAAAATCGTGGCTAGTCTAAAAAAAGTGGAATAAGGGGCCAGTGCGGTGTTTTTATAACTACATAGTAATCCATTTTCAATTTTTCTTTGATTACAACCATACACTTGTCCACCTTCATGAATATCTTGTTATGAAGGAGGTGGATGGTATATGTCAAAGAAGAAAAAAAAGGACAAGAAGTGCGAGTGTTCCACTCCAAATTTTCAACTGGGTTCACTGCCTAGGTTAAAAATAATCCCTATAAGAGATATTCCAGACAACTGCCAATTAGTTTGTATCGGACCTATTTGCACACTCGCTTGCTTTGGTACTGAAGCGGGGGAAACGAACTGCGATATCATCTGTGATGACGCGGGTAATTGCACGATCAGATGCATGACTGACAACAACGGCTGATGTCTTAGTGGTCAGCTATTCATAAAAGAAATAACTCTAGTCCATTCGGTTGGGTAGAGTTGTTTTTATTTTTTAAATAATGATATTTAGTCGATGTTGTAAAAATTAGTAAAATTTGTACTATAATAGTAATAAACCGTTTATTTATGGAGGTGTTCAAATGATTTGGGTTTACATTATGCTGCCAATCGTTGTCCTTAGTGGCATTGCTATTTATTTTGATAAAAAGACGGGAATGGCTCCAACCGATGATATGAGACAAGCGGATAAATTAGAGGAATATCCGCCAGAACATGGGATGAATTCTTTTGGACCATGACGAATAGGGAGAAGCCAAAGGGGGTCTGACCCCATGACAAATTAGTGAATGTCTCAAACGACATTCCATGTATCATCCTTTTCATATTAGCAGAAAAAGGGCAGACACTAAGTTCTGCCCCTTTTTCCATTGGAATTGTCGCGATCTTGTCCCAATCGATACTTAACTCAACTAGAAAGTAGAAAGCACGATAATTAACAAGATGAACAATACAACAATTAGCACAAAGCTGCTTCCGCCATAGCCACCGCCATAGCCGCCACTGTAACCCCAGCCCATATTTTTCACCCCCTTTGTGGATGAATGGAGTTGAAAACTCCTCTATATAAATATATTTTTAAAGACAATTAGCGTTTGGACAAACATCATGTTGTATGAAAAAAATCTCAGTTCGCTTAAATGTTTTTGGAAAAACGTTTGTTGAGGATGGTTAATCTTTTGGAATAGGGGGGACTTTTTTACTAACGGAATAATTCATATAAACTTGTGCAAGATATGAGTATCAAAACTGAGGGATGAAACGATTATGTACAGTCATTTAGAAAAGGCATTTAATAAGTATCTCACATCGGAAACAGAGATATGGGTTCATCAGGATTTATTTAGTGCCCATTGGTGGAGTATTGTCATTTTAAATGCCATATTTTTTGTGCTTCTACTCATATTAATTGATCGGTATCGAATCGTGCTGATTTCACTGGCTTTCATGGTTAGTTTTGTCATCAGTGGTATTGCGGATGAGATTGGAAATTATTTTGATTATTGGGAATATCCACACCAACTTTTGATTTTTACTCATCGCTTTAATGCAGTGGATTTTGCCGTGATCCCAGTCATTATGACCTTAAGTTATCAATATTTTCGAAAATGGAAAACGTACCTCGTGGCAGAGGTTATTTTATCTGCAGTCATCAGCTTTATAGGAATTCCGCTTTGCGTGTACTTTCATTTATACTCAATGGAAAATTGGAACTACTTTAAGTCATTTATCGTATCAATTATCCTGTTTATTATTTTGAAAATGATGGTTGATTTAATATGGAAGAAAGCAAATAAATATTCACCGAGTGGTCAAAAAAAGAGCTGAAGCCAGCTCTTTTTATTTTTAAACTTCTTCTTTATCCTCTGGTAGTCAACCAAACATATGATTTTGGGACATTGAGTAATTTGTGCATTGAAAATTAGTAGTAATAATAGGGTTTCTGCAGCGACTCTATTTTCTCTTTATATGTGAGTGGGATACGGACAAAGATTCGGAAAAAAAGCTTAGGGTTGTCCGAAAGCGGGGGTGATTCGGACAGGAAGGTGAAAAATAGCAAAAGATTGTCCAAATGCCCAAGCTCAAACCAGCTAAACCATGTGACTATTCTGATCATCTGAAATAACAACATTCAAACAAGGGAACAATAGGTAAAAAAGGGGTGTACCGATGACCAAGAAAATTCCAATCTGCTTTGCTATGCTTTTCCTATTTGTAGGGACCCTCGACAAAGCGAATGCGGTTGAGCGCATAGTCATCTCATCCCTTCCATCAAAGCTGTGGTATGAAAATCTTTTCTTGATGGCCGACACAATTGACGGAAACTGGATGGCTCACAGGAACTTTACCATCCAAGTTGGACTGGGTGGCGGTGAAAGTGTCCTGCTGTACCACTTTCCTAATTGGTACAACGACAAATTTACGCCGGAGCTATTTTATGAGGATCTGAACGGGGACCATTTAAAAGATATTGGGGTTGTGCTGATTTCAGGCGCCGGGTCAGGACTCTCGACGAAAGAAATACATATGTTAAATCAAATCCAGGACCCTAATCGACGATACGAAGAGGTTCCGGTTGAATCCATCAATGACGCCGTCAAACGACTGGTCAAAATGGAGCGGCATGGGAACCTGGCAACCATTTTAATAGGCAAAAAGAAGCATGTGGTCGAACTTTCGAAGTTTCATTATCTGCCGGGAACTTTTTCCCCTAGTCCAGGTGTTGGCCAAGTAGAAAACTATTCTGCGGAAAACGGGGTTCTGTATGGTACGACGGTGGTTTATATTTCTCCTGCTGGCCATATTGGAACCTTGCGAATCAAGTATTTCTTGGATGGAAAAATGTATAAAGCAAAGTCCGTCCAGTTTGAAGAGGCGGAACCGTTTAAAAGAATGAAATAAATTCCTTGTTTTTGGGAATTGCTAAATGAATAAGACAATTAATGAGGGATGAAATGGCTGAAATAATTGGAGTTAGTATGTGGACATTAGTGACCCTAAGGTGGGGGGACTGGAGAAATTTTAAGAAGTATTACGCCACCATTTTATATTTCCTTTTTTGCGATGTGCTCTATTATTACCTCACATATAATCACCGACTCTGGTCCATTACGCCTACACCCCCACTGACAAGTGAATTCGTAGCGTTGATAGGCGAATTTATTGTATTTGCCGGCACCATTTTGCTATTTCTAGGTAGGTATCCAACTAAACAGTTTTTCTCCATTCGGTGGACAAGCTTGTGGGTAGTCCTTTACACAGTGAACGAATGGGTATTGCTCAAGACCGGCACATTCGTTTACGAACATGGCTGGACACTCGTCCATTCCTTTATATTTAACATCTTTATGTTCATTTTCCTTCGATTACATGATCAACGGCCCATCCTTACGATGATCCTTTCGATACCTATACCTTTTATATTAATAAAATTATTTTCGATACCGCTTCGGTAAAATGAGGGCATTTCTTAAGCTGGAGAAGTGCTCTTATTTGTAGTTAAAGGGTAGGTTCGTTGAAAGGTAGGAAATTCAAAAAGGTATAAAAAATCCTTTATTTGGAAGTCTAAGAAAAAGCCTTCTGAGGGAGATAAGGGATGAAGACATTACAGGACCCAGAGAAAATAAGAAAAGTAGGTATTTTTTACGAAAAAGTAACGGATATGAACAAAGACTATTTTCTTTATTGGAAAGAGCACACCCTGTTCCATTGGGATTTTTGGTTAACCTTAGTATTATTCATATTCTTTCCTATTCTTTTCTGGATAAAGTTTCGGAAAAAGGAAAGCTCAAACCGGCTATTATTTGTGGGATTCTTTGTTGCTATTATTTCTTCTTGGATGGATTTTATCGGTGTGCAATGTGGATTGTGGTACTATACGGGCAAAGTTGTACCAACGATTCCATCCTATATTCCTTGGGACTTAATCCTCTTTCCCGTCTTAATTATGACCCTGATTCAGATCAAACCCACTCTATCACCTTTTGTAAAAGCTTTATTTTTTGCAATGCTTAGCGCCTTTATTGGCGAGCCATTGTTTCTCTGGTTGGGATTCTATGTGATCAAGAAATGGAGCATTTTTTATTCCTTCCCCATCTATTTCGTCATCTACCTACTTGCGCATAAATTAAGTAGAGTGGGGAACTTTGCGCCGATTAAATAAGTAAATTCATATGTTTTTTGTAAAAGTAATGCAATTTCACATTGGAAATATAATTCTGTCCAGCAATCCTTGATACCTGTGGTGTTTTTATGGAGGAGTGGATGTAGTTTAGTAGTTGGCGAGTAAAATGGAGTTATTGACGAGTAAAGTGTAAAGTTTGACGAGTAAAATAGAAAATTGACGAGTAAAATCAAATTTTTGACGAGTAATACATTGAAAGTGACGAGTAAGCAAGGAAATCATATAAAAAAAGGTATTTTAAAGGTTCTTCAGAGGTGATTAACACATAATTTAAAAGGAAGATACCTGAGCCAGGCTACACGCCTGGATTTTTAGTGGTATATTCTTTAATTTGGAAATGGATTTCCAAACTTTGTAGAATTGTTCCTCGATTTTGTAGAATAAATCAAAACTTTGTAGAATTCCACCTTAATTTTGTAGAATTCCAATTCAATGTTGCAAAATTCAAGACAAATTACAAAAAATAGCTGAAGAAAGATCCTTCAGCTACTTTTTTACCCCAGATACACTAAATCCTTCAACTCATCAGTAGAAAGCTCGGTAATCCAGTTCTCGCTTTGAATGATTTGGTCGTTGAGGAATTGTTTTTTCTCGAGCATCGCGTCAATTTTTTCCTCCAGCGTGCCGGTGCAAATCAGCTTGTGCACATGCACGAAGCGCGATTGCCCAATTCGATACGCTCGGTCCGTCGCCTGGTTTTCAACGGCCGGATTCCACCAGCGGTCATAGTGAATCACATGATTTGCCGCCGTCAGGTTCAACCCCGTTCCGCCCGCCTTCAACGAAAGCAAGAACACCGGAAACTTCCCATCCTGAAAGCGCTCGATCATCTCATCCCGCTGCGTCTTCGGCACACTTCCGTTCAAAAACGGCACCTCGATACCAAATTTCTTCTTCAGCGTCGCTCGAATCATTTCGCCCATTTCAATATACTGGGTAAAAATCAAACAGCTTTCGCCCTGTTCCAACACCGCATCAATCAACTCGACCAGCTTCTCCATTTTATTCGAACGTTCAAGAAGCTCGCGCGCCGCTGATTTCTCTTTTAAATAAAGCGCCGGATGGTTGCACAGCTGCTTCAAGCGGCTCAACATTTGTAAAATTAACCCCTTGCGCTCAAAACCGGACAATTTTTCAATCTCCGCAAACGTATCGTGGATGAGCTGCTCGTATAACGACGCCTGCTCAGGAGTAAGCGGGCAATACTCTTTTTGCTCGAGCTTATCCGGCAAGTTGAGAGCAACCTCTTCGTCCTTTTTCGTCCGGCGCAGCAAGAACGGCCGGATCAACGATTGCAGCTGCTGCACTTTTTCTTTTTTCTCATCCTTCTCAATCGGAATGACGAACTTTTTCTGGAACTGCCCCAAGCTACCGAGATAGCCGTGGTTGGTAAAATCCAAAATCGACCACAGCTCAGACAGGCGATTTTCCATCGGCGTTCCCGTCAACGCAATATGGTGACGGCCGCGCAACTTGCGAACCGCTTTCGATTGTTTCGTCTGCGCATTCTTAATGTTCTGCGCCTCGTCAATCGCAATCGAACTCCAAATCAATGACCCAAACTCCTCGGAATCCAGATGGCTCAAGCCATACGAGGTCAGCACGACATCGGCGGCCTTCGCTTTTTCGGAAAAAGCCTCCTCTTTCAGACGGTTCGAACCATAATGCAAGTAGACGTTCATCTCCGGTGCAAAGCGCTCGAGCTCCTTCTGCCAGTTGCCGAGAACCGAAGTAGGGCAGATAATCAGTGCCGCTTTCGTCGGAACCTTTGATTGGGGGTCAGGCACCGAAACTAGCTCCTTGCTAGCATCTGATTTTACCTTCAATAAGTAGGAAATGAGCTGAACGGTTTTACCAAGACCCATATCATCGGCGAGCACCGCACCAAATCCGTACTGGCGCAGGAACCAGAGCCAGCTCATGCCAAGCTGCTGGTAGGGACGAAGCTCGCCCTGCAGTCCTGATGGCACATCCACAAGTGGAATTTCATGAACCTCTGACAGCTGCTTGACCATCTGCTTCCATTGGCGGTTCAGCTCAATTTGTATTTTCGCAAACGCCTTCGGATTCTCCAGCTCGTCTTCGGTTGCTTCCGAATCCACGAGCTCCTGCTCGAGAAGGTCGCGTACATGCAAGCCTTCTTTTTCCGCTCGCTTCATTAAATCTTGAATTTGTCGGATGAACTGCGGATCCAGCTTCACCCAGCGCCCGCGAATATATACGAGTCGCCGTTTTTCCTCCACGAGCTGTCCGAACTCTTCCTCAGACAGGTCGACCCCGTTCATCGAGAAACGCCAGTTAAAGTCAAGCATCGCCTGAAGTCCGACGAACGATGGCCGATGGCTTCCAGTACCTTTCAACGACGCTTTGACCTTCAGGTTGGCATTTTTCATCGCCTGCCACCAGGAAGGGAGGAGGATTTCAACATCCAGCGCCAGCATCGTTTCGCTTGCCTCGGTTAGAAACATCCACGCTTCTTCCTCAGTCAGATGCGTTTTGAAGTAGCCATCCTCATTAAGCCATGGGATAAGTCGTACCCAGCGGCCTTGTTCACGATCGACTTTTTCTAAAAATGGTCGCCATTTCGCTGGAATCTTGGTAGCACCTTCGATGTCATAGATTTCATCGGAGTTCTTTTTCCCACGCAAAAAGACGTCCAGTGTCCATGCGCCTTCGCCATCAAGGGGCTCATCTAGTCGGAGACCAATTGTAAATGGGGTATCGTTTTCCTTGATGCCTACCCATTCGAGCCAGCTTTCCTCGTCAAAATAACGAGCGAGCTCGCCGCCAGATATGTTTTGCTTCCTTAATAGATCGAGCTTCGGACCGAACAGTTGCTTCATCGCCGCGTTTCGCGTTAAGTAGGCATCTAAGGCACTATTGTATAAATCAGATATGTAATTTTTAGTTGTTGGGCCGGAGTCATCGTCATCGGCAGGATTGTCTGCACCCGAAACCGGTTGATCCCAAAAAGAGGGATCAAATTCATCCTTCACGCGTTCCGGCAGCTTCCAGCGGAAATCCCCATGCTCCCACACCGAAAAGTCCGGCAGCCAGTCTTTTTCCACGATGCCTTCATGCATGGAATGAGCGGCCGCAAGACAAATCTCGGACTGCTCATTCCAATCCCACTCGATGAAGCGGTTGAACGACTCCTTGGCAAAAAGGGAGACGAGCTGCCAGCCGCTAAGGACCACACCCTCGACGTCGTTTACGGTCTCCGTCTCAAGGAGCGTGCCAAAGAAGCTTTCTTCGTGGCTGCTAAAAACGAGGTTCTTCCACCGAAATGGATTCATAAAGTGACCACGCTCATCCTGGGCCGTAAGCAAAAAGCGGCCATCCACTAATTTAGTTGTCAGCAATTTCATAAACCTTGTTTTAAGCATCGGTACACAAACTCCTTTTATTTGAGAAGGGCATTTTTTAAGTTACCTATTTTAGGGGGTGTTGTTTCCATAAAATGTCTAATGGCACAAAACCCCTGAAAAATGGCACAAAACCCCTGAAAAATGGCACAAAACCCCTGAAAAATGGCACAAAACGATGTGAAAATCGCACAAAACCTACTAAAATTGACACAAAACCACGGCAAAATGACACAAAACACCCGAAAACGCCACAATGCCAAAACTGTCCACCCCGAAAACGACAAATGTCCACACGCGGTGCCTGACCCCACAAAAAAACACGGTGCTTTAATGCGTTAACGCCATGGGGGACTGTCCCCCAAGCTTAACTCTCGATCAACTTACTCCGCTTACATTCCTCATGGAACGCGCGCAACCGCTTTGTCCGTTCCAGCAACGTTTCCATGAAGTACTCCCAGTCATCGACACGCTTCAGTTTCTTGTACAACGTCCGCAGCTTCTTCAAATGCCGCACCGCCAACTTGTAGCTGCTCCGGTTCTTCTGGTCAATCTCCCGCTGCGCGGTCTGATGCAGCATCCCCAGCAACACCTCCGGACGCTCCTTCTCAATCAGCTTCAACCGTTCCTTCGGTAAATCATAAAAATTCAAGCCGACAAACGCCTGGAGCTCGCCCCAACGGTCATACTGTCCGCGCTCAAACAACATATACTCATACTCCCGGAAACTATACGGCAGCGTCTGCAGCAACGCCCGCTCCAACAAATCCACCCGATCAGTCTCCGAACAATAAGGCGTCACCGCCCGAAGCGCATCCCGAACAAACGCCACGCAGCTATGATAGCCGCCCAGCTCCTCCAGATACCCTTTAATTTTTTGCAAAAACAACTCAATTAAAACCCCAACACGGCGCCATGCCTTCAACTGGCTCAAATAATCAATCCAATACAACAGATAAGGCACAATCACCCGATCCTCAAACTGACCCACCAGCTTCAACGCCGCCTCATCGTCACCAAGCAGCAAGTTGATATGTATCCCGGCCACCATCAACGGCGCCGGATTCTCCCAATCATGAAGCACCTTCAGCCGCGCACGAATCTTGCCAACCTCGGCCTCACGCCAACTCTTCTGCTTGAAAAATTGCACCCACAACAGGCGATACAAATAAATCCGTTCGTTCTCAATCCCACTCGTGCACGTCAGCAGATCAAACGCATCGTCCTTCAATTTCTCAATAAACTCATCAAACGCAAACGGCAGCGACTGCACACCAATCTTCACCGCCAGCTCATGCGCATCCTCCAGCAAATTCTGGAACACATGCAAGTAAGCCCGCTTCACCATGTCCTCGCTGTGCTCCAGCTGATCGCTCAGCACCGCCAGCTTCCGGAACGACACCACAATCCAAACCATCTCATATAACAAGCGCCATTCCTGCTCCACCGGGGCGCTCGCATGAACCCGGCGCTCATAAATCCCAAACAGCTCCGGAATCACATACGGGCTTGTGTATTTCTTCGTCGCCAAGAGCGTATCAAAGCTCAACTCAAACGACTGCACCCAGCGGCTGTACTCCGGCTTCATCACACCGTTCGCCTTCACCAAATCCTTCGCCGTCTGCATGCCCCACGTCGAAAACGCCGCTTGCTCCCGTGCCGGTTCGCGCCACTCGGTCACCCAATCCGCGACACTGCCAACCCGGGCATACACCGCAAAAAAGGTCGCCATCTGATGACGGCAAAAGCCTTCCCCCGGACATGAACACGAGCTCTCCGACAAAAACGATAAGATGAGCTTCACATAACAAGGCGTGACGTCCTGGACCGTCGACGTCACTTTTTCATCATGGAAGAGTTGGACCTGCTTCACCAGTCCTTGCCGGTACAGCATTAACCCTTTCGAAACCAGCTTCGCATCCTCCGTCACACTCGAATGCAGCAGCTCCTTCACCTGTTCCGAGAAGAGCTCAATTTTTTCACTAGCCGGTGTCGACTCCATAAACCGTAACCCCCTTTTTTGGAAAAATAAAAATCATCATCTTAGTGCGATCTTTTTTTTAAAAGTCCGTCCATTCATTGGTAAAAATCCATATTCCTTTATTATAACCAAAAATTCGCAATTAGAGGAGGGGGCGGCTTGGTTTTTAAAAAGAATAGAGAGCAAAGCGAACGGACTTTACATCTTTTTTGGAAAACCGTTGCGATAGTGGTCTTTATTTTTCCAAAAAATGTTTCTATTTACTAATAAAGCTACAATATATAATAGGGTAATAGAAAAAAATAGTAGGGGGAAAAGGGTTGGGCAAGCGAATTATTCTTTCATTAATAGCTTTGATACTATGCATACCAGGCCTGGGTATGACAACAGGCGCAGCACGAGTGGCAGCATCCGCAGAAGAACCAATATTGGATTATCTAGAGAGCGCTTCACTTTCACAAACAGAGGTAAATGTCGGCGATACGGTCACCATCAAGGCAAAATTAAACGTCACACCCGACATCTTACGGAGTGTGCAGGCGCACTTATCAGGTGATACCGAAAAGGTAGTTGGCATGACATACAATATCAGTGAAGACAGATGGATCGGCACGTACCAAATTCAGCCGTATGACCATCAAGGAAAATGGAACCTCTCCTTTTATATCGAGAGAAAAGAGGGAGCCTGGGGAGAACCAAAAACGGACCAATACATCACGGTCACCAACCCGAACGAAGACCGGGCGCTTCCGGTCGCTAACAGCGTTAATCTTGACCCGCAAGTAGTCAAGGCTGGCGAGCCGTTCGTGATTGCTGCGAAAATTTCCGATAACTCCGGCGTCGCATCCGTTAAAGCTAATTTTAAAAAGGATGGGGCAACCTGGAACGGTCCGAAGCTAACGTATGACAGCAACAAGAATGAGTGGACGGTACCTTACACATTTGGAACCAACACGAATCCGGGCGATTGGCAGCTGGAGTTAACGATTACAGATTTGGCTAGTAACGTAACGACGGCAACGAAAGATTTTCAGATTACGAACCCGAATCTAGATACGACACCACCAACTTTCAAAAGCTTAAAAATAAGCAAGGAAGTCGTCACTCATAGTGATGAACTGAAAGTGCAGGCAGACATCAGTGATGACAATTCCGGCATCGCCTTGGCCGAAGTAAGGTTCGAATTCATAGATTTAACTCATTTCTATAATTTTAACCTTGAAAAAAATCCTACTACTGGCTTATGGGAAACAACGATAAAAGTTCCTTCGTACTTTGAAACAGGGACGTTTAACGTGTATCTTCACGTAGAGGATAAAGCAGGGAACGCGATTTTTCCAAGAAATGATCAAAGGCTGCAGGTCTATGTGGCAAAGCCAACTGTTAACAAGGTAACGGACAAAGATACGTACGTCCGGGGGCAAGGGGAACCAGGCTTTACGATTGAAGTGAAATCGGGCGAAACGTTGCTCGGGTCTGCGGTGGTAGGCATGGACCGCAAGTTCAGCGTTCCGATTCCAGCTCAAAAAGAGGGCACCGAATTATCGGTGGGCACCATCGACAGCCATGGGACAAAAAGTGTGCCAGCATATGTTACGGTGGAAAAAGCAAAACCGTCTGGCTGGGTGAGCAAGGATGGCAAATGGTACTATTATGATCCTGCCACTTTTAATATGAAAACGGGCTGGTTCAAGGTTGGAACCACTTGGTATTATGCGAACGCTAGCGGCGTGATGCAGACGGGCTGGATTAAGCAAGGTAACACTTGGTATTACTTAGCGAGCAATGGTGCAATGAAGACCGGTTGGCTGCAGCTCGGCAAGACGTGGTACTACTTCAACGGCAGTGGCGCTATGGCGACCGGCTGGTTGAAGAGCGGCACGAAATGGTATTATTTCAACGGAAGCGGTGCTATGGTTACGGGCTGGCTGAAGAGTGGTACCCATTGGTATTACTTGAATAGTACCGGCATCATGGTCACTGGCTGGGTAAAAATCGGCGGAAAATCGTATTATTTTTATAGTACAGGCATTTTAAGATAACGAAGGGAAGCACACGATGTGAAATCGTGTGCTTTTCTTCTGTAAAAATATACTTGGCTGGGGTTTATCAGCGGATTTTTAGTGTTTATCAGCGAATCCTTGGCTGCTTTAACTAGTGTAACAAGAAATCTCTTCGGAAAAATTCAGCCAGAGACGAACACTGAGGCTGAATCTACAACTATAGTTGTAGAAAACTTCCCACTAAAGCTGAATGTCTATTTTTAACAAAAACACTAAAATAAAGGTATCAATAGGGAATGGGGTTGAGCGGTATGAAAATATATGAAACGCATGTAAACACAAGGAATTTAGAACAATCCATTGAATTCTATCAATCACTAGGGCTGGAGCTCGCGTACGTAATTGATGAGAGGAGAGTCGCGTTTTTCTGGTTGGGGGAAGCCGGGAAGAAGGAGCAAATGCTCGGCGTGTGGGAGGTGCCTGCTGAAAAGTTTGTTCCATCACACTTTGCCTTTGGGGTATCACTGGAAGAGTTAATGAAAATACCTTCATTTTTAGAAAAAAAGGGAATCGAGCTGCGCCCGTCGTTCGGGCTGGATACCTCAGAGCCAGTGGTCCACGCTTGGATGCCGGCAGCCTCCTACTATTTCGCGGATCCGGACGGCAACTCGCTAGAGTATTTGGCGTTGCTAGAGGGGGAGGCGCGACCTGAGCTTGGTGCGGTCCACTTGAGCACGTGGATTGAGGCGAGGAATCATGATAAAAGGTCTGTAGGAAGCTCATTGACCTGTTAGCGACCTGGTGCGGTCTATCGATTTTTATAAAAATCTCAATTTAGAATGGGCTTTTCAAAAGGGAAAGGTCGCTTTCATTTGGGTTGAAAGGGTCTCAGCTGGCTGAGGCGGGCACCCACTTTTAGGATTTGGAAGGGGATTTCTAATTTTTGTAGAATTCATTGCTAGTTTTGTAGAATTCCTCTGTAGTTATGTAGAATAAATCTAAATTTTGTAGAATTACCTCTTGAATTTGTAGAATTAATCTAAACCTGAGTCGCTGACCCTTGGATTGGCTAAGAAACTATCCAAATCCGATTAGAAAAAACCTGGATTTGTAGATAAATCCTGAATTTGTGTAGAAATAATCCAAATCTGTGTAGAAAAAACTTGAATTTGTGTAGAAATAATCCAAATTCGTGTAGATAAAACCTGATTTTGTGTAGAAATAATCCAAAAGTGAGTAGAATTCCTCTAAAACGATGGGATGTTCTATTCTGGATCCGGATAAATTCTATAAAAATTAGGTAATATTTCAACTAAGCCTCTGGGGAATTCTTTTAAATTAGGAAGAATTCCATAAGAAACTCTCAAGAATTCTTCCTACCATCGTAAAAACTACAAGAACTCCCCCTAAAACCAGTCCCATCTTATAAATAGGCTTCCTGGCAGACCTTTTGGGGACAGTCCCCCAGCGCTTTAAAGTAGAAGGGGACTGTCCCCCGGTTGGGTAACGCTTTAACGTAGTGGGGGACTGTCCCCAAACTTTGCCCCATAACACTCATATTTTCCCATGAAAATTAGCATAATAACCCCATATGACTAAATGCTGTAAATCTTGGAGGTTTATTGTGGAAGAGATAAATCATACCGTTCGCCTGACGACAGGGGAAATAGCGAATCTTTGGACGCAATACATTAACGATACCATGGCCATGTGTGTACTCACCCATTCAATTGAAACAACGCAGGACCAGCAGATCAAGGATATCCTTCAATTTGCCCTTCAACTAGCCGAATCACATATCGGAAAAATTACTGCCTTTTTCAACGAAGAAAACTTTCCGATTCCAATAGGATTTACGAAAAACGACGTAAATCTTGGTGCACCGGCGTTATTTACAGATAAATTCATGCTGGCGTACATGCTGATTATGGGGATCCACGGCCTGACCGGCTACGCGGGAGCAGTCAGTACATCAGCGCGCGCCGACCAACGAGCCTATTTTATGCAATGTAGCATCGAAACAATGGAGTTACATGACAAAATCGTGGAACTCATGCTGGAAAAAGGAATCTACAGTAAGCCGCCAAGAATCAACACGCCCAAACAAGTTGACTTTGTCAATGAGCAGAGCTATTTAACTGGCTGGTTTGGAAAGAAACGGCCGCTAAATGCGATGGAAATCAGTGGGATTAGCTACAACATGCAAAAAACAGTCGTAAAGGCGGTGCTGGAAATTGCCTTTGCCCAAACCTGTCAATCGAAAGACCTAAGGCAATATTTTCAAAGAGGAAAACAAATTTGTAAAAGGGAGTTCGAAACCTTGAGTTCGATCCTAACAAAAGATGATCTCACCTCACCCGCTTCATGGATATCGGAATTGACCGATTCAACCATTCCACCGTTTTCAGACAAATTGATGTTATCTCACATCGTCATCCTAATATCTGCGGGAGTCGGCTACTTTGGCGCCGGCCTATCAGTTTCACAGTGAAGAGACCTGGCGCTAAAATACACGATTCTTATGGCTGACATCGGAAGATACGCAGAGGATGGGGCCCAGCTATTGATCAAGAATGGCTGGTTGGAACAGCCGCCACTTGCCACAGACCGAGATGACTTGGCCGCCGAAAAATAAAAAGGAAGAGAGGGATAGAAATGGTTTTATTGATAATGACTGTCATCGGATCCATCCTAGCAATCATTTTTATCCCAAAGCGCATTTCCAAGTTAGAAATGTATACAACCTCCTTCTTTGCTATGATTCTAGCCGTCGTCGCGGATGTTTATTTAGATTTAAAATTTGACTTTTACGGTTTTTTTAACAAGGGCGTGGATTGGCTTTACCTGCCGATATTTATCTTTGTCTATCCAGCGGCAAACATCGTGTTCCTAAATTTTTACCCCTTTGAAAGGACATGGAAGAAAAAAGTACTTTATGTGGTGGTCTGGACTTTTCTTACCACTGGCTTTGAATACATCTCATTACATACAGAGGTTTTTTATCATCATGAATGGAAGCTGTGGTATTCCTTCCTTTGCTACCCGTTTCTTTACTGGATCCTGGCCGTGAATTTAAGGTTTATAAGGTTTTTAGCAAAAAATAATTGAAAATGGTGAAAAACATGCCGATCATTACACAAAAGTGGCACCCAAGACGACCGAAGGCGAACCTAACTTCCTTTAACATCAATTATGTACGTGTGGGAAACCCGTTTATGCCTTTGTGGTGGGGAATGGCGATGCCAGGCGCGGGCCACATTATGATTGGAAAAAAATTTAAGGGGTTTTTGTTATTTGTATTTGAGTTCCTCGTCAATACACAAGCCCATTTAAACTTATCCATTTTTTATTCGTGTACCGGACAATTCGAGTTGGCAAAAGCGTGTCTAGATAGCCGATGGTTCTTCATTTATATAGGCGTCTACATTTTTAACGCCTGGGACGCGTACCGATTGACGACGGATATCAACCAATTTTCGATGCTCGCGGTGAGAGAGAAAACACCACTCCAAGCATTTAACATCAGTATCTTGGAAATCAACTACCTTCAAAGGCTCAATCCATGGGTCCCTGTCTTTTGGTCGGTGGTTACGCCGGGCCTGGGGCACCTAATTGTTAGAAATGTCGTCTCCGGTGTCTACATGATAGTTTGGTTCATCATCTCGATTTACCAATCAAGGATACTGGAAGGGGTGTATTTTTGCGTGTTGGGGGAGTTCGAGCAGGCTTCGGCCGTAATGAATATCCAATGGACAATGTATTTACCCTCGGTATATTGTTTCGCAGCCTGTGACAGCTACTATCACGCGGTTGAAATCAATGAGTTGTTTAAGATGGAACAAGCCCGTTATTTGAAAAAGAACTACTTTGGCGCGAAAAATAAACATTATTTTATCAACCAATTGGAGAATGCCTAATGCCTGTCATCTCAATCTTCGAGCATACCTTAGCACTAGAACTCGCCATTAGCGAATTAGAAAATCATCACATCGAAAAAGAAAGAATTTTGGCTGCATCTGTCAATAAAAATGCCGTCGAAAAAAAGTACCTGGACCCCTTCAACGCGGATGGACTCAATCTGTTTTTGGTCTCGGGAATCGGCATGTCAGTTATGCTGCTAGGCACGATGTACGGGTTTGTCCTCTATTGGGGTCCCATCCTCTGGGGCCTGATCGGATTAATTGCCGGGTCAATTGTTGGACTTGCCATTGATTACATATGGAAAAAAACCGTCCGGAAAAAGACGCTCAGAAAAAACATAGCGGACGTCCTGTTAATTGTGAATTGCGAAGAGGACCAGGTGGAGTTGGTGGAGGACATCCTTAAACAGCATCATACGTTGGGAATAGTGAAAATTTAGTTTTTGGAAAAAGAAGGGAGTTTCAAGGCGATTATGGAATAGTATTACTACATATAGAGTGATGGGAAGTGTATGTGGTAATGAAACCAGTGGTACCTATTCTATTAGCATTCATTTTGTTTATGAATTTTTTAATAGTGATAAGGGTATTTAAGCTAGATGAAAAGATTCACAATGGATTTAGGGAAACGGAGTATTCTGCCGCTATAGCAGGTGAATTTATTTCTAGCAATGATCCGAATGAATTAATGTCAAAGCTCCAAATGAAGAACGTGAAGATTACGAACAACGGAAACCTGTATAAAATCACCGGTGACATCAAGAATACCCACAATCAAATCATCGAAGGATGCTTGTATGCTCAGTTATATGAAGACAGTGGAAAATTCGAAAGGGTGGCGGTTCTTCTACCGGAAGGCGGGCTATCTCCTCAACAGACCTTTACCTTCAAAGTGGTAGTGGAAACGGATCTGAAAATTACGAAGGATGGCTGGGGTATCGTCACCCTGAATGCAAGGTAAGGCTGCGCCAGCCGTACCTTGATAACAGTAGGTCCATTTGATAAAATATTGATATTAATTGCAAAGGCGATGGAGTTCGCCATAAACGCTTAGAAAGCTAATGACTCCTACCAGAAAAGTCCCTGGTAGGAGTCTATTTATTTGGCTGTTTTTATTAAAATGAATGTATTCGAAGTGATTTTGTAGTGTAAAATTACACATAGAAGACCGATTTTATGGAATATCAGCGAATTTCAGGGTTCTATCGGCGAATTTCGGGGTTCTATCGGCGAATTTCGGGGTTCTATCGGCGAATTTCAGGGTTCTATCGGCGAATCATATATGTAAGATAGAGGTGGACCAAAGTGAATTTTATTTTAGTCGGTATTGCCGGCATTATCGGAGCCACGCTCCGTTACTTATTGGGTGTTTACTTCAGCCAGTGGTGGCTGAATGACTTTCCGTTAGCAACCTTTGTCACCAACATGGTGGGCAGCTTCATATTAGGCTGGTTCACCCATTTTCTGCCGCGGTTCAAATCGTTGCACCCACATGTCATCACGGCAATGGGCACCGGTTTGATCGGCTCATTTACGACATTCTCCACCTTTAGCGTGGAAACCGTTCACCTAATCCAGGCATCGAAATGGGGCACTGCGATTCTATATGTACTCCTCAGTCTCTGGGGCGGTCTGCTGTTCTCATGGCTCGGCTACCGCTTAGGAATGAAAAAGGATGCTGCAGTAGGCGGAGGTGTACGGTCATGATCATCAATATCGCATTAGTCGCATTGGGCGGGTTTTTCGGAGCGATGTCCCGTTACGGCGTGGGCTTAGTTATAAAGAAAAAGTACCCCTCCAATTTTCCGTTCTCTACCTTGTTTGTCAACCTATTGGGGTCATTTTTGCTAGGACTCATCATGGGGGCGCATACAGATACTACGTTAAGATTGCTTCTAGGAACAGGCTTTATGGGGGCATTTACGACCTTTTCTACGTTTAAATTAGAGAATATCCAGCTGCATGCAAAAGGAAAAATAAAAATAGCAGTGCTGTATTTAGCAATCAGCTACACCTGCGGCATCTTACTCGCCTTTCTCGGCATATGGCTTGGCAGCAATTAAAGGCAAATAAAGAAGGGGACAGTCCCCCGGCGCTTTAGCGCAACGGGGGACTGTCCCCAAAATAACTCAGTTATACACAGTATCAAATTTATACGAATTGTAATTATGGAACCTATGACTGGCATCGAAATAATCCATCGCCACCTGGAACGCCTTTTTCGCGCTATCCCAGAACACGAGCAAATTGATATCCTGCTTACCCGCGGCCAATTCTTCCGCGCCAACTTCCGTGGTATCCCACTTAACGATCTTGAAATTCTTCGCGTCCGTCACCTTAATCGTATACAGCCAGTAATTCTCGCCTTCGACACCTGTCAAATCATGATAGTTTGATCCCAGCTTCGATTTCAAATCAGCCTGCGTAACCCCTACATCAATCCAACTCTTCATGTCATTCACAACCGAAACAACCGCTGCGCTTCCGGAATTCGTCATCCGGCCATCATTCATCAAATAATACCCATCCACAAAATTCTGCCGCACCATCGCACCATCACGCGGACTCAAATAATACCAAGCACCTGAAACATATCGCCAGCCTGTCGCCATCGCACCCGATCCATCAAAGTAATACCAGCTTGTCCCAATCCATCGCCACCCCGTCGCCATCGCACCCTGTTGACTTAAATAATAACTGCGGTTCCCAAGCGTGAGCCACCCCGTCTTCATCACACCATGCGAATCCAAGTAATACCAGGTGCCTGACACCTGGACCCACCCGGTCTTCATCGCCCCGTGCGTATCGAGGTAGTACCACTTGCCACCATCCTTCACCCAGCCCGTTTGCATCACGCCATCTTTAGCGGCCAAATAGTACCAGGTACCTTTGTCGAGCAGCCAACCCGTCTTCTGTGCACCATCAACGCCGTAAAAATGCCACTTTCCATCCTGAAGCGCCCAGCCCACTGGTTTCCCACTTTCTTCCGCACCCACCACACTCGGAAACACATAAAGCAGCACGGCACCAAGCAACACAACCATCAACTTCTTCATTTTTAGCAAATGGACCACCCTTTCGTTGGTATTACTTTGTCTTAACCTAAATATTAGGGCTGGGTCACTGTATTTCCTCCCAATACTTTTAGCCAAATTCCGCAAGAATTTCCGCTACAATCTTGCAAAATCAGCTATTTCCTATGAAAAAAGACCCAAACCACGCAGTATGTATTTAATAGTTTTTATATAGCCATTTCTGGAAGGTTTAAACCTAAAAAAAGCCAACTCCCACACATTATTTCAAGGGGGCACATGGAAGCACAAAAAAAGCCAACCCGACTTGATTGTTATGGGGTTGGCTCGCTATTTGTATTTTGGTTTTTTGATAGAGTAGAGAAGTATTCAAATAATTGATTAATATAGTTGTTTAGCTCAAAACCATCCTCACTAGCAAACTCCGACAATAACAATTTGTTCTCGTTCATTGGTTCGTCCCCCTCGATTACCTTGTTATCCCTATTCTTGCCAAACTATCAGTCTCTTATACAAGCAAAATGAGAATTTTTTAGATTTTTTTTGCTCGACCGGGGGATGAACACAGCCATTTAGCGTATAAGCCCTCGCAATTGGCGGATAGGCGACCATCTTCGGAAATCCAGACCATTTTCCAGGCTAGAATGCTCTACTAAAGTAAATTTTAATTTCCCTTTTATATAAAAATCCATTTATCAACCGCTTTTTGAACTTTATCGACCGGTTTAGTACAAATATCGACCGCTTTTTGAGGTATATCAACCGGTTTTTGAACCTTATCGACCACTTTCAACCACATATCGACCACTCACCAAAATTCAGCTCAATCCCCACATAAAAAAGCCAGTCCCCGCACTTTGGGGACTGGCTCAACTCATTAATCTTTTACGCGTTACCCCGTCGGGGGACAGTCCCCCGACATGGTAACGCACAACCGCGCCGGGGGACAGTCCCCCGAATTTTTACCTAGAAAAACTAATAGAATCTCTTAAACCCATCCAAATGCGCTGTATAGTATGGGCTTTTTAATGTAGAAATCATAATACCGTGTGCTTCGTCGGCGTGGATGAATTGGTCGCCGCCGAGGTAGATGCCCACGTGAGAGATTCCCTGTTTATACGTATTTTCAAAGAATACGAGATCCCCGGCCTTAGGTTGATCAACATAGTAGGCGCGGCTGTAATAACCTTCCGCCGAATAGCGGCCAATCTGCTTACCAGCCTGATTCGCCACATAATAGATAAACCCGCTGCAGTCAAAACCAGACAGGCTGCTGCCGCCCCAAACATACTTAATTCCCATTAAGCTTTTTGCCGTATTCACCATATTCGTTGCAAAATCAGAAGACGTCGCAGGAGCACTGCTCACTTGGCCGCCCTTTACCTTTAACTTTTGTCCAACATAAATCATATCAGAGGTTAAGCCGTTTAGCGATTTCAAATCCTGTACCGACATACCCGTTTGGATGGCGATTTTTCCGAGAGTATCGCCACTTTTAATAACATACTCACTTGTAGTCGACGGCTGAGCGACAACAGGAGGAGTCGTAGCCGGCGGCTTAGCAGGAGTTGAAATCGTGCCGCTCACCTTCAGCTTTTGTCCGACATAAATCATATCCGATTTCAAGTTATTCAGTGTCTTTAACTGCGTAACCGTCACATTAAACTGAACACCGATCTTGCTTAAGCTATCGCCGCTTTTAACCGTATATTCACTCGTCGATCCTTGTGATGCCGGCGTTGGAGCTGGAGTCGGTGCAGGCTTAGGCGTAGACACAGTCCCTGTCCCCGGTGCAGAAACCTTCAACACTTGTCCTACATAAATAATCGTGTTGTCTAAGTTGTTCCACTGCTTTAGCTCGCCGACCGTCACGTTATAACGATTCGCGATTTTGATCAAGGCATCACCCGACACAACAGTATATGTAGTCGTCTTTGGCGCCTGCACACCAATCGGCTCGTTGCTTACCTTCAGCACTTGATTGACGTAAATCATATCCGACTTCAGACCGTTCAATGTCTTCAAGCCACTTACACTAGTATGATATTTTGAGGCAATTTTTGATAGGCTATCGCCATTTTGGACTTGGTATGTATCAGCAAGGGCAGAACCAGCAAAGAGTGTCGAAAAAAGCGCGGCTGTTGATAGAGTACGTACGATGGTTTTCTTCATCTAAAAAAATCACCTCATATAGTTTCATTTTTTTATTAATTTTACCATAGTTTGCTAGTGTTTCGGGTAAAAAGTTGCAAAATCTGACATAAATTAGCGGAAAAATGATAGATTTCAGCAAGCAGAGGATAAAGTGACTGAGATAAAATTGGTATATAACATAATTTTCGGACGCAAAAAAACCAGCTCCCGTTGAGCCGGCTTCCTGTTGTTTATATGAGGATAAAAATCATTTTTCCTCCGAAAGTTCCTCCCGATTAGGGGCAAGAGGGGGCTGTTCTAACCAGCCATATTCCACCATAATATTAAACCATTTCTTAGTGACCAGTAAATTTTTCAAAATGACGCCTTCAAAAGATGCCACCAAATCCGTCCGCATGGCCGATGCGAGACCAGTTCCGTGATAGGCTTGGGCAGCCTGGAATAAAAACCCGATATGATACATCATGAGTTTGTCTGAAAAAGGAGAGTCGGTAGAGTTGGTGACCTCCGTTTCCCATGATTTAGGAACAGGTAAATTATCCGCTTGCATGATTTTAGTAAATGATTTAATTTGGTCATCCGAAGTTTTCTCCGTGTCAGTGAAAAATTCCCTGACCAATTTATTTTGAGCTACCTGACCGAAGGCAATCGCCAACGTTTTCGCCATAATACTCTTTTTCAGATTAAATGAAATACTGATAATTTCAGTTGCAGATAACCGCCGACCCTTACCGAAAAACCCGTCGGTAAAATCTTTGCTGGATATAAATTCAATCTGTTTGCTTGGGTAAAACATAGGGTCTCTTTGAAAGCTTCCTTTTTCCAGCAAGAGCTCAATCGTTTGATGATACATCCTTTTCGCATCATTATCGCAGGAATCGTAAAATTCCCTTAAATCCTTACGAACAGAAACTCCTAAGGATGTGGTGTGTCCGAGCAAGCCATGTAACGTCATAACATGTAAATAATTTAAGCAAAATATATCGGTAAAAAGCCTCTCTGCACCTTTGTTGAGATCTGTTTCAGAAAATCCAATCGGTAGAGGAAATCCCTCATTCTCGATAAAAATAACCAATTGTTTCTTCTGTCTCGCGAAGGTCTCAATTGCATCCTCAAAAATGGCTTTGATGGATGCATCCTCAATAATGGTAACCATATATCTATTTACTGCATCTGTCATCGTCCCGTTTACATACTCTCCCCACAGCGTGCCGATTTCGGAAGATGTGAGTCTCATTTGATTTTTATCCACGATATTCACCTCGTGGATATTATTACCGTTAGTTTCTCGTTTTATGAATGTATAGGCATAAAAATGGATTTGTAAAATAAAAAAGTTCAATTAATTGTCAGATTTTTTAGGAAGCTGGACACTAGTGAAAAAATCTCTGCGACTTTTTTCCTAAAAATTGTAAATAAAGGAGGATTTTTTTCGTTTGTGGTGAAATTATATGGATATAATTCATTCAGGGGGAAACCACCATGAGGCAAAGTCGTCAGTATCGCTCACCATATGCGGCCATGTTGTGGTCGCTTGTTTTACCAGGCTTCGGACAGATGTACAATAAAGATTACATAGTTGGCTTTGTATTAATGGTGTGGGAGATCCTGGTTAATGTGAAATCGCACTTAAATATCGCCTTGTTAAATACCTTTCATGGGGACGCACACTCCGCTCATCAAGTGATTGATTACCAGTGGGGCCTTTTTTATCCTTCAATTTATTGCTTCGCCCTATGGCAGGCGTTTAATTCCTCTGTTGTGAACAACAACAGACTAGCAGGAATAGAAGGGGAGAGGCGGACCTATTTCTCTGGATTTTTCCTCGGAATGGTCGTGGGAATGGATTTCGGTCTCTTCTGGCATGACGCTCACATTTTAAACTATTTTGCGGCAGCTAAGGTCTGGGACTATCCGGTCTTTAACGGCATAATTCTAGGCCTATTCTTGGGTCTTTTGGGTCATCAGCTGGAGATTAAAGTCTACCGCAAATATAAGCGAAAAATAACACCAAATACATAGATAAATACACAAAGATGGGGGACAGTCCCCCGGCGCTTTAATGTGTTACCACATCGGGGGACAGTCCCCCGGCGCTTTAATGTGTTACCACATCGGGGGACAGTCCCCCGGCGCTTTAATGTGTTACCACATC